>CAZPOJ010000106.1:0-10155 GCA_964588005.1 uncultured Sphaerochaeta sp.
GTTTGGGCTGCAGGATATAATGGAGATGGCGGACTCGGTTTGGGAGATGAAAATGATGCATATAGTTTTACTAAGGCTACCGATATTACTGACGTAAAGGCCGTAGCTATTTCAGAATACCACTCCATGATTCTCAAAACTGATGGTACCTTGTGGGCAACAGGGGATAATTGGGAAGGAGAGCTTGGCCTTGGGGATACTGACGATCGAGATACCTTTACTCAGGTTCCCGATATTTCCGGAGTAAAGACTTTTGATGTTGCCTACCGACATACCATCGTATTCCTGGACGATGGCACTACCAGAGCTTTCGGTGCTGATTATGAAGGTGAATATAATGAGATAACGTAGTTCTTTGTCAAAGTAATCTTCTAGACTTCTTTACTATCTGTTTGTCTCAAGCTTTTAGGGCTAGTCAACCTTAGGGTGGCTAGCCCTATCTGCATACTTAAGAACAGGTTAATCCTGTCCCATTATCCTTGAACTGGAAACAATATGCGGAACATTTTCTCTGTAAAAGGCCTAGTGGATCATCTGCATAGCCTTGGTCTTGCCTTATCCATGAAAACCCTGTGCTGCTATATCGAGTAGGGTAAGCTGGTATTCTTATTCCATAGCATTCCACGATATGACATTGAGGGTAAGGCTCTGTTGAAGTTCCAGGAGAAGATATACCTAACCGACCATGGTTTCCGAGAAGCACTGTTGGGTTCAGGTAGTGCTACCATACATCAAACCTTGGAGAATATTGTCTGTCAGGAATTGCTTAGGCGTGGTTTTACCGTAAGGGTAGGGAAACAGAATACTCGTGAGGTTGATTTTGTTGGAATGAAGCAAGAAAAAAAGATATATGTGCAGGTATCTTACCTGCTAGCCTCCCCAGAAACAGCAGATCGGGAGTTCAGTGTCCTTGAATCAATACAAGACAACCATCCAAAGTATGTGGTCAGCATGGATCCCATCCTAAGGAATAGGAGTGGCATAGTTCACCAGCATATTACTGATTTCCTGTTGGGGTCGTGGTAAGGCACTAGGTTTTGCCTTGCTGTCAATTCTCGTTCACTCCATTTATTATGACAGTGTACAAGATTTGTAATGACTTTGTGTTGTTATTTTACTCAATTTCTGCTATATTTTATGCATGAGGTGAAAAATGAAAGAAACTTCTAACTTAAATATCCGTATGGACAAACAACTCAAATCCCAGATGGAAGAAGTTGTTTCTGAATTGGGTCTTAATATGTCGACGGCTGTAAATATGTTTGCTCGTCAGGTTGTACGGCAAGGCCGTATCCCTTTCGAAATCTCTCTGGATATTCCTAATAAAGAAACAGTCAAGGCAATGTGGGAAGCTGAATCTCTTGCTAGAGAACCTAAAGGAAAAGGTTATCATGATGTAAAATCTCTGTTTGATGAACTTTTGCATGACTAAATATGAGATTCAACCAACAACCAGATTTCGAAAAGATGTCAAACTCATGCAGAAGCGTGGTTTTGACATGCAGAGGCTTACTCAGGTAGTCAGTCTCCTTGCCGATGGTATACCACTTCCAGAAACCTATCGAGACCATGCTTTATCAGGTAATTGGTCTGGTCATCGTGAATGCCATATCCAGCCTGATTGGTTACTTGTTTACCATATTGAACAAGACTTCTTAGTACTGGTGTTGACTAGGACTGGTTCTCACTCTGACCTATTCTAGCCTTCATCCGTTATTTAGCGGCTACTTGCACAAATTCTCTTTCAACCCGTGTTGAATAATTCTCTCCAATATCTGATACTATATATTGATACCCTATGAATATACAAACCTACACCCAGGAGGTGGTTAACCTCCATACACATAGCTACTATTGTGGCCACGGATTCGGCGAAGTCGCCGAGTATGCCCAAGAGGGCCTAGAGCAGGGATTACAACTGCTGGGCATGAGCGAACACTGCCCAGTACCTGATAACCGGTGGAGAGGAAGCCGCATGGCCTACTCGATGCTGGACTCCTACAACCGGGACTGCATCCAGGCCAAAGAGGAATACAGAGGACGCCTGGAGATCCTGCGTGGCTTTGAGTGCGACTATCTTCCCCAGTATGACTCCTATTTCCAGGAGCTGGGGCAGGAGTGCGACTACCTCTTCTTTGCAGTCCATGACCTCTCGTTGGCCATTGATGATGAGTACTCCATATTCTGGAACCCCATCACCAAGGAGGATCTCTTTGCCTATACAAAGCTCTATCTTGAGGGCATTGAGAGCGGGCACTTCCTTTTTGGCGCACACCCTGATGTATTCTGTCACTCCTACCGCGCTTGGGACGAGGAAACAATCGCCTGTTCAAAGGATATCATAGCGTGCGCCATCGCCAATGATGTTGCCTTGGAGATCAACGGCAACGGGATGCGTAAGGGCCTTGTCAGAACGTCCTATGGGAAAAGATATGCCTACCCCCACCATGAGTTCTGGAAGCTTGCTGCCGAGACCCCGCTGAAGGTGCTGTGCAACAGTGATGCCCATAATCCAGCCCATGTGAACGACAGCATGGAAGACTGCCTCACCTTTGCAAGGGAGTGCGGCATTACGTACTCCTCCTTCCAGGTCGAGAAGCCCCAGGCTTGGCAGAAGGGCGAGCCTAGCAAGCTGACGCTTATAGGGTCTGTACATGAAGGCTCTGCCAAGAGGGGCGTAGCCTCTCGCTAGAGCGAGCAATGCTCGTAGAGAACAGAGGTAAAACGAAAAAAAAACACCAATACAAAGCAAGAGGCTGTTCCAATCTCATGGAACAGCCTCTTGCCATTCAGCAGTCAATACCTTTTTACTCGTCAGGGTGATTGTGCTCGTGGCATACGCTGCCGGTGCTCTTCAGTTCCCCCTTGAGGTAGGCAGTTGCCATATCCTTGGCTGTGCCCTTGGCTCCTACGATGACCTCGATGTTGTGCTCGTTGAAGATTTCAACAGCACCGCCACCCATACCACCGCTGATGATGACGTTCACTCCCATATCGTTGAGGAAGTTGGGCAGGAAGCCAGGCTTGTGCCCGGGGTTGGCTACTGAAGTTTCACTGAGGATCGCACCCTTCTCGGTTTCGAAGATCTCAAAGGTCTGACAATGGCCAAAGTGGCCCGATACTGATTTGTTGTCGCTCGCTACTGCAATTTTCAACATAGGTTACTCCAAGTTTTCTAGTTTTTTCGCTACGTTCTCCAGATGGGGAACATCATATTGTTCTATGAGGCCCCTATCACAAGCCTCACTGATTTTAGGGTCTATGGGCATCTTAGCCAATACTTCGAGATGATGTTTTTCAGCTATCGCCTCAATATGGCTATCGCCGAAGACATTGTACTTAATATTGTTGTCAGGACAGAGGAAGTAGGAGAGGTTCTCCACCAACCCCAGGATGGGGATGTTCATCAGCTCTGCCATGTTCACCGCCTTGGAGACTATCATGGAGACCAGCTCCTGAGGGGAGGTGACCATCACAATACCATCGACAGGCAGGGACTGGAATACGGTCAAGGGGACATCTCCTGTTCCCGGGGGCATATCGATGAACAAGTAGTCCAGCTCCCCCCACATGACGTCGGTGTAGAACATCTTCACAGCATTGGCGATAAGGGGGCCTCTCCAGACGACTGCCTGCCCCTCATCCTCCAGCAGCATGTTGATGGACATCACCTTGATGCCGGTCTCTGTGATCTCGGGCATAATGGAGCCTTCTTCCCCTGTCGCCTTCTTTGTCAGGCCAAAGGCCTTGGGGATGGAGGGCCCTGTTATGTCTGCATCGAGGATGGCACACTTGTACCCCTTCTTCTGCATGGTGGTGGCAAGCATGGAGGTTACCAAAGACTTGCCGACCCCGCCCTTGCCGCTGACCACTGCTATGATGTGAGCAATATTGCTCAGTTTGTGAGGGTGTGCTCGAAAGTCAAACTCCTCTTTCCCGTTATTCATTCTGGCACCTCCAAGGTAAGTGTCCTTCCGCCAGCGAGATACTCGACCTTCTCGCCCATCAAGGTACGCAAGACGTCGTAGTTTTCCTCTCCTGTGCAGTGGCAGGTGTAGTAGGTTGCCCCGCTTTTGAGCAGGGCCTGGGCTATCTGGGCCAAGGTCTCCTTGCTTTCGGGCTTTCCTGTCCTGTGGTTGTAGAGATGGAAGCCTCCTATGACGTGGGTGGGGTAGTGGCCGAAAAGATGGTGGAAGTGGTCCACTATATTGACGATGCCCCTATGGGAGCACCCGCTTACCAACAGGCTCACCCCATCTTCCTTGATGACAAGGTTCTGCTCGTGGGAGAAGTCGTCTTGGATATAGCCATCCTCCGTCTTCTTGAACAGGCTCTTGTTCCCTGTGGGGAAGAAGCGTTCGCCCTTGACGTTGGAGAAAAGGGAGATGCCCTCCCCGAGGGGGGTCTCCTTTCCTGTGAAGATGACGCGGTTGTTGGTGATAAGGTCTTCATCAATGCCGATGAAGCCGTACTCACCGCCCTCCCGCTCGGAGTAAAGGGGACCAAATGCCGCTTTTCTCAAGTAAAGTGGAGCTTTATTGTTCCTGCTTAGGAATGTCTTGATTCCGCCACCATGGTCATAGTGACCATGGGAGAGGACAGCCAGGTCGACCTCGGTGAGGTCGACCTGAAGGGCCTCGGCATTCTTTGCAAACAGAGAGGAGCATCCGGTATCAAAGAGGATTGTCTTCTCCCTGGCTCTAATGAAGAGGGAGAGCCCGTGTTCGGCTCCGATTCCCTCTTTGCACGAGGTGTTCTCTACAAGGGCTGTTATCTTCATCTTCGTACTGTCTCCTTGAGCTTCTGCAAGGTCTTTGCATAGACTTCCCGGGTTGCTGTTCCGCTTGTACAAGGGTAGTCGATGACGGTCTTACCCTCATTGACTGCTTGGATAGCTATCGGGTCAAAGGGTATCTTTCCTACAAAGAAAATCCCCTCCTTCCAGCAAAAGGACTCTATCTTGGCAGTGAGCTCGTCGTTGGTGTCACTTTTATTGACACAGACTGCGATGGGCACCCCCAGCTTTGCGGCTGTCAGGATGATCCGCTTCATGTCGCTGAATCCTGAGATGGAGGGCTCGGCTACAATGAGGGCGAGGTCCGCTCCGGTAAGGGAGGCGATGACCGGGCACCCGATGCCAGGCGAGCCGTCGATGATGGCAAACTCGGTCTCCAGGGCCACGCTCTTGAGCTGGTTCTTCACCTGGGTGACCAGCAGTCCCGATGTGCCGCTGCCCATAGCAAGGGTTGCGGTGGAGAAGTGTGCATCTTTGTCGCTGTAGAGCTTGAGCTCCCCGGCCTTTGCCTTCACCATGGTGATGGCCTTCTCCGGACAGAGGTATGCACAAAGCGTACACCCCTCACACGAGATTGCATCAACGATATGTTGCCCTTCCTCAACCTCAATCGCATTAAAACGACATACATCGTTGCAGATGCCACAGTTGGTACAGAGCTCGGGATCTATCACCGCCTTATCGAGGCCGAAGTAGTCGCTGATCTTCTCTGTAGGGAATGGGTCCATGACCAGGTGGAGGTTAGGGGCGTCGACGTCACAGTCGGCATATGCCTTGGCTTGGGCAAGCTTGATGAAGGCACTGGCGATGGTGGTCTTTCCTGTCCCACCCTTGCCGCTGAGTATCAATAGTTGTTTCACAGGCGTACCTCCTCGAGGACTTTTTCCAGGATTGAGGAGAAAAGCTCATGGTAGTGATCATCTTCACGGGTAACTATCTTCCCAACCGAGTTCATTGTACCCAGCTTCTTGTCAAAAGGAATCCTTCCGATGATGGGTATATTGTTTTTGATGCAGAACTCCTCAGAGGGGTTCTTTCCTTCCATGATCTTGTTCAGAACCACAGCATGGGGTTTGCCAAGCAGGGTGACCAGCTCGTGCACCATCGCAAGGTTGTGAGCACCAAAGATGGTGGGTTCTGCTATCAAGATACAAAAGTCAGCCAGGCGGACACTTTCGGTGACAAGGCAGCTGCTTCCGGGGGGAGCATCTATGATGGTCAGGTCCTCGCCCTTATGGGTGAGCAGCTCCTCGATGATAGGAACCCCTGTGCTCTCTCCAATGTGCATGGAGCCGGATATGCTTCGTACAGAGCCCGACCGCCCTACGCTCAACTCCCCTATAGCCCTGTCCTGTTCGGTGAGAGCCTTCTGAGGACAGACGTAGAGGCATCCGCCGCAGCTGTGGCAGATCTCATCAAAGATCATCAGGCGGTTGCCTATGAGGGCGAGGGCATTGAAGGCGCAGAAGTCCACGCATTTGTGACATCCGTCGCACAAGGCGTCATCGACAACAGGCTTCTTTACGGTGACCAGCTTCTCCAGCTCCTTGGTGGGGTTGAAGAAGAGGTTCCCGTTCGGCTCCTCGACATCACAGTCGATATACGTCGCCGCTTTGGCAACCGAGGCAAGGTTGACAGCGAGCAGAGTCTTACCTGTGCCTCCCTTGCCGCTGAGGATGGCGATCGTAGGGTCACTGGACATTGTGGTACCCCGCATGGACCTCCTTGAGAGGCTCTAGCTTTTGCTGTTTGTGGGCGGCAATATTGTCGGCAACGCTGAGGTTCAAGGCCTTGAACAGCTCAATACCTGCAGGTTGCAAGACCTTTGCAGCATTCTCTCCACAGCGAACGGTAACCAGGATGTTTACCTTGTTGTCCACCAGAAGCTGAGCTGCCTTGATACCGGCTCCTCCTGGGCTGTCAGCTGCACTGTTTACTAAAAACGTGCTCTGCTCGGTCTCTGTATTGTAGAGACAATAAAAAGGTGCGCGTCCAAAAGAGACACATACGGCAGAATCAAGACTATCTTTGTCTGATGGGATTGCAATGATCATAAAATTCCTCCAATTAGGTTCGTGATATTATATATAGTGATGGCGAGTGTTTTTCAGCAGGGTGCTACTCGCCTCTTCTATTCTGTCCTCGGCGATGCCTACAGACCCGTTCATTTGAACAGGAGGGGTGGTCCTGATCACAGAGCAGGTACTCTCCCCCTTCGATCAGCAGCACCTTGCCGTATACCAGGCAGTCGGCGATCTTTTTCCTTGCCACCTCATATATTCCTTGGATAGTGGTTCTTGCCACATTCATCTGCTTGGCGCACATCTCCTGGGTAAAGCCTTCAACGTCTATGAGACGAATGGTCTCATATTCATCAACGCTCATGGTGACTCTTTCCCGCTGGCCGGCCCCAACTCCGAGGGGGCCAAACCTGTTGTATTCAGGAAGGCTACAGACGTTTCTCCATTTTCTTGGTCTTGGCACAGTTGCTCCTTACAGTAATCCTACAGGAGGGTGGTTACCCCTCTACAAATTCCTTTATGGACATATGTCGATTACTCCTTCATGATAGAGCTATTATCGACATATGTCAATAACCCAAAGAGAGATTCTTCGAATATCGCGAGTGCTGTTTTGTGTTTTCTCTCATCTGAGGCCGAAGTTTTATACTCTGCAAGTAGCTTGAAGCTGAGAATACGGAGAGGGAAGGTGTATCTCGATGGTTATTTTGCAGAGCGTTTTGCGTGTTTTGCGAAACAAGAAAAGCGGCCTGCCTTTCGGTAGACCGCTTTTCATATTTGCCTTCTGTATGAAACCAGATGAGGTTCCACACCCCTTTTAGAGAGGGGAGCAGGTTATAGTATGATGATCTGGTCGCGCTCAGGTCCAACCGATATATACTTGATGGGGGCTCCCACCAGCTCGGAGAGACGCTTGCAGAAGATCTGGGCATTCTTGGGAAGATCTTCCCACTTGCGCGCTTCTGTGGTGTCGCTCATCCACCCGTCGTATTCTTCGTAGATGGGCTGTGCTATCTCCTGCAACGCCGTCTCAGGCAGATGGGTGACCCTCTCCCCGTTGATGGTGTAGGCAACACACACCTTAATCTTCTCAAAGGTGTCCAGTACATCGAGCTTGGTAAGGGCGATGCTGGTAAAGCCGTTGATCCAGCAAGAGTAGTCAGCTGCTACTCCATCAAACCAGCCACAGCGGCGTGGTCGCCCAGTGGTGGCTCCATACTCTTTACCGATATCCTGCAGTTTCTTGCCTGTCTCATCGAAAAGCTCTGTCATGAACGGTCCGCCACCGACACTGGTGGAGTAGACCTTTGCCACACCGATGACCTCGCTGATCCTACCGGGGGCGATGCCTGCTCCACTGGTGGCACCCCCTGCGGTGGGGTTGCTGCTGGTGGTGTAGGGGTAGATGCCCCAGTCAAGGTCGCGCATGATGCCAAGCTGGCCTTCAAGCAGGATCTTCTTCTTGTCGTCATATGCCTGGCGAACCAGGGGAACGCTGTCGATGATCTTGTCCCCGAACTGCTCTTTCCACTTGGAGCACAAGGTGAGCATCTCTTCAAGTGTCACCTCAGGGAGGCCGAAGTAGGAGAGCTCACGATTTTTCTGGGGCAGTGCCATCTCCAGGCGGTTCTTCAGGCGATCAAAGTCGAGCAGGTCCGCTGCCCGTATTCCCGATCGTGTAGCCTTGTCGCTATAGCAGGGTCCGATGCCCCTTTTGGTGGTCCCTATCTGCATCTTCTCGCTTTTGGCAAGTTCCTGGGCTCCGTCGAGCATCCGGTGGTAGGGCATGATCAAGTGAGCACGTACGTCTATAAAGAGGTTGTTCACCTCAACGCCCTTTTCGGCAATGGAGGCGAGCTCTGTTGCCATGGTGTCAAAGTTGACTACTGTCCCTGCTCCCACGATATTGGTGGTTTCAGGGTTGAAGATGCCGCTGGGAATGATGTGCAGGGCAAACTTGCCGTGCTCGTTGATGACGGTATGACCGGCATTGTCCCCGCCTTGGTATCGGATGACGATATCGGAATGGACGGCAAGATAGTCAACTATGCGTCCTTTTCCCTCGTCTCCCCACTGTGCCCCTACAATTGATGTAATGTTGCTCATCAGGTGCGCTCCTTGGATCTTTCTTCAAGCATGATCTTCTCTTTTTCTGTGTGGTCTTCAATGTCCTCAGCATCCCAGGGATACTTGATCCAGACATTATCCAGGTCCAAGCCGACAAAGTAGCGTTTGATCTCAGAGGGGAATTCCACATCCTTGTCTTTTTGCTTGTTGTGCAGGACCAGGACTGCGATCTCCTCAGGCTTGAACTTTAAAAGCTCTCCTACACAGTATGCCAGCGTGGCGCGCGTGTCGTCAACCTCATCGATAAGCAACACCTTCTTGCCTTCCAGCTGGGACTGCACCTCGTCGATCCACTGGATCTTTGTGGGGTGGTCCTTATGCTTGTTATCAAGGCCGTAGTAGGAGATTCCCACTGCATAGATAGGGCGGTTGATAAAGGTCTTCATAATCCTGGCGGGTATGAACCCTCCACTTCCGATTGCTACTATCACGTCGGGGTCAAAGCCGGTTTCTATAAGCTGTTCGCTTAGTTTTTTCACCAGATTGTGAACCGAATTGTAACTTACGTAGAACTTCTTACTGTTCATATCTCTGCGCTCCTTGGCGTTTAGGCTTGTGGGTACATCTCTGCTATATAAGGGAGGGTCCTATACTGTTCGTTATAGTCGAGTCCGTACCCTACGACCCAGACATCGGGGATGGTGAAGCCCAAGTAGTCTATGGTGATGGGTACGCAGTGCCGATCGGGCTTGTCCAGAAGGACTGCAGTCCTCACCGAGGCGGGGTTACGGGTCTTGAAACTGCGGATAAGGTAGTCCAGGGTATTTCCACTGTCCAGAATATCCTCAATGATGAGCACATGCCTGTTGTTCATGTTTTCGCGGGTATCCATCAGGAGGCGGACGTTGCCGCTCTGGTCCCCTTGGTAGGAGGAGAGGGCTATGAAGTCCACCACGTGGCTGACCGAAAGCTTGCGGGCAAGGTCTGCGATAAAGATGAAGGAGCCTTTGAGGACACCTACCAGCAGCAGCGTCCCCTTCTTGTCGGCGTAATCAAGACTGATTTTTCTTGCGAGCTCGTCGACTCTGCGGTCGATCGTATCTGCATCGATAAGAACACGTGAAAGATCCTCTGTCAAAGCAGGGATCGCGAGGGAATCATGCATTGGGCCTCCTCAATGAAACAGGTCTCCCTGTTTGTACCATGTCTGTATATGATAAGGAATACTCGAAAAAGAGGGGAGTGTCAATGTTGGACAGGGGGTGGAGAGCT
>CAZPOJ010000107.1:0-10082 GCA_964588005.1 uncultured Sphaerochaeta sp.
GCTAGGCCTCCTACTGTGCCATTTCGCTCATCGGGTCAGATTTCCCGAAAAGTTTTCGTAATAAGGTGATGACGACCGTACCCAGGAGAATAAGGAAAACCCCTGCAGTGCTCGCCTCGCTATAGCGCAGTGCATCCATCTTCAGATACAAATCGATTCCCATCGTCGTCGTAGCATAGGCCGGTCCCCCTCCGGTCATAAGGAAGGTGGACTCAAAGTGCCTCATACCGTACGCCATTGCAAGTGTCATCGTGGTGATCAAGGTACCGCGAAGCATCGGCATCGTGATGTGCAGCTCCTGCTGGAGGGTGCTCGCCCCATCGATCTTTGCTGCCTCATAGAGGGAAGCGGGGATATTCATGGCGGAGGCGAGCAAGACTATCATGAAATACCCAATATAGATGACTGTCTGGAAAATGACCGCAAACAAGGCGGTATCGGGGTTACCCAGCCAGTTGCGGCTCTCCATCCCAAAGAGTTTCCCTAAAATAGCGTTAAGAGGACCTTGTACGTTGTAGATTGCCACCCACACCATGGCCAGGGCTACCGTCGAGATGACATTGGGAAGATAGTAAATGGTGCGAAGGAATCTCCACCCTTTTGGCTTGCGCACAAGGATCATTGCCACCAGACAGGCTAGAGGCACCTGGATGAACCCCTGGCAGAGTGCCCAGATGATATTGTTACCCACAGCTTTTCGGAAGGTGGCATCCAGTATGAGTTTCTTATAGTTGGCCAGGCCATTGAACTTCATCCCCCCGATACCTCTCCAGCTGGTAAAACTGGTAAAGATGGTAAAAACGAAGGGGTAGATAAAAAAGAAGAAAAAGAAGAGGGATACAGGCAAAAGGAATAGTATCCTGCCTGCCCAGACGCTCTTTCTCTGAAAGGGTAATGCCTGCATAGAGGACTCCTGATAGACGGATATGAACATGAAGAAGGGGTCACCACGCACCGTGGTGACCCATCACAATAGATACTTAGCGCTCGATCTTACGGTCGACCAGGGCACAGAACTCTTCTGGGGAGATTCTGCCCAGGGCAAGGGCGCCGAGCTGCTGGCCAAACTCCAAGGTGACTTCAGCACCAAGAGCGGCTTCAAGGTCGAAAGCTGTAGCCTTTGCACTGTTCGCAACTTCATAGAACTGCTTCTGCAGACCCTTGGTCGGCAGGTAGTCTGTCTTGATCGCAAACATAGCACCGGAGCTCTCTGCTATACGGGCAATATTCTTGGGACTGGTCAGGAACTTGAGGAATGCAACGGTGGCCTCTTCACGTGCACTATCCTTGCTGGATGCAGCACAAATGTTTGCCTGAAGGCGACTGATCGCAAAATCTTTTGTCGGGCCGGCAGGAGGAAGGCTTCCGATCTTGATCGAATTAAAGAATGGGGTTGCGGCAAGGTCTGCCCTTCCTGCATACCAGGGGCCATTGGAGAATACAGCGGTTCTTCCTGCAAGGAAGTGCCCGCCACTTCCACCGGCACCCAGACCAACAGCGTCGCTGGTGGAGTAGTCGGTGATGAACATCTGCAGGAGTCTGGCAGCCTCAACAAAAGCAGGATCGGTAAAACTCTTCTCCCAGACATCGACACCACCGAGAGAGACGGCGAGGTGTGAGAACCAGATCATGGAGGTCCATGCATTGGTATCACCGGTCATCTGACTGGAGGGTGCGATACCGGCAGCCTTGAGCTTGTCAAAGGCAGCGATCAACTCAGCCATGGTCTTGGGAACAGCTGTAATTCCAACAGAGTTGAAAGCATCCATGTTGTACCAGAGGGGCAGGATGGCTGTCTCCATGGGCAGGGACTTGAGCAGTCCACCCTTGGTCGACTGGGCAATGGGACCTGCATCAAAGGTGGCTTTCCACTGGGGATCCAGGACCTTGGTGAAATCCATCAACAACTTCGACTGGTAGAAGGCTTCTGTTGTAGGGTTGAGCTTGATGGTAAAGATATCCGCAGGAGCCTGGTTGGCTGCAAGGGAGGTTCGCACCTTCTGCTCATACGCGTTGTAGTCGGGCTGTGGCTCGATGACAACCTTGATTTTTCCTGCATTGGCGGCATTGAACTCTGCAACAATTGCCTCAACGGCAGGTGCCTTGCTGTCATTTCCTACCCAGATGCTCGCCCAGCGAAGCTCTATCTCTTTCTGAGGTCCGGTCTCGGCCTGGGACTGTGCAAACAACGAAAAGGTAAGCGACAGCATCACAAGCAACACTACAAGTGTCTTAGATGTCTTTTTCATACAATTCTCCTTTTTATATCGTAATTTCTTAATGAAAGTACTCATACAAACACGTATTACCGTTTGAGCTCTGTGCCCAATACTACTGGATGACCTTCCACCCCTTAAGGCGGGCCACTATTTCCAGGGGCCTGATGAAAGCGCCGTACACCACTGAGGAGTGGTGGGCAAGCCCATTGTCCACCACCAGATCCAACACCTCTTTCACCGGTCGCTCAAAGATCGCCTTCATGTAGGTCCCCTTCAACACCTTCTCCATGGGAATCGCCTCTGCCTTTTGCAGGAACATGCGATACCCGCCACGAGCCGAGTCGATACGCAGGACCGAAAGAGGGCCATCCTTCAGGACAAAGTCGGCGGTAACACCCTTGCCCCCTGCAAAGTAGGTATCCAAGGAGCGATTACACCTTCCATCCCAGAGGTTGCAAGGAGCTACTCCACAGTGCCAGAACAGGGCAAAATCCTGCTCAAAGTCGACCTGGGAGAAGTCAAAGAGGAAGGGGGTCTCAGCCCCGAGGGCTGCATGGGCTACCATGGAGAGGGCTCCATCGATATCCCCTTCGCAGGCCAGGATCATCCCTTCAGACTGCAACAGGGACATGGCGGCACAAGGAGAGACACCAAAGTCCCTGGCAAACTCTGGCCAGCACCTGATGGCCAGCGCCGAGAGCTTGTAATGTGCGTAGAAGGCGGTGAGTTTGGCCGACAGTGAGGCGACCTTCTCTACCTGGTAGTCGGAGAGAGTTGAAACATCAAAAGTCTGCTTGACCTGAACCATCCTGGCGGCAACCTCTTCATCGGTGACGGCCCAAGCGTGCAGTTCACTCAACTCGTAGTGGTCGACCAGAGCTCCTGTCTGCCCGAAAAGAAGATTGTCCTGCACCCCGACATTGAAAAAGCCATCGGCACGATAGCCGACGATACCAATCTTGGCCGTCTTCATCGCCTTGATGACCCTGATCGCATCAACCCAATCCTCATCGATATGGTCCTGCACAATGACGGTATAGTCATCCACCCCACTCTTGTAGAGGTTCGATGCATTGAGGTTTACCCCGCATACCGAGTTGAGCCGGATCCTCCCCCCATTGTAGGGAAGTTCAGGAAGGCCCCACAGCAGCATTGGAGCCTTTACTGCATTATGCAGTTGCAAGACCAGATGTCCGAGGTGGAAGGTCCCAGAGATGCAGACAACCCCGTCGACATTGGCATGCGCAAGGCGCTCGGCAGCAGCAAGCCCGTCCTCCTGGCTAATGACCAGCTCTTCAATGATTTCCCACCTTACGTTCTCTAAATGTGCAAGGTCCTCTCGGATTTTGGTATAGAGGTCGGTAGCCGCCATATAGTCAAAGGTAGTCCTGGCAAGACAGACGACTCCTAGGGTAATAGGTTTTTTCACAATATGCTCCTCAAGTCTTAGGGAAAGGGGTGATAATCCCAAGTGCTAGTTATTTACTTTCCATAAGTAAGTAAAGCATGCCGATCATGAGAAGTCAATAAAAAAAGAGAGGAATATGAAATCAGGGAGGCTAATCTTATTGGAAATACTCTTGTAGCACCAAGTCCGATGCACCCCTTTGTGTTATGAGCGGATCATAATCGGTTGCGAATATAAGGGGGGGATCACTTTCAAAGGCGTCGGGTTCCACGATCTGCCGCTTGACCTCTGAGGCCAGGGCCTCTGCTACCAAGGACGAGCAGCAGACAAAAAGAAAGGACTGCGGGGCAAGGAGCCTCTTGATGATCCCCATGGCAATGACCAGGTAGCCTGCAGCACGTTCTATCGTGCGCAAGGAAGGGGGATCTTTTGCCTTCAGTTTTGCATCCAGGCCTTCAAACAGGGCGAGGCGCAACTCCACAGAGTTGGGGTCGAGGTCCTGCAAAAAGGCCTGCAAGCAGCCACGCGTACCGCAACTGCAACGAGGTCCGTCAAAGTTGATGGGAATATGGCCGGTTTCGATGGTCATTGACTTGCTGTTTGCATAGATGTTGTTCTCATGGACAAATGCACCATTCACCCCGGTGCGCAACAAAAAGGTAAACATCGACTTGTTGTGCGGATACCCGCCATGACGGTACTCGCTGAAAGCCAGGGCTGAGCAGTTGTTGTGTATCATGACAGGGATGCCCAGCTTTTCTTCCAGTACCCCGACAAGGGGGATGTCCTTCATACCGACAATACGAGGATAGTAGGCTACGCGCTTGTTCTTCAGGTCCACCTGACCGGGGGCTGCAACACCGAGTCCAAGGATCTTCTGCTTGTCCAGGGCCAACTCCCTGATGATATCCTCTACCTGGGAGACTATGAGGGCGAGTACTGCATCGGCATGAATCCCCTCAGGAAGCTGATGCATCCCCGAATAGATCCTATCACCTATGAAATTGAAGACCCCTATGGAGAGGTAGGCCGTCCAGAACTCCAGTCCGATGGAGTAGTGGGCCCCTTTACAGACCACATAATTGACCGGACGACGTCCCTTCTTTGCCACACTGCCCTCTTCGAGTTCAGTTTCGATAGCTTCGATGAGACCCTCTTCCTCCAAGGCGGAGAATATGCGAAAGATGGTAGGAGCCTTCAACCCTGTCTTCTGTACGATCTCAGATTGCGAGATACCTTCTCGTTGGGACGCATGTATTATGGAAAGGACCATCTTCTGGTTGTGAACCCGAAGGTCTGAAGCCCTCATAGGATTTGCCTGCACTGTGCTGCTCCTTTTTTGTCAGTCTATCCCCTTCCTAAAAAAAAATCCACAAGAAGTGGCTTTACAACCGGCCCAATATGGAATATATTTACTTTCACTAAGTAAGTAAAAGAGGTAACAGATGAGCTCACTATCCAACCTAACCCAAGTGCAGGATTTTGCCAAGGAAATCCGTAAGAAAACACTCTATACCATCGGCACCCTTGGTGTAGGTCACATAGGGGGGGCGCTCTCCATTGCAGATCTGCTGGCACTCCTCTACGAAGAGGTGATGAAGATCGATCCGAACAACCCCCTTTGGGAAGAGCGAGACATGCTGGTGCTCTCCAAAGGGCATGCGGGGCCTGCCCTCTATGCAACCCTCGCCTTGAAGGGCTTCTTCCCCCTTTCGGAGCTGGACACCCTCAACCAGGGGGGAACCAACCTTCCCAGTCACTGTGACCGCACTAAGACAGTGGGAGTCGATATGAGCACCGGATCCCTGGGCCAAGGGCTGTCTACTGCCTGTGGCCTCGCCCTTGCCCATAAGGTAGACAAGAAGGACAACCGCATCTTTGCCATCATCGGTGATGGAGAGTCCCAGGAGGGACAGAACTGGGAAGCCGCCATGTTTGCAGCCCACTACAAGCTGGACAACCTCACCGCCTTCACCGACTACAACAAGATGCAGATAGACGGCACGACCGATGAGGTCATGACCCTTGGTGATATCGAGGGTAAATGGAACTCTTTCGGTTGGTTTACCCAGCGGGTCGACGGCCATGACTTGGAGGCTATGAGCCAGGCTATCAAGCGTGCAAAGGAGCACAAGGGCAAGCCATCCATGATCATCTTGGACACCATCAAGGGCAAGGGAGCTGCCTTCTGTGAAGGCAAGCTGTCCAATCACAACATGGCATTTGATATGGCTGTGGCAAATGAAGCTATCGCCCAACTGGGTTGAGGAGTATAGTATGAAAAACAAGGAAATGCGTGCAGTATACTGCGAAACCCTTATTGACTTGGCAAAAGACGATGAGCGGATCATGATAGTCGAAGCAGACCTCATGAAGGCTTCGGGAACAACGGGTTTTCAGGATATCTATCCTGAACGTGCAATCGATGTGGGCGTTGCGGAAGCGAATATGGTGGGTGTCAGTTCCGGTCTCAGTGCAGCGGGAAAGATTCCCTTTGCCGCAACCTTCGGATGCTTTGCATCGCGCAGGGTCTTTGACCAGTTCTTCATATCGGCCAACTATGCACACCTGAATGTGAAGCTGGTAGGAACCGACCCCGGGATCTCAGCTGCGTTCAACGGGGGGACCCACATGCCCTTTGAGGATATCGGGCTGATGAAGCTCATCCCGAACCTCACTATCTTCGAGCCATCAGACCCTGTCTCCCTCGCATCGCTTCTGCGTCAGAGTGCAGAACACCAGGGATGCACCTATATGCGTCTGCATAGAAAAAATGTCGAGCCTCTCTATGCCAAGGACGAATCCTTTACCCTGGGCAAGGGCAAGGTCCTCAAGGATGGAAGCGATGTCACCATCATTGCCATCGGGGCGATCCTTGTCCCTGAGGCCATCAGGGCAGCAGCGCTTCTAAAGGAGAAGGGCATCTCAGCTGCAGTGATCGACATGCATACAGTCAAGCCTCTTGACGAGGAACTTGTGCTCAAGTATGCAAAGAAGACCGGCTTCATTGTTACAGCAGAGAATCATCAGGTGAGCGGAGGCCTTGGTGCCTCTGTCGCCTCCCTGCTTGCAACCACCCACCCCACCAAGATGGCCATGGTAGGTATCCAGGATGAGTTCGGACAGGTAGGAACCCAAGCCTGGTTACAGGAGTACTACAAGCTCACCGCAGAAGAGATCGTAAAACAAGCAGTGTTACTAAGGAGAAAATCATGAAAATTGCAATTGCATCAGACCTTTCGGGCTTCCCTCTCAAGGAAGAGATAACAAAACACCTCAAGGAAGCAGGGTATGAGCTCCTTGATTTTGGCATTGAGTCTGCCGAGAAACCCCAGCCCTACTTTGTCCAGGCTCCCAAGGTGGCCAAGGCTGTCCAGAGCGGAGAGGCTGAGAAAGGCATCCTGATCTGTGGAACCGGCCAAGGGATGGCCATTGTCGCCAACAAGCACAAGGGCATCTATGCCTGTGTCGTTGATGACATCTTCTCCGCAGAGAGGGCCAAGATTGTCAACAACGCCAACGTCATCACCCTCGGCGGGTGGATAACCGCTCCCTTTGTAGGGGTCCAGATAGTTGATGCCTGGCTTGCCATGGAGTTTACCCAGAAGATGGAGTTCAAGAAGGAGTTCCTAACCAATGCATTCAATCAGGTCCAGGAGCTGGAAAAGGAGACCTTCAAATGATCAGCAGCCTGCTCTCCAGTGTCCATATCCTCCAGTTTGAGACTCTTTCAGGCAAGGATCTCTTCACGATCCTCTCGTTTGCCGCAGGCAAACAGGAGGATCTGAAGGTAGCGGCTATCTTCGACAATGGTCCGATACCTGCACGGGTGAGCTTGCTTGCCGATCTTACAAAATACTGTACCGTTGAGTATTTCGACTCCGTGGAGCCAAACCCCAAGAGCTTTGACATCCAGAAGATGTTTGCAGACCCTCGGTTCAAGGGAGCAGACCTCGTCCTGGGCATAGGGGGAGGAAGCGTCCTGGACTCCGCCAAGGCCCTTGCTATGCTTGCCACCAACGGGGGAACCCTTGATGAGTACCTGGGCAACAACCCCACAAGAAAGATTGCAAAGAAGAGTCTTGCCTTGGTACTGGTTCCCACCACCGCAGGTACCGGATCGGAAGTGACAAAGGTAGGCGTCTACAGTGACGCTACAGGAAGAAAGCACACCCTGGGCTCTCCTTTGATGAGTGCCCATAGTGCCTTGCTGGTAGGATCCTTTCTTGATTCCATCCCCCCCTCCCTTTGTGCAGCTACCGGCCTGGATGCCCTGGACCACGCCCTTGAATCGATATGGAATAAGAATGCCACACCCATCACGCGTACTGCTGCAGAAGCTGCTGCAGTAGCTGTGCTCACCCATCTGCCTCCTCTCTATCGCGCAATTGTCCAGAAGAAGGAAGATCGCGCCCTCCTACAGAAGGAGATGCTCACAGCATCCGCCATGGCCGGTATTGCCTTTAATATGACCGGAACTGCCGCAGGGCATGCAATCTCCTTCATCCTCAGTGAAGAGTGGCATATCCCCCATGGATCAGCGTGTGCATTCTCCCTGCTTGAAGTCTTTGACTGGGCTGTCCAGGCTCAGGAGAATAGAAGATCCTTGGCAAGGATAGCAAAGCATTTTCATCCGGAGGCAACCGATGAACAGAACCTTGTGGCTCTATTGCGAGAACAGATAGCATCTCTGATGACAGAGATGAAGATCCCCCGCACCTTCAAGCAGCTTGGGGTGGACCTGAAGCAGGAAGATATAAAAACCCTGTTTGCCCGCTCCTTCACCGACCCCAAGATGCATAACCAGGAGCCTCCCATGCAAGAAGAGGACCTATACGCCTTGCTGGGCACCAAGCTATGATGCCCATCGTTCTTTCAGGATTGGTGATCTTCATCACCCATACCCTGGAAGCAGTCACAGGCTTTGGCTGTGCAGTGCTGGCCATGCCCTTTGTCACTGCCCTTCTGGGCATACGAATGGGCGTGATGGTCATCACTGTCCTGGCTTGGATCCTTGCCCTCTATTTCGTCGTGACGAAATGGAGGGAGATTGACTGGAAGCAGTATGGCATCATCACAGGCTTCATGCTGGCAGGGCTTCCTGCAGGCATGTACTTGTTCAGACGAGTAGACAGTGCAAATCTGAAGACGATCCTGGCTATCTTTATTCTTCTGGTCTCGACCTATCAGCTCTATCGCCTGGGAAGAAACAAGAAGGCAAAGGCACCGCTCAAGGCCAAAGCAGCCCTACCCTACTATCTCCTTCTGATAGGCGGAGGCATCATCCACGGGATCTTTTCCTCTGGGGGGCCCCTGGTGGTGCTCTATGCATCCAGGCAACTACCAGAAAAGGGCTCGTTTCGTGCAACTCTCTGCTTACTTTGGGTCACGCTGAATACTATCATCATAGCTACCTACCTCATTGAAGGCTCTTTCACCGCTCCCATTGCAAAGACCACCGCTTTCTTGGTACCTTTCGTCTTGGCCGGAATTGTTGCAGGGGAAAAGATCCACGACAAGGTGGACGAACGAACCTTTAGTCTCACGGTATTCGGCATGCTGTTTTTGACAGCCATTTTCATGCTTATTTTTTAGGAGTACGTATGCAAGAAATCAACTACAGGGTCCCCTTGGACCTAATCGCAAAGAACAGCACGGCCATGATCCTTTCGGTGAAGTCATCCAGATTTGCACAGTATGGCCAGATACTCGAAGGCTTGGACGTCCAAGCCCTTCTGGACAAGGCAGCAGAAGTCACCCCCATCCCCGATGAAGGAACACTCTATGTCCCTTCCCTCAAGGAATTGGAAGAGCTTCCCGTTGTGCAGGCCCTCGCCCCCTATTTTGAAAATCAACCTATACAGGTAGGATTCTGCAATGGGCGCAACCAGAGTATGAACGGCTTGGAGTACCACAAGAGTCCTGAGATTATCATGGCGGTAACAGATTGTGTCCTGTTTCTCTGCCCCTTCGACCACCTCCAGGAGTTTGAGCAAGTCAGGACAGTTGATGCCGAGCTCTTTTACCTGCCCAAGGGTGCAGCTGTCCTCATCAAGGAGCATGTACTGCACCTAGCTCCCTGCATGGTAGAGCCTGAAGGGTTCCAGGCGATCATAGTGCTGCCCAAGGGAACCAACGAGCTGCTGGACCCCCACGAGATAGAGCAGCGTGACCTGTCTGAAGATAAGGAAGCTCGCCTGCTCTTCAAGAAGAACAAGTGGATCCTGGCTCACCCTGATAGAGAGCAGCTGGTCAGCCAGAATGTGCATGTGGGACTGGTGGGTGAGAACAGGGTGGTCAATCCACTCTAGCAGCAACAGGAACATTCTCATATCCCAGCTATCGCAAAGAGAGAAAGAAAGAGAGAGAGAGAGAGACGGCGTCGAATGAAAACTTCATTCGACGCCGTCAAAACAATAAACAACTCTCTTATGGATGTACAATCATAAGTTTTT
>CAZPOJ010000108.1:0-10075 GCA_964588005.1 uncultured Sphaerochaeta sp.
TTTCTTTGTTTGACAATGGTAGGTGGGGATTGTAGAATAGAGCAGTAATCACTCGTTATAATCACGCTCGAAAATAGGAGAAACTAGTATGAAGAAATTGACTGTTGTCTTGTGTATCTTGCTCGTACTCGGTTCCATGGCATTTGCCCAGGGATCAGGGGAGAGCAAAGGGAAAAGCAATCTTCGTGTAGGTATGGTAACTGATGCAGGTACCATCGATGACAAATCCTTTAACCAGGGAACCTGGGAAGGTGTCGTACGTGCAGGTGCTGACTATGGTCTGGATATCAAGTATCTCAAGCCTGCAGGCACAACCGAAGCGGACTACCTCAAAGAGATCGGCAACCTTGTCGATGCCGGGTACAACTTTATCGTATGCCCCGGATTCAAGTTTGAAACAACCTTGTTTGAAGCTCAGGACAAATACCCCAAGGTAAAGTTCGTCATCCTTGATGGTGAGCCTCACAGTGCAGACTACTCTGAGTTCCGCATTGAGAAGAACGTTGTCGGTGTCTACTGGGCAGAACACGAGTCTGGCTTCCTAGCCGGTTTCGCAGCCGCTCTTCAGATGAAAGACGCTGAGTTTGGTTTCGTAGGTGGTATGGAGATTCCCGCTGTACAGAAGTTCAACTGGGGCTTCCAGCAGGGCGTAAAATATGCCAACAAAAACCATGGCACCAAAATTGTCATGAAGCAGGAGAACAACCTCTACCAGGGTACTTTTGACAACATCAGTGCCGGTCAGCAGATTGCAGCATCCATGTATGACAAGGGTGTGAAGGTCATCTTCGCAGCCGCAGGTGGTGTAGGTGTAGGTGTTATCAACGAAGCTAAGAACCGTGCAGCCGCTGGACAGGATGTCTGGGTCATCGGTGTTGACGTCGACCAGTATCCTGAAGGCTTGATGAGTGCCGGTGGAAAGTCCATCATCCTCACCTCTGCCATGAAGTACCTCGACCGCGCTTCCTATGATATGATCAAGGCAGAGCTCAACGGTGAGTTCCCCGGTGGAGAGGTTCTCCATCTTGATGCTACCAACGATGGCGTTGGTATCCCTGTGAAGAACCCCAACCTTTCAGCTAGTGTCACAGACGAAGTAGCCAAGGTCTATGCCAAGATCAAGAGTGGTGAAGTAAAGGTTGCCCAGTCCGCAGACGGCCTTTTCAAATAAGGATCCTTTTCTGTCCTAAATTCAAGGGCCACCGCACAAAGGTGGCCCTTGTGTGCTAGTATTGACCCATCTCACACCATACGCAAAGCGTATCCTCATAGGGAGTTCACCAATGAGTCATGTTATTGAAATGCTGAACATTCGCAAGGAGTTTCCTGGTATCGTCGCTAATGATGATATCACCTTGCAGATTAAAAAAGGGGAGATCCACGCTATTCTCGGAGAGAATGGTGCAGGAAAGTCTACCTTGATGAGCATCCTTTTTGGTTTGTACCATGCCGATAAAGGGAAGATTTTAGTACGGGGAGAGGAAGTATCCATAAATAGCCCCAATGATGCCAATGACTTGGGCATTGGAATGGTCCATCAGCACTTCCAGCTGGTGCACAATTTTACCGTGACAGAGAATATCATCCTTGGCAAAGAGGGAAAGTTTTTCCTTGACCGTCGAACAGCGTCGAAACATATCAAGGCCCTTTCTGAAAAATATGGGCTGAATATCGACCCTGATACGATAATCGAGGATATCACCGTCGGTATGCAGCAGCGTGTTGAGATTCTCAAGATGCTCTACCGAGATGCCGAGATACTTATATTTGACGAACCGACTGCAGTGCTTACCCCTAAGGAAATCATCGATCTGATGCAGATCATGCGCAACCTGGTTGCCGAGGGCAAGTCGGTCATCCTTATCACCCACAAGCTCAATGAGATCAAGGAGGTGGCTGACCGCTGTACCATCATCCGTCGTGGCAAGCTTGTCGGGGTGGTGGATGTGAAAAAAACTTCAACGGCCAAGATGGCCTCCATGATGGTCGGCCGTCCGGTAAGCTTTACCGTTGAGAAGAAAGAGGCACAACCGGGGAGGGTCATCCTTGAACTCTACGACCTGGATGTGATGAATAATAAGAAGATGCTTGGGGTGAAGGGCGTCAACCTTTCGGTCAAGAGCGGGGAGATAGTAGGGATCGCGGGGGTCGATGGAAACGGCCAGAGTGAACTGATCGAGGCTATAACCGGCTTGCGACCAGTACAGGGAGGGACCATTGTCCTGGATGGCAACGACATCACCCACGCCTCTGTACGCAAGCGCAACGAGGTTGGCCTGGGCCATATCCCTGAAGATAGGCAAAAGCGTGGTCTTGTCATGGAGAGTACGCTTTTCAACAACATCGCTATCAAGGAGTTCTACCATCCACCCTTCAGCAAGCGGGGAATTCTCGATGCCGACTACCTGGAGCAGTATGCCCAGGATGTGACAACCCAGTTTGATGTGCGCAGCGGTGAAGGCATCTACTCGCTTGCCGGAAAGCTTTCGGGAGGCAACCAGCAGAAGCTCATTGTAGGGCGTGAAGTAGTATCGGATCCAGAGCTGCTCATCGCAGTGCAGCCAACCAGAGGCCTGGATGTCGGTGCCATTGAGTATATCCACTCCCAGCTGGTCGCACACAGGGACAAGGGCCACGCGGTCCTCCTGGTCTCCTTTGAACTCGATGAGATCTTCAATCTCTCCGATAGGATCGCTGTCATGTACTCAGGGGAGGTCGTGGATGTGGTAAGGACTGAAGATGCCGATGAGAACTCCATTGGGTTGATGATGGCGGGTGTTACACAGAAGGATGGTGCACTATGAGCGATATAGAGAACAAAGAGTTGAGAAGCAATGCTTTCCTTATTGCCATCAGTGCAGTCCTCCTGGGGCTTTTAGCAGGTGCTATACTTATGGCATCGATAGGAAGCAACCCCTTTACCGGATTTTGGTACCTGTTCCGCGGGGGCTTGATGAACATCGAGAGGATCGGCAACACGCTGGCCACTGCAACAAACCTCATGCTGGTGGGGCTCTCTGTAGCCTTTGCCTTCAAGACAGGGTTGTTTAACATTGGAGCTTCGGGCCAAATGCTCGTCGGCGGGTTGTGTGCCACCTTGGTAGCGTTGAAGATCACCTTTCTGCCCCGGCCTGTCTACTTGGTGGTGCTTATTCTCTCTGCCCTCCTTGGAGGGGCCCTCTGGGGTATCATCCCGGGGTTTTTGAAGGCTAAGTTCAATGTGCATGAGGTTGTAGCAACCATCATGATGAACTGGATAGCCTACTGGTCGGTCTACTATTTTGTCCCTGCCTACCTAAAGGGACCCTCCCTTGAGACAGAATCTGCAAGCATAGCGATCTCGCAGACCTTGCGCTCGCCCTGGCTTACCAAGCTTTTCAAGGGCTCCTACATGAACCTTGGGTTCTTTATCGCCATCGCCTCTGTCATCATCATCAAATTTGTCCTGGACAAGACCACACTGGGCTTTGAACTCAAGGCTGTAGGGTCAAACAGGCACTGTGCCGAATATGCAGGCATCAAGGTGAATAAGAATGTGATCCTGGCTATGATGATCTCAGGAGGCCTCGCCGGGCTTGCCGGTCTAACCTTCTATACCGGGTACTCACGGAACATGCAGATCGGAGTGCTTCCTTCCCAGGGTTTTGATGGAATTGCGGTAGCCTTGCTGGGAGCGAGCAACCCCATCGGGGTCTTCTTCAGCTCGCTTTTCTTCGGTATCCTACAATCTGGCAAGGGGTTCATGAACGCCATGACCAAAGTCCCCCCTGAGATTGCCGATACCATTATAGCGGTCATTATCTACTTTACGGCAACCAGTGTCCTGTTCAAGCGAGTCTGGGAGGCTCTGTTCAAGAAGCTCTCCAGGAAGAAACGGGAAAAGGCAGCATTTGAAACAAACAAGGAGGTAGAGTAGTATGTGGGTAACCCTTACACAGATTTTTCCCTATGCAGTAGCGTATACAATACCTATGCTGGTCACCTCCTTGGGAGGACTGTACAGCGAACGAAGCGGAGTCACAAACATCGGCCTTGAAGGCTTGATGCTTGTCGGATACTTTGCATCGGCAATCACCGTCAAGCTTACCGAGGCAACCTTAGGCATCAATGCCCTGCCGGTAGGCCTCCTTGTAGGGGTCATTGCGGGGGCAATCTTCTCCCTGCTGCACGCTTTTGCCTCCATCAATCTGCGGGCTGACCAGATAATCAGCGGAACTGCCATCAACATGCTGGCAGCAGCCCTTACCGTCTATCTTGCCCGTACCATATCAGGAAGTGGAAACGTGCGTATCTTCATGGGTATTGTGCGAAAGAACATCCCGTTCCTCTCGAGGATTCCTATCCTTGGACCCTTGTTCTTCAGTCAGACCTATTGGACTACCTGGTTGTGCCTGCTCATCTGGGCACTCTCTTGGATTTTGCTCTACAAGACCTCCTTTGGCCTGCGCCTTCGAGCTTGTGGAGAACACCCCTCAGCTGTTGCATCTGCAGGGGTCAATGTGCGCATGATGCGCTACTTTGGTGTTGTCATGAGCGGCGCCCTTGCCGGTCTTGGCGGTGCTGTCATTCTGGTTACCTACTCCGGTGAGTTCAACGGAACTGTTGCAGGTCTGGGATTCCTCTCCCTCGCTGCCTTGATCTTCGGGCAGTGGAAGCCTCTTGGCATCCTTGGTGCAACCTTCTTCTTTGGTATCGCCACCACCATTGCCAACGTTTCGCAGGTCATCCCTGCCTTGAATATCATACCCCCGGTACTATTCAAGGTCTTCCCCTATATTGCAACCCTGCTCGCCTTGGTGATCTTTTCTAAGAATTCATCGGCACCGAAGGCTGTGGGAGACCCGTTCTAACAGATGGGTGCTTTTATTTTTATCAGATACGTTTAATTGGAGGATATATGGAAAATCTTAACGAGAAGATGCAAGAAGCGGCGATGTACATTACCTCGCGAATTGGCGATGAGCCTGTGCTTATCGGTATGGTGCTGGGTAGTGGCTTGGGCGACTTGGCTGAGCAACTGGAGGAGCGTGTCTACATCTCCTACAAGGATATTCCGTTTTTCCCGGTCTCTACGGTCTTTGGGCACAAGGGGAGGCTGGTGGTAGGAGTCCTGGAAGGCAAGCGCGTTATGTGCATGCAGGGAAGGTTCCACTACTACGAGGGGTATGGGATGGACCAGGTGGTATTTCCCATCCAGGTTATGCACGCCTTGGGTATCAAGAACCTGTTGGTCACCAATGCCGCAGGGGGGGTGAACACCTCCTTCAAGCCCGGCGATCTGATGCTCATAACCGACCATATCAAGCTTACCACCGAGAGCCCGATGCGAGGGCCCAACAATGATAAGCTGGGACCCCGCTTCTTTGACATGAGCTCTACCTACGACAAGGCCCTGATGGCTGTTGCTCGAAAGCAAGCCTCAAATTTGGGGATGCAGTTGCAAGAAGGTGTCTACATGTTCTTTGCAGGTCCCTCCTATGAGACCCCTGCGGAGGTCCGCGCTGCACGCATCCTGGGCAGTGATGCTGTGGGCATGTCCACAGCCCCTGAGGCGATAGCTGCAAGTCATATGCGCATGAAGGTGCTGGGCATCAGTTGCATCACCAATATGGCTGCAGGAATATTGGACCAGCCGCTCAACCATGAGGAGGTTATGGAGACCAGTGAAAAGGTCAAGGAAGCATTTGCCTCCCTGATCAGGGGTGTCACCCGCTCATGGCCGCTATGATTGAAGAGGCTCGCCTCTTGATCGAGAAGCTTGGTCTTGAGCCCCTTGAGGGGGAAGGTGGGTACTATCGCAAGTACTACACCCATAGAAGCGGCTCTACAATCCTGGGAGGGACCATCTACTACCTGGTTACCGAGGATAGCTTCTCCAGCCTGCATTGGTTGCCCACCGATGAGCTGTGGTACTTTTTGCAAGGCTCCTCCCTTGAACAGCTGGTGCTCTATCCTGATGGAAGGCACTCCCTCTCCCTTCTTGGACCTGTAGGGGAGGGCATTGCCCCCCTCTCCATTGTCCCCGGAGGGTGTTATCAGGGAACAAAGCTTGCCAAAGGGGGGTATGCCCTCTGTGCCACCACCATGTGTCCCCCCTATGACCAGAGCCGTTACAAGCAGGGAACGATCGCTTTGCTTGAGGATTATCCAACCTGCAAGCGTCTGGTAGATTTCTTACGTGAGGAGGACCGATGAGGACAGTGCTGGTAACCGGCGGAACAAGCAACCTGGGAAAGGCAATCTGCCGCCTTTTTATCGATGAAGGTGATCACGTCATCGCCACCTATGCCAACAACCGTGAAGGAGCCCTTGCTCTGAAAGAGGAGCTTGGTGATAGGCTGAGGATCGAGCAGATGGACCTGCTCAGCGAAGAGAGCATTCATGCGCTCTTCTCCACCCTTGAACAGCTTGATGTGCTGGTGAACAACAGTGGACTCTTTACCCTCTCTGACCAACAGGATTTGGGCTCAGACGAGTGGAGCCGGGTATTTGACACCAACGTGAAAGGGCTGTTCCTGGTCACTCAACGTGCCCTGCCGCTCTTGAAGAACTCTCCCTCTGCCAGCATTATCAACATCGCCTCGATAAACGCCCTTCACCCGGGCTTTGGCCAGACCGCCCATTATGATGCATCCAAGGGTGCTGTAGTCTCCTATACCAAGAGTCTTGCTGTAGAGGTGGCTCCCATCAGGGTGAATGCTGTAGCCCCCGGGCTGCTCGATGCTCCCCACCTCGCCGATCCAGGGCACCCCATACGAGCCATCTTCGAGCGTCGCGCCCCCCTTAAACGGATGGTCAAGGTGGAGGAGGTTGCCTCCTGTGTCTCGTTCCTCGCTAGCGCACAGGCCATAACTGGCCAAGTGGTCGTCGTCGACTGCGGATACCTGGTAGGTTGACTATGAAAATACTCTGCATTTCCGATGAGACTGACCCTTTGATCTACTCCAAGAACATAGTATCGCGCTATGGCGATGTGGATATTGTACTGGCTGCCGGAGATCTTCCGCTCAAGTACTATGAGTTTATTATCTCCTCATTGAACAAACCCCTCTACTTTGTGTTTGGAAACCATAATCTGGAGTACCTGCACCAGTTTACCGCCTCCTCTAACTTGGTCCAGTATGGCTATACTGACACCAAGGGTTCGATGCAGTTGCTGCCTGCCTTTGGGGGGGACTTTGTCGATGGGAAGGTTGTCTACGACAAGCGCAACAAGCTCATCATTGCAGGCCTTGGTGGTGCGCTGCGGTATAATAAGGGCAATCACCAGTTTACCGAACGGGAGATGTTCTTCAGGATACTGAGGATGGTGCCGAGCCTGTTGTTCAACAGGATCTTCCGAGGGCGGTACCTGGATATTCTGCTCACCCATGCAGCCCCTCTTGGCCTGGGAGACGATACCGACCGATGCCACCAGGGATTTGCGGCTTTTCTGACCTTCATGGAGTGGTTTAAGCCAAAATACCTCTTGCACGGGCATATTCACTTGCATGATTTGAATGCAAACAGGCATACTGTATTTAAGAAAACTAAGATCATCAATGTCTTTCAGAACTACATGCTGGAAGACCCTTCATTAGGAAAGGATAGCGACAGTGGCAATTGACATGTCTACTCAGGCGAGAGAGGATTTTGAAAAGGCACGTACACGAGGAAGGGTGCAATCCCTCCTGGGAAGTCTGGCTTGGAAAAATACAGACCTGCTCTCCCTGTATGCGGTCACCGAGCTCATAAAGCCGAAAAATGAGACCTATCTGGGTATGCAGACCATTGAAGTGGATAAGATCATCGGCAGCGAAGGCAGGTATCAGGACTTCACCCTTGCCTTCTATCCGAAGAAAGAGATGTTACGATCACGTTGGCAGAGCATCGACAGGGCGGCAATGGAGTATGTAATCCTGCCCCCGATCTCCGTGTACAAGGTAGGGGAGTGGTATTTTGTTCGTGACGGAAACCACCGCGTCTCCGTTGCGAAGACCCAGGGCGTTGCTTTTATTGATGCTGAAGTGGTCGGTCTTGATACTGAGATCACCTTGGAAGCCGGCCTGACGATGAAACAGCTGGCCAAGCGCGTAGTCTCCTATGAGCGCGAGCGCTTTATAACCCAGTACACCCCTACGTTCCTCCCTATGGACCAGATCTACTTCACCTCCCCAGGATCCTATCCTGAGATGGTAAACCATATTCTGGTGCATAAGTACTATATCAACGAAGGAAAGAGCGAGGAGCTGAGTTTTGAGACTGGAGCCCGTTCGTGGTATCGCAGCGTATACATGCCTCTCATCGAGGAGGTGCGCAGGGCAAACCTGCTCGCTTCCTTCCCCGGCAACACCGAAGGGGATCTCTACCTGTGGATTGTTCGTCACTGGGACAACCTCAAGCATATGAGCGGAAGCCATGAGGTCTCTATTGCCAGTGCTACCAATGACTATAAGATCCGCTACGGGAAAGAGCGCTTCAAGCGCTGGCTCTATAGGGTACGCAAGTTCTTCTCCAAGGACTCCGATGCAAATATTGAGTACAAGCCGTAGGATTCTTTTATAAAATCTAATAATTAGTAAGTCGAGCAGGCAAAAACCTAAAGAATAGTTAGTATTCTTTAGGTTTTTGTTATCTATTTTTGTGCTTGCAAAATAGGAAAAATAGAAAATATACAAATGCTTAACCACGTCCTAGACTATAGATACGTAAAAGGAGATACGCTGGTATGAAGAAAAAACTAATCGCTACTGTATTGATTATCACGATGGTTGTAAGCCTGTTCGCAGCAGGACAAGTAGAGAGCTCTGCGGCCAAGACTTCTGCTAAGAAGACAGACCTCTTGCTCTGGCTTCCCCCATTCGGGAGTGCTGATTCGTTAGATCAGGAGTTTTGGGCTGAGATCTTACAGCCTTGGATGGAGAAAAACAACGTCAACCTTTCCATTGAAATTACCCCTTGGGGCGGGTATGAAGAGAAGTACCTCACAGGCTTCGCCTCTGGAGAAGGCCCAGATGTAGGGTATATGTATCTTGAGATGTTCAATGACTTCATCGAGATGGGAACCCTTGCAGAGATTGATTCCTATTTTACTGAAGCCGAGAAACAGAATTACATCTATTGGAACCAAGGTAAAATAAAGGGACGACAGTACGTTCTTCCTTTTATTGTGGGAAATCCCCGTGTCCCCTTCATGAATATGGATATCTTGGCCAAGGCCGGGGTAACAGAAATTCCTGTTACATGGGATGAACTCATCGCTGCCACTGTCAAGATCAAGAACAATGTCCCTGGTGTCATACCCTTTGCACAGGAATGGGCTGACCCCGCTATTGGTGCATTGAACAACGTATATTACCCATACCTCTGGCAATCCGGTGGTGAGATATACAACGAAGAAGGTACCGCTGTGGCCCTTCTTGAAAATGGTGCTGGTGTAGAGGCTGCCCAGTTCCTGCATGACCTCAAGTTCAAATATGGCGTAATTTCTGATGAGTGCATGGCAATGGCTGGAACACAGATCAGGGATGCTTTCATTGAAGGTCGCGTTGCAATAGCATCCATGGATGCAAATAGTGCTAATGCACTTGAGAAGGCCGGACTGAAGAACTGGACGTTCATTCCTAGCTTCCAGAACAAGACTAAAGCTATCTGGGTAGCTTCAGACTCCCTCATCATGAACAGTGCAAGTAAGAACAAGGAACTTGCCGCTTCGTTGATGAAGTACATCACAAGCGCCCCAGTCATGACCCGATACCATAAGGAGATTGCCTTCTTCCCACCCATTACCTACGATGAGACATATAATGCAAACCCCATCTTCAAGGATTTGTTCGACAATGAGAGCGAGTATTTCCACACCCTGCCCGTTGCCGAAGGTGCCTATATGGTCATGGATACCCTGTATAAGAACCTCCAGCTGATGATGCTTGGCGATCTGACCCCTGAAAAGGCTATAGAGAATACTGTCAAATACAGTAAGAGCGTTATCTCGAAATAACAGTTAGAGTGATACTTTATACCTGGCAAAGGCATTGCTTTTGCCAGGTTTACTTGAGGTACCTGCCAATGCAAAAGAAAAAAGGTGAAATTATTT
>CAZPOJ010000109.1:0-10070 GCA_964588005.1 uncultured Sphaerochaeta sp.
TTTCTCTACGATATGCAAATAGATTTCTTAGTCAATTACGTACAAAAGAGTGTCTGTTGGTCTTTGATGAGATCCAGGAAGTTCCCAAGGCTTTGACCTCACTGAAGTAGTTCTATGGAAATGCACTTGAGTATCAGGTTCTTTGTGCCGGATCATTACTGGGTGTGGCCCTGCATCCCGACTCAATTGACCAAGGAGTAGGAGATGCCCATGCTGTGGATTGTCACTACTCCTTTGTGGGCGATTGAACAAAGAGAACGCTAATTTCAGTGGGGTTTGATACCTAGGTAGTGGTGTTATTTCTAGCTCTAAGATAAGAGTACGGGTAAAAGACGCATGATTTCCTTCTCAGATTCGAGAACCCTTTCCGCTATGAATTTAATAAAAGGTTGGTCATTTGTATATGCCTGTTCGAGGATGATGATATATTCCTGCCGTAGTATTGGTGGGATTAAACATGTAGTCATCCTGCAGCAGTGCTTTTGTTTCACTCTCGGTAAGGGTATTCTCTTCCAAGGCATTGCTGGACCAGGTGAGGCCAATGCGGTATTACCTTTTTAACTCGTTCAACAGATGACCCTCCAAGGGGCTAAGCTCATCTATTGACGTTTATAATATTCAACTTATTACAAGCAGTTTCACTATGAAATAGTTCCATCAAAATCAATTGGTGTCTGTCCTTATCATGTGGTGCTTACAGCATAAAGCGGCTTTATCCGCTTCTTGTACACTTTCATAAAGAAGAAGAGCGAGAGGGCCAAAGCTGAGCTTTCTGAAATGATGAAGGCGTACCAGAGGGCATCAAGTCCTATGAAGGTTCCCAAAAGGTATGCTACAGGAAGCAAGAATATGAGCTGGCGCGTGATGGAGATGATCATGCTGATATATCCATCCCCTACTGCTTGGAAGAGGGCGCCCAAGGCTATGCAGATGCCTGCACTGATATAACCCAGGCTAACCCTGGGCAGGGCCACCACCCCTATTGCCATCATCTCAGGGGAAGCATTGAACCAGGATAGGAGTGTCTTGGGCAGGAACATGAATATAAAGAAGCCGGTAGTCATGATGATCAAGGAGATGATCTGTCCTACTTTGACGGTCTGCATCATCCTTCTGGGCCGCTTTGCCCCGTAGTTGTACCCCAGTATAGGGGTCATGCCGCTATTAAGACCAAAGATGGGCATGAAGACAAAGGATTGCAGGCGGAAGTATACGCCGAAGACTGAGACTGCTGCGGTTCCAAAGGAGATGAGCAGCTTGTTGAGGCTGGTGGTCATAATAGTACCGATGGCCTGCATGATGATGGAGGGAAAGCCAACTGCATAGATGTCGATGACTGTACGTTTTTCAAGCTTGAAGTACTTTGCCCTGATCTGTACCTCCTTGTTCTTGCGCACAAAGTAGATGGCAAGGAAGGCTGCTACGTGCTGGCCTATGACGGTTGCAATAGCTGCCCCCAATACCCCCAAACGAGGAAAGCCAAAGAGGCCGAAGATGAGGATGGGGTCGAGTACGATGTTTACGATGGCACCGGTGCTTTGGATTATCATGGGGCGGATGGTATCCCCTGTAGCCTGTAGAATGCGTTCGCACGTGATGTCGACAAAGATGGCAAACGAGAAGAAAAAGCAGATAGTCACATACTGGGTCCCCATCTGCAGGAGGGTAGGGTCGTCAGTGAAGAATCCAAAGAAGGTCTTGGAGAAAAAAAGCCCTATGATGGCAAAGAGTATCCAGCTGAAGAAGGAGAGGGTCAGCCCGTTGTTGGCCGCCTTCTCCGCCCCTACATAATCCTTGGCCCCAAGTTTTCTTGCCAGCAAGGAGTTAACTCCCAGCGATGTTCCGACTGCCACTGCGATGAGCAGGTTCTGCATGGGAAATGCCAGGGAGACTGCGGTAAGGGCAGCCTCGCTGTACTGAGCGAGGAATATGCTGTCCACTACATTGTAGAGAGCTTGGACCATCATGCTGATCATGATGGGAAATGACATGGATAATACTAGCGTCGGTATGGGCTTGATGCCCATCTTGTTCTCTTGAATTGGGTGCACACTACTTCCTTAGTCCAAAGAGTTTCGGATAGGTAGTAGTACCATAGCCACCCTCTAATGTAAAGCAAGGGGATAGATCTCCCGTTGCTTTACCCCGGTTACACAATTATAATCTGCTATAGAAGTCTCAAAGCTGGGTACCAGCCAAATGGTTGCTTATCATGGAGGATTTCTCCAGTATTCCTCTAGGTGTTTTCACTTGCACAACTGTTGGCCGTTCAATACAATACAAACAGTAAAGTTTAAATGCCGGGAGGTATCCCTTATGATAGTGTGTAAATTTGGTGGAAGCTCAGTAGCCGAAGCCCAGCAGATACAAAAGGTCAAGCAGATTATTGACTCAGATTCCAGACGCCAGATAGTAGTTGTCTCAGCTCCTGGCAAGCGATCCAAGGGTGATGAGAAGGTCACTGACATGCTCTATGCATGCAACGCCATGGTCCAGCAAGGACTTTCCTGTAAGGACCTATTCAAGAAAATATCTCTACGGTACACCACCATCCTCTCTGATCTGGGAATGGAGGCAAAGCCCTTCCTTCCTGTGCTGGAAGAGGTGCGTCAGATGATAGACGCCGGTCATGGTGCTGAGTATGCGGCAAGCAGGGGAGAGTATCTCACAGCACGGATGCTGGCGACTTTTTTAGGATGGGAGTTCCTTGATACCGACCCTCTAATCGTCATCAACCATGACGGGACGGTGAATCCCCAGACCTGGGACAACCTCAAGAAAGCGATGGACCCAAAGGCCAAGTATATTGTCCCCGGGTTTTATGGATGCGACCCTGAAGGGAAGGTAAAGACCTTCAGCCGTGGCGGATCAGATATCACCGGAGCCATTTTAGCCAGTGCTTCCGGTGCAGAGACCTATGAGAACTGGACAGACGTATCGGGTGTCTTCTCTGTCGATCCCAGACTTGTCTCTGATGCGAAAGTCGTACGGGAAATGACCTACCGTGAAGTCAGGGAACTTGCAGGTGTGGGTGCGGGGGTGTTTCATGAGGAGGCTATCGCACCAATCCTCGCTTCAGGCATTCCTATCAATGTGAAGAATACCAATGCTCCCTTGGACGCCGGGACGATGATCCTCCCCACACGCGAGATTGGCGACCACCCTCTGGTGGGAATCTCTGCCAAGGGGGGCTTCAGTCGCCTCTCCTTGAGAAAGCTCATGCTGTTCAAACGAACAGGTATCAGGCACGCATTGCTGACCATGCTCCATATCTTTGGTGTGCGTCCCACCTTTTCCCTATTCGGTATCGACAGCATGGTATGGTTTTTTGATAGTTCCCAGGCGAGTGACAGCGTGCTCAATGCTATGTGCAGTAGGCTGAAGAGTGAGTTTGACCTTGAGGAAGTAACTGTGGACCATGGTCATGCTGTTGTGGGTATCATAGGGGCTGGCATCTTGCAGGACAGTTCTGTCATTGCCAAGAGCACAACCTCCCTAGCCCAGGACAAGATTACCCTTAACTTCTTTAATTATGGATCTTCCGATACCTCCATCCTCATCGGGGTACACTCTGATCAGGCAGAGGGTGCAGTGAAGTCCCTCTACAAGGCTCTGTTTTAGAAGAGGAAAACTCTCTTGCAGTTTCATGCTAAGGTTCCGGGTTAGGAATATTTAGTATGAAACTGCTACTTATTGTATACCTATCTTGTTTCTTTAGATGCAATGACGTATTGTGCAGATATTCCCAGATACAGTGGGTTTCTTCTAGTTTATTCTATACTAATTTGAGGGTAGCTTTGTGTTTTCACAAGAATCAATCTTGCTGGCCTTGCTTATTTTTATTGCAAGGGTTTTTGATGTCACACTGGGGACGTTGCGCCATGCCATGATCGTCCGCTCCAAACGTGCCATCACTTTTTTCATAGCCTTTTTTGAGTCCCTTATCTGGGTCTTTGCTGTTTCTAAGGTGCTTACCAATCTTACTGATCCTATTACCGCCTTTGCATACGCTCTGGGTTTCGCATCCGGCACTTTTGTAGGGATCACCTTGGAGAGCTTTTTTAAGATCGGCGAGCAAGTGGTAAAGGTCTTCAGTGTAAAGGGTAGGGAGGTGGCTGCAAAACTCAGGGGCGATGGGTTTCGTGTTACTGAATTTTCTGGTCAGGGCCGTGATAGTGAAGTAATCCTTCTCTTTGTCCAGGTAAGGCGCAGGGAGGCCAAGAAGGTACTCAAGACTGCCAGGGGAATTGATAAGCAGTGCTTCCTGGTAGTTGAGGATATCAAGTATGTCGATAGTGCCAATATGTAACATACATAATGGCACCTAAAGAGAGATTTGTTTCTCCTCAGGTGACTCAGTAAGAGAGCTTCCCAATGTGCACATACAAAAGAACCGGTTCAAGCTGAACCGGTTCTTTGCATTTTCTAAGAGTCTGGACTACTTTACAGGCTTGATTACATGTTCGGTATCAAGGTCGAAGAACTTGACTTTTGCCATATCAGGAATGAGGTAGATCTTGCTGTCAACCTTGGGGATGACGGTCGGGTCAATTTTTCCGATTACCTGGCTCTTGGATGTTGCAATGTAGACGTGGGTCTCAGAACCGAGGGGCTCTACAACACTTACACGACCATTGATGGTCTCTCCATCCTTTTCAGCATGGCTAAATTTCACATCTTCTGGGCGGATACCAAAGGTCACGCTCTTGCCTACATAAGGGGTGAGCATCTTCTTCTGATCTGCGGTCAGCTTCAAGCGGAAGGTTCCTTCGTTTGCATAGAGATCATTGCCGTCAGCTTCAATAGCAGTTTCAAGGAAGTTCATTGGTGGTGAACCGATGAATCCAGCAACAAACTTATTCTGGGGATCATTATACAGCCCCAAAGGACCACCGATCTGCTGAATAAGACCAAACTTCATAACAACAATGACGTCAGCCATAGTAAGGGCTTCAACCTGGTCGTGGGTTACATAGATCATTGTGGCTTTCAAGCGGCTGTGCAGTGAGGAAATCTCAGCACGCATCTGAACACGAAGCTTTGCGTCAAGGTTTGAAAGGGGTTCGTCAAAGAGGAAAACCTTGGGCTTACGAACAATAGCACGACCAACAGCAACACGCTGTCTCTGTCCACCAGAAAGAGCCTTGGGCTTTCTTTCTAGGAGCTCTTCAATTTCAAGAATCTTGGCAGCTTCACGTACACGCTGATCAATCTCTTCTTTGGGGAACTTGCGAATCTTAAGACCGAATGCCATGTTATCATACACGGTCATGTGGGGATACAGAGCATAGTTCTGGAAAACCATTGCAATGTCTCTGTCTTTGGGGGGAACGTCGTTGACAAGTTTGTCGTCAATGTAGAGTTCACCGCTGGTGATGTCTTCAAGACCAGCAATCATGCGAAGTGTCGTGGACTTACCACAACCCGAAGGTCCTACCAAGACTACGAAGTCTCGGTCCTTGATGTCGATGTTTACATTATCGACAGCTTTGACGTTTCCGTCATACACCTTACAGATGTTTTTCAGTTGTACCGTGGCCATAATGCCTCCAATTTATTTTATCTAAGGATTACTCTACCCTAGTACAGGTTGTAAGTCAAATAAATTCTGCAAAGATATAACTTAAAAATAAGCAATTTGATATAATATATGGAAAAACAAATTTAGATATGTTGACCAAAGAAAAAGTTTCCACTGTCTATGCAACCTTATTTTGCCATATGCACAATATGCCTAGGATATGCAGCCGACCTGGCATTTTTTTCCTCATCGATTTGAATTGTTATTTACATATTCCCCTTTCTTTGGTATTATTACCTTAACGCGCTAGTAGCACAACGGTTAGTGTTCGTGCTTCCCAAGCATGAGACGAGGGTTCGATTCCCTTCTAGCGCTCTTAAGGCCCACGACTCAAAATCGTGGGCCTTTTCAAATTCTCTGGAATTTCAATTGATTGATGATATGTTTACCACTAGGGATTAGTGGAAAGAGAATATAAAACAATGCACAAAAGACAAAAAGAAGGGGTCAGATGCACAGCACCTGACCCCTGAATCTTTACGTTTACACCTACTTGAAGCAGACGATAGCCTTGGGCTCCAGCACACGGAAGGTAAACGACTCTGTTGCAAACAGGGTCAGCTCCTTGGTGTCATGGGACTCATAGCCAAGAGCAAAATCCTGGCCGATGGTCAGTTCAAGGTCATCACTATCATAGGGGACAAGGATTGCCCCTTCAACAGAACTGGCAAAGACCACTTTGCTTCCCAGCATCCTTTCTACTCGTTCAACAAGGGGCATGCCTTGTCCTTCCTTATGAAGGGCAATCCATCCTGCAGATCCTACAATAAGGGAGTAGGGTCCGTTGATGTGGCTTTTCTCCAGTTCCATGACAGCTGTAGTCAGGGATGTCAGGATTTCGTTGGCACTGTCTCCAAGAGTCAATGTCTTGTGCCCAGAAGCCTCTTTCAAGCCGGTGATGCCTCCTGCTGCATAACTGTTGTAGATAGCGTTCTCCTCAAAGATGGCAAGTTTTTCCACCGCAGCATCCAGGCTGTCAAAGTCAATGTCCTTGGCTCCTCGAGCGAGGTTATCCACCTCCCACCGGTTGAGGGTGAAACGCACTCTGGCTTCCGTAAGGGGTTTCAAGGTATAGGTGCCTGCCTTTACCTCTCCATCATCACAAAGGGTGAGTCTGCCTTCATTTACTGCTGTGTACTCGAGACCTTTAGGTCCTTGTACGTTGACCACCTTGCGGGCTGTCAAGCGTGATAGCAGTACTTCCTTTGCTCGTTTTTCTATTTCACTCCAGCCTTCAGCTGTAAGTGGTGCTAAATCTCGTTTAAACATATCCATAAAGAAATCCTCCTTCGTTATGTCGTTTCTTTGTGTTTTAGTTCTTCAGGTTGCCAATGTTCATGCCTGATGTAGTTCGAGGCTTCGCAGGGGATGTAGAGCCACCGGCACCGGTTGCCTGCTCTTCAACTTCGAGCAAGGAGCCCTCTGTGAAGAGGTAGGTCCTCATATCTTCATCAAAGCCGGCCATGTTCCTTCTCAGCCATTCAAAGGTCATCACAGCATGCTCAATCTCCTCGTCACGGTTATGGGCCATGATGTCCTTGAGTTCCTGGTCCGTTGTAGTGTAGACACGCTGGTTGTACCAGTCGATCGCTTCCAGTTCCTCACGCAAGCTTGTGATAGCCCGTGAGATATCTCGAGTCTTTTCGTCAATCGCATCATAAGGTTCAGAATAAGCCATGTAATTCCTCCTACAGGTATTAGTCTTACCCTTAATACTACTAAAGGATTGGCAATAAAGAAAGGGTGAAGTGCAATACCCCTAAAAAAATGGGAGCTGAAAGCAAGAGGAGCTCGCATATAAAGAAGACCTGTAGGGAGGCTCATCAAGAACGAACAGGGAGAAACAGTTTGTATATCTAAGGATATAGCTTAGATCCTTCACAGAAGGTTGGCACACGGAAATCTTGGATGGTATTAAAGGTGATCAATAGGATAAAGCCTGAAAAAGATGAGGTAGTTGAGTATGGAGTGTGATACTATGAGTACAAGCAAACAGTGTTGGGAACTGATGAGAGGATAGTGCCTGCTTGGAGATGTGCAAGTAGGGGAAGACCGCTGATTTTGTTAGGATCATCCGTCTACTTTCTACCTCTTTTTCTATGATTCCCTCCTTGTTTTACATTTACTTGTATCAGTCTTTTAATATAAGACACTTTTGTATAGTTCCATTAATGCAATTGTCGCATATCAAAACCTAATATAAAATATTACTATTTCATTTGTTTCTGCTGAAAGAAGTGTTTACTTTGCTAAGGGCTTGGTTTATAATATTCTAAATGATACTGATTCCTTACTGATTTGAAACATGAATTGTATTATTTTCTACTAGGTAATGTTCCCCAACTTGCACTGACGGAGGATGCCAATGGCTTTGAAGTTTAAGACTATACTCACACAATTACAGATGAAGATTATTTCCGGAGAATGGAGCGAAGGCTTTAAGATGCCCACTGAAATGGAACTATGCGAGCAATATGGGGTTTCTCGTGTTACCATACGAAGGGCCCTTGAGGAGCTTGTAGCCTCTGGATACATCACTAGGACAAGAGGACGAGGGTCCTTTGTCCTGTTTAACAGGCAACTTGTCGATTTATCCTATTCCAACGATAGAGGTCAAGACAATGCATTTAGGGGCAGATACAAGATCTTGCTCAAAGAACAGCTTTTTGCTACTGCTGTCGATCGTCAGCAACTGCAACTCGACAACCCACAGGAAGCCAATCATATTTTACATGTAAAGAGCCTGCATATGATTAATGATAAGGCTACTGTTTTGAGTGACTACTACTTGTCAGCCAAGTTTTCTGAGCCACTGCTTCAGATGCAGGAGTATTGTGACGAGTCTATATTTGAGATTCTCAGCGATTACCATGGACAAAGATGCTTTTTCACTGAGGGGAAGGTGGGAGCCATCAATCCCAATGAGGAGATACGCACCCTACTGCAACTCAATCCGCAATCAGCAAATTTGTGGTGTAGGGGTTTGTGTGTACTTGAAGATGGTACTATAGTTGGCCGTTGCACAAAGATTTTTGATGGCCTTATCTATGAGTTTTCCCTTGATTCACCCTCTACCCCTGAACTTCCTGAACTAAGACGAGAGTCTTTCTGATTCTCTAAAATACTTTCTATACTCTATAACCATGGCCACTTTTGAAAACAAAGTGGCCAAGTACTCATTTGGGCATGTTTTTTGATTGTGTTTTCTTGACAATTCAAGTATAAATGCATAGCAAACATACTTTATATTTATATTCCTATTCCTAATCCCAATCATTGGAGTGATCACCATGCAAAGAACTATCGTTACCATGTTACATAACGCAGCTACTAAATATGGCAACAGGGCATATACCAACACTAGGATGGAGGAAGGGTGGAAAGCCAGCTCTTTTGCCCAGACTGATGCTCTCTCAGACTCTGTCGCTGCATTCCTCTTGTCTGTAGGCTTCAAGCCCGAACAAAGCATTGGAATTCTCAGTGAGGGCAAGAGCTCCTGGGTAACGTGTGAATTGGGAATCATAAAGGCAAGGGGCATAAGTGTTCCTCTTTCCATCAAGCTGACACCGGAAGAAATTGCTTTCAGGATCAACCATAGTGAAGCCTATGCTATAGCTGTAAGCAGCAACACCCTTGCCAATACCATAAAGGCCCTTCCCTTTTTCGACCGCAAGGTTCTATTCATCTATCTTGATGATATGGATGAAAGGCTGAAGAAACACGCAGCAGAGGCTGCCTGGACGGAAGGGGAGGACTATGTGACCTGGAGCGGGATGCTCGATACCGGTGACAAGGCCCTGAAAAAAAATCCTGACCTGGTAAAGAAGACAGAAGCAGAAATCGATGAGCATGACACCATCAACATCTGTTATACCAGTGGCACCACCGGCAACCCCAAGGGGATCATGCTTACACACCTGAACTACTGGACCAATAGCCATGATGCCATTGACCTGTTCAAGCTCGCTGATGCCGAACTGGAGACGTTGGTTGTCCTGCCTGTTGACCACTCCTTTGCCCATACAGTAGGTATCTACACCGCCTTGTTGCGGGGGATTACCCTGCATTTTGTCGATTCCCGTGGAGCCAATGCCTCTATCATACGCAACTTCCCCAAGAACCTGGTGGAGTTGGAGCCTTCCTTTATTATGACCGTCCCTTCCATAACAGGAAACTTCATGAAGAAGATGACCCAGGGCATCCACCAGAAGGGACCTTTTATCGAGGGCATCTTCAATCGTGGACTACAGGCAGGAATCCTGCGCAATGGCGATGGATTCCGTCGGCCTGGGGCATGGGTACAGATAAAGACCTGGCCAGCATACACGCTTGCCAACAAATTGGTGTTTCCCAAGCTCCGTGCAATATTTGGCAAGAAGATGCTCTATTGTGTAGGAGGGGGGGCCCTTCTTGAGGCCAGGCAACAGAAGTTCTTTGCTGCCATCGGCATCCCTGTATTTCAGGGTTATGGGCTTACTGAAGCTGCACC
>CAZPOJ010000110.1:0-9962 GCA_964588005.1 uncultured Sphaerochaeta sp.
AGGTAAAATACTATACAAGGAGGTACTATGACCCTTCGTGACTTGAGAATATTTGTCCAGGTAGCCAAAACCCTCTCCATGACCGAAAGTGCTGTTGCGCTCGGCTGTGCACAGCCCACCGTGAGTCAAGTCATTGCAACCATGGAAAGTGAGTATGGGGTGCGCCTGTTTGAGCGGCTCTCCAGGAGGTTGTTTCTCACCGATGATGGTCACTACCTGCTCTCCTATGCCCAAAGCATCCTCTCCCTCTACGATGAAGTTGATGCCAATCTGGGATCGTATGCACTGCCTGTGGTCTTGCGCATGGGCTCTACCATTACTGTTGGTAGCAGCATTATGGGATCTTTGGTATCACGCTTTGAAAAGGAGCATCCTCGCATCAGCGTTGAGGTGTATGTTGACAATACCCAGACCATTGAGGCTTTGCTTGCTGAAAATCAATTGGACCTTGCCTTGGTGGAAGGGCAGGTCACTCACCCTTCCTTAGTAGCAGAAGCATTGCTTCCCGATTCGTTGGTCTTGGTTGCATCACCGGATTTCCCTCTTGCAAAGGAGGTTGCTCTCACAGATCTTGAAGGCCTGCCCTTCATCCTGCGGGAAAAGGGTAGCGGCACGCGAAGCATGTTCATCAATCTCTTGGAAGAGAGGGGGATAGCCATCAGGGAGAAATGGATCTGTCACTCAAGCGATGCCATCTTGAGCGCTGTACGAAGTGGCCAGGGACTGACGGTCATCTCCAGGAGGCTGGTCGCCTCCGATCTTTCTCGAGGGTTGCTGCGTGAGGTGGCAATACGGGGTGTCACTCTTGCAAGGATGTTCTCCTTGGTTTTCCATAAGGACAAGTTTTTTACCCCACCTTTGGAGCAGTTGGTTAAAGATATCAGATTGGCCTTACAATTCGATACATAATACACATTACACAATTACGTAATTCGAAATTGTGTCATGATAACCTTGCTTTTTTAAAATACTTATGCTTATAGTATAGTGAAGTAGGACGGCAACTAGCTGTTAAGGAGTTATGCAGATGGCAAACAAGAATACTGCTGCAAAGCCTTGGGATTTTCTAGACGAGTTTCGTGGTAAGGTATTTACCGGTGAGTGGCCAACCGTTGTCCAGATGTTTGACATCTCGGTCACCAGATATCCTGACAACAGGTGTTTTTCCGCTTTTGTGCCCAAGAAGGAGTCCTTCACCTACAAGGAAGTCCAAACTCTGGTGAAAGGTCTGGCGAACTATATGCTTGCCAATGGGGTAAAGGCAGGGGATAAGATTGCTGTAATAGGCAAGAACAGTCCCGAATGGGCCATCGCCTATCTGGGTATTCTGTATGCCGGTGCCATCGTCGTGCCCTTGGACAATACCCTCAGCAACAAGGACATGGAAAAACTCATGGTTTTTGCCGATGTAAAGTATATGTTTGCTGATCTCGAACGCCTGCAGGATTTTGATAAGGCGAACAAGCTGGAGATTGCCGGGCGCATCAGTTTGGAGCCGACGACCGAGTTCCTCTTTATCATGGATACCCAGGTGGAAGAGGAGCAAAAGCGTACAGAGGCCAAAGCCTCTGACACTGCTGCCATCCTCTTTACCAGCGGGACTACCGGCACTCCTAAGGGGGTAATGCTCAGCCATAGCAATCTGGTCTCTGACTCCTATCTTGCTCAAAACAACATGGAGGTGTTTTCTACCGACGTGTTCTATGCAATTCTTCCCATACATCACGCCTATACCATGATGGCTGTCTTTATCGTGGGAATCAGTACAGGAGCTTCCATTGTCTTTGGCAAGAAACTTGTCATCAGCCAAGTGCTCAAGGAACTCAAGGAAGGCGAAGTTACCATGTTCCTTGCTGTTCCCATGCTGTTCAACAAGATGATCGGGGCTCTGATGAGCGGGGTCAGGGAGAAGGGTATCATACTCTACGGCCTGATCCGTGGCATGATGAAGTTCTCCGGCCTGATAAAAAAGGTGTTCAAGGTGAATATCGGCAAGAAGATGTTCGGCTTCCTCCTAAAGAAGCTGTCCTTGGAGAACAACCGTATCTGTATCTCAGGGGGTGGACCTCTTCCTGCTTCCACCTTCAAGATGTTCAACGAACTGGGGATAGACTTTGTGCAGGGCTACGGCCTTACCGAGTCCAGCCCCATTACACACCTCAATCCGATAGATGCATATATAGAGACCTCTGTAGGTAAGGTTATTGCCAACACCCAGGTGAAAATTGTCGACCCCGATGTCAACGGCAACGGTATCATCCATATCAAGGGCCCCATGATCATGCAGGGCTACTACAACAACCCTGAAGCGACAGCTGAAGTGTTGCAGGATGGCTGGCTCAATACCGGAGACGTAGGCCATCAAGATGCCAAGGGGTACCTCTACCTCACCGGAAGGGCAAGGAACATCATAGTAACCGATGGGGGTAAGAACGTATTCCCTGAAGAGATCGAGGATCACTTCCAGCTCTATGATGAGATTGAGACCATCTGTGTCTGTGGCTACATCACTGATGCGAAGACCCTTAGTGAAGGTATCCGCGCCATAGTCTATCCTTCTGAGAAGTTTGTCACAGCTATGGAAAAGGAGCACGGCAAGGATAGAGCCAAGATAGCTGTTGAGAAGCGCATTGAAGCTATCATCAGCGAGGTCAACAAGGAACTGCAGGCTTATAAGAAGATCACGCGCGTGACTGTCACTGATGAGCCATTGGAGATGACCAGCACCAAGAAGCTCAAGCGCTTTATCATCGAGAAGAAGTACAAGGACAAGTACTAGGATCATCCTTGAAAGAGTAGGTGACAATCACTTGAAAAAGTACAAGAAGAGTATGTAGAAAGTGAAGTAGTATAAAGTCTACTGCACAATACTACACGAACAAACCTCCCCCCTGTTCCCCATGAACAGGGGGGAGGTTTGTGTATCCGTATTTTGGCAGGATCTTTTTGATATAGGATAGTGCTATAGGGCGTTGAGTTTGTTCAAACATAGGACAGAGTAGTAAGGAGAATTTTGCAGGTTTTATCCTTTCTATTTCCAGGAGGGGGAAGTTTGAGGAAGAAATACTGATGAAGGTGGTGAATTCCTCTGCCCAATAGTTGCACAGTCCTCCAATGAATAGGTATAGTGGGGGCATGAATAGTAGTGTACGTAGTTTCCTGAAGGCAAAGGCCCAGGAATTAAAGCCAGTGGTAATGGTTGGAAAGGGTGGTGTTGATCAGCGGATCATCCAAGCCCTTGATGAAGCCCTTGCCAGCCATGAGCTGGTAAAGGTTAAGTTTCAAGCATTCAAGGACGAGAAACGCGAGCTTTCAGAAGAGCTTGCCCTCAAGACAGAGAGTGATCTGGTAGCCATCATAGGGTTCATCGCAACCTTTTATCGCGCTGGGGATCAGCATATCATCAATATTCCCAGAGCCCTGATAGACAAGGGCGAATGATCATCCTAAGCAAGGATTGCATGGCATCAGGGGAGACTCTGGTGCTTTTTTCTGCCCTAGATAAGATGCAGGCCCTCTTTCCAACGGAAAAAGGGCCTGCGTTTAGAGAAAATCCACCAGAAGGTGTTCTCTCATTAGAGCACATTGGCATTGCTCTTGCAACACCTAGCTGCTCGGTCCCCTGTAGAGGTTGATATCACAGGCGGTGAGCTTTTTTTCCAAGCTCGCCCTGCGTTTCTCTACCGAGGTGATGTCCTGCGGGTTCCACAATCTCTCTGCCATCACCGAAAGACGGGGGAAGAGCATGTACTCTGCCAAGCGCGAGCTGGTCACCTTCTCGGTCCAGAGATTGCCCTGACCCCCTAGGATTTTGGACTCTGCCCCTTTGTCCATCTTTTTGGGTATGGGGCTGAACTCGGAGGTCTTTTCTATGGAGGTGACTCCGATATTGCCCGGCTCCTCATAGGAGTCGATGTGCTGGTAGTCAAAATAGCAACCTGCCGTATTGGGACACATGATCACCTCATGGCCGAGGTTGCTTGCCTCTATGCCCCCTTGGTCCCCACGCCAGGACATGACTATGAGAGAGGAGGGGAGGCCGAGCTTCTCGGTGCCTTCCAACACCTCATCCCACCCTATGGGGCGCTTTCCTTCCTTTTCGACCATCTTGCAGATCTTGGTGGTCATCCAGCTCTGCAACTCTTTTACCGAGGTGAGACCTTCGCTTTTCATCCTGGCCTTGCACTTGGGGCAATCCTGCCACGCAGTATGGGGGCATTCGTCCCCTCCGATATGGATGTAGGGGTCGGTGAACAGCTTGGCTATCTTGGCGATGGTCACGTTGAGGAAGTGGAGCAACTGGTCGTTGCCTGCGCACATCACCTCGTCAAAGATACCCCAACGGTCCTGTACTTCGTACCCTTCGCCTCTGCAACCGAACTCGGGATATGCTGCAAGGAGTGCTGAAGCGTGCCCGGGGGTCTCAATTTCCGGGATCACCATCATGTGGCGACGGTGTGCATACTCTTGGACTTCAAGGATATCCTCATCGCTGTATATTCCTCCGTACTCCCTGCCGTCGGTGTAGTTGAGCAGGGTTCTCTTGGAAGCGATGGTCGAAAGCTTGTCGTACCCCTCTACCTGGATTCGCCACCCCTGGTCATCGGTAAGGTGCCAGTGAAAGCGGTTGAGGTGGTGCATAGAGGCGACATCTATGAGTTTTTTTATAAAGGATACAGAGAAGAAGTGGCGGCTAGTATCGAGCATGAACCCTCTCCAGGAGAAGGCAGGCTCGTCCTCTATGATGCAGCAGGGGATGGAGTTGTCATTGGCCAAGGCCATCTGCCTGAGAAGCTGCAGAGCACGGAAGGCACCCGAGGGTTCGCTGGCCTTGATCACAATCTGGGTCTTTCCCACCTTCAGGTGGTATGCATCCTCTGCCATGAGGTCAACTCGTTTAAAGAAGATCTCCTCGCCTCCTATCTCGCACGAGAGCTGTTCGGTGGCCAGGGCCGCTTCATTGGCGAATAGGGGGTCAAAGCTTAATGTTCTCCCCTTATGGAGGCGAAAAGAGCCTTCTTTCTCTTCCAGGTATCTAGGAAGCGGCATCAGGAGCTCGCTTGCCGTATGGGTTTTCTTTTTTTGCATGCTATCTTACTACCACGGGATATACCGCATGTCAAGTACAACCGTTGAACAAACCTAGGAAAACATTCACCCTTGCTCGTTATGAGCAAGGATGAATGCCCTCTAGTATCATGCACTCCTGGTTTTCATTCTCTGTAGCAGCAACCCAAGAACAAACAGCACGACACCTCCCACCAGGAAGAGGATCGGCATCACGTTCATCTTGGAGGTGGTGAAGCTTATGATCTCCTGCAAGGTCGAAGGGGCGATAGGCAGTGACTGCAGGTCGGCTCCGACCAGGTTTTCGACTCTGCTAAGGTTTGCGAAGTAGTTGAGGAAGCCCAGGAAGATTCCTCCTGAGAGAAGGGCGCTTATGCCAAACCACTGCAATCCCCTACCGACTTTCGCCAGCAGGATACAAGCCAGAAGAAAGACAATGATGACAACCCAGGCGAGGAAGCCGAACAGTGATTGCATGGTTCCTAGATAGCCGCTGACCATCTCGAGCGTTCCTGGAGCCATATCAGATGCCAGGTCGGCGATAACCAGGGATTCGGGCAGTCCCAACCCCTCTACGATCTGTTTGGCTATCATGGGGATATATTCGCGTGGTGCTCCAAACATGGCGAACAGTTCGGCATCGGAGAATTTCTCCAATCCAGCAGCGATGTTTTTCTCTATCTCTCCAAGTTTTCCCTTGAGGTCGATAACTGCAGTGAGGGTAGCATTCTCCTTGTTGAAGAAGCCCGCTACATCATCGGTGATCATGACAGCTTGTTCTCCGATCCATGCTGTATCAAGGGCGTCTGTTATTGCCTGTGAGATGAGTTCGACCTGCGCGGCTAGGGCAGCTTTCTGCGCGGGGTCTGTGACCGCCTTTCCCCCGGTCAAGCCCTCCTCTACGATTGGGGGAATCATATCCCCAAGTACCTCATGTGCCATGGCAGGTATTTTATAATCGCTTACCACTGTGCGGTAGTACTGTTTGTCCAGCACTGTCTTGTTGATGCCACGGTACATCATGAATCCCATTGCATATACGATGAATACAATGGCGAGCAAGATCAGGACGATAGTTTTGATTGCTTTCACTAGGTCTCTCCTTTTGTATGGGCAGAATGCACACCTATGCAGTAAGCAGGTAGATGCCAGTACAGGTGTGGTTCCCAATTATGTCTATGGTGGGTCTAGAGGTATTCCAAGTCAAGGAAAAAGAAGCGGTCTAGACAAAAGTTTTTGTTGACAGGGGGGTAAGAGGGTGGTAGTCTTAGTTTGTACAAAGAGCAAACAAACTGAATATGTTGATAACAGAGTAGCATCAGCCAGATTGCTCAGTACTTACTCTTTAGTATAGGGAAGGCCATGAGAATTAACAACAACAACTTTCAGAAGAACGCAAACACCTCCTTGGTTGCCCAACTCATTTGGAAAAGCCCCGGCATCAGCAGGGTGGATATTGCCCGGGAACTGAACCTCTACCGATCGACTGTCACCAACATCATCTCCGCACTGATTGAAAATGATGTTGTTTATGAAGGAGAAGAGGGGAGCGGCATGAGCCGGGGAGGACGTAAGCCCATTATCCTCAGGCTCAATAAGAAATTTGGCTGTGTCGTCGGCTTTGATATACAGCCGTCACATTTTAGGGCAGTGATCCTGGATATTAGCGGCTCGCTCCTGTTTGAGGAGAAAGGAGCCCTTCCTAAAGTTGACTTTGAAGGGATACTGACCTTTCTCATGGATCTTGTGCTGAAAGGGATAGAGGAGATTGGGTTGCCCCTGCTTGCAATTTGTGTAGGCATTCCGGGTATAGTAAACTCCGACAAGGGAGTCATCGTATATGCAGAGCCATTCAACCTGCATCATTTCAACATCCATGACTTCTTTTCCAAACGGTACAATGCTCCTGTGTTTGTTGAAAACGATGCCAACTGCACTGCATGGCTGGATATGACCATCAACCGCACCATCAAGCTTGGAGATTTTATGTGCCTGCTTGCAGACTACCATGAGGGCAACTACCAGTTTGGTGACCGTTCGGGCATCGGTGTGGGTATCGGCCTTTCCATTGGAGGAAAGGTCTACCGCGGTTCGCACTACAGTGCAGGTGAATTCTGCTCTCTCTCCTGGAGAGGCGACTCTGTAGGGCAGACAGGGTTGGATGAGGAGCTGCTCATACGGTCTGCCACCGATGAAGAGGCGTGGAGGATCTGGATGATCGACCTGTTCTCCTCCTTGGTTCCTGTGGTCTCGGTCCTGGATCCTAGGGTTGTCTTTATCCATGGCAAGCCGTTCAGTGATGAAAAGAAGATTACAGCGATGCTCGAAGCCGATTGTCCTCAGTTTCTCGCTATTCTGAAAAAAATCAATTGTAAGCTGATATTTGATGCCGATGATGAGTCTGTAGTCGCCAAGGGGGCGGCGATGATGTATTTGCAGAAGTTGTTTGCCGTCCCTGAGCTCTCAGAAATAGAGAGCAAGCTCCACTTCACCTGGGATGAGGTTATCGAACAGGCTACTGGCAAGAGAGTGTACAAAAAAAATTACCTAGGAGAAGGCGATGCGTAAAGAACTGTCTGGAAAGGATACTCTCTCCTCCTCAATCAAGGAGCAGAGACGTTCGTATTGGATGCTTGTGCTGCCGGCTGTGGTGATTTACTTGTCTGTCATGGCTTTCCCCACAATATTCTCCATCGTGCTCAGTATGACCAACTATAACGGGGGTAAGATTTTCGGCGGACGGGTTCCCATAGAGTTTGTCGGGATCAAATGGTACAAACGACTTTTCGTCGATGAGTATTTCTACCTTGCCCTGAAGAACAATATGTGGATAGTCCTTGTTTCAGTCTTGGGCCAGATACCCCTGGGGTTTTTCCTAGCCTATGTGCTGTATAGGGGCCTGGTTAAGAAGACCGACTTCTTCCAGACCATGATCTACCTGCCGTGCGTCATCTCCACAGTCGTCATTGGTATTCTGTGGAAATCATTCTTTTCCCCCCATGGAGCGTTCCCTGAGCTTGTGCGGCTTTTCAAGCCGACGTACGAGTATGGAGTGTCCAATCATCCTATTTTACCTGTCCTGTTTGTCATCCTGTGGATGTACACCGGTACCTACCTGATCATTTTTATGGCAAACCTGCAGAAGATCGACAGTTCGATCATCGAAGCAGCTCGCATCGATGGGGCAAGCGAAGGACAGTCCCTGCGCTATATCATCCTTCCTGCCCTCTCTGGGGTGATAGTGACCAGTTGTATCCTCGCCATCAGCGGCTCGCTGAAGAGTTTTGACCTCATCTACGTGATGACAGGAGGAGGGCCTGCAAACCAGACCAGCGTCTTGTCGGTCTATATGTTTGACAAGGCGTTCAAGGGGGCACCGAACTACCCCTTGGCCAATGCCATCAGCACGGTGATGGTAACCATCAGTTTCATACTTATAGGCCTTACCAAATGGGCTGAGAGCAAGTTTGGGGGGAGGGAGTAACATGGCAGATATAAAAGATACCACAAGTACCAGAGCCAGGATCAATATGATCCTCACCTATGCTGTGATGCTGTTCTTTACCCTGATGGCGATCTACCCCCTGTTCTGGCTGTTGATGAACTCCTTCAAGACAACCACGGAGTTTCAGCTCAACAAGCTGGGGTTCCCCAAGCAGTGGACCCTGATCAACTACAAGGATGCCTGGGTGCGAGGCAAGTTCCCCCACCTCATCCTCAACAGCATGGTCTATACAAGTGTGACCACTGTGGTCACCCTGGTCCTATCCTTTATGGCAGGATTTGGCTTTGCAAAGATTCCGCATAAGGCGACAAAACTCCTGCACGGATCATTTATCATCGGGTTGCTGCTCACTTTGCAGTCGATCATGGTGCCTTTGTTTCTCCTGATCAACTGGACAGGGCTCTACAACACGCGCCTGGGGGTTCTTATACCGTATATAGGGATAGCGATGCCGATGGGTATATACCTGGGTACCGACTATATCAAGAGCATCCCCGATGCACTCATAGAGTCCGCCCGCCTTGACGGAGCAACCTATTTTAGGATTTTCCGCTCCATTATCGTACCGATGGCCCTTCCTGTAGGGGTGACGCTGGCAATCCTGACGGTAACCGGGACATGGAATGAGTTCATGCTCATCAATATCCTTACCAGCAGTGATGCACTGAAGAGCCTTCCTGTAGGAGTGCAGAAATTTGCAGGAGCTCTTTCCAGTGACTTTGGCAAACAGTTTGCAGCCCTTGTCATCGGACTTATCCCTATGCTGGTGTTCTATTTAGCCTTTAGGAAAGAGATCACCAAGGGTGTTGCGGCAGGTGCAGTAAAGGGTTGACTAGCTCAAAGTTGACATTCCTAACAGTTTCTTGATTAAAAAGTTTGACAGGTGATATTGAGCATGGTATTATTAGTTTGTACAAAGTATGAACTATTGAAGTAAGGAAGTTTCTCTCCTGCATAAGCAGAGGGAAACAATACAGAAAGCGCTTGCTTTCACAAGGTTTAGAAAAGTCATTAGGAGGAAACAATGACTGGTATGAAGAAAATTGCATTATTGGCCCTAGCGTTGCTTTTGGTCGTCTCATCGACCTTTGCACAGGGAGCCAAAGAGCCCGCAGCTGCCGCAGGGCAGGTCGAATTGACTGTTCTGAACTACATTGACATGTCAGAGCCGAACAGTGCGAATGAAGTTGCCATGATCTGGGACAAGTTCAGTGCAGACAATCCTGATATCAAGATTGTCCGTGAAGACCTGTTCAACGAACCCTTCCACCAGAAGACAGAAGCCTACGTTGCAAGCGGACAGCTTCCTGACGTCCTTTACATGTGGCCCAGTGGTCGTTCAACCAGCCTCCACACAACCAGGAGCGTAAAGGACCTCATGCCATTTCTT
>CAZPOJ010000111.1:0-9916 GCA_964588005.1 uncultured Sphaerochaeta sp.
AAGCTATCGCCAAGCCCCGCCCGTCTTACAACAATAACCGCTACTAGTCCTCGGATGACCTAGCAAAGAGGGAGCCTGCAAAGGTTCCCTTTTTTTGCGTCCTTATCATCACCTTCTTTTTCCATGTCGTGCCAAGGGCAGGACAAAGACAACTTCTGAAAATTTCAAGGAGTGCTTTTGTATCTATCCTCTCAATTGCTCCAGAAACTGGTCTTCTGGCACAGCCTTGGAGAATAAGTATCCCTGGTACTGGTTGCACCTGATCTGCTTGAGGAAGTGCAGTTGCTCATCTGTCTCCACCCCTTCAGCCAGGACCGTCACGCCCAGCTCCTTGGCAAGCAATAGTACAGTCTTGTAAATGACGATGGCATCAGAATCAGGATAGTTCGCTATAAAGGAGCGGTCGATCTTAATCTTGTCCATGGAGAGTTCCAGGAGGTAGGAAAGAGAAGAGAAGCCAGTACCAAAGTCATCGATAGCTATCCCTACCCCAGTGCTGCGGAGCCTATTCATGAGCATGCCGGTGGTTTGCAGGCTCTCTACTGCAGTGCGCTCTGTCAGTTCAACAGTGAGCATGCAGGGGTCCACTCCCTGGTGGTTTAACTCGTCCCCTATGAAATCGATGATGCTCTGGTTTGAAAATTCCTCTGCACTGAGATTGATGGCCAGGGAGAACTGTGGCTCCACTGCATGGAGGAGAGCTTGGTTGGCTGCAAGAAATCTTACAGCAGAGCGAATAACAAACTCCCCCAATAATGTAATCATATGATGCTCTTCCATCAGGGGGATAAACTCATCAGGGGCTATGAAGCCAAGCTTAGGGTGAATCCACCTGATCAAAGCTTCTGCTCCTACAATCCTGTTGCTTGCAACATCTACTTGTGCCTGGTACCAGAGGGAGAGGCAAGAAGAGTTGAAGGCATCGGGAAGTTCAGCAAGGATAGCTTGCTTGCGCAGATACTGCGCATGGACTGTTTCATTGAAGAGCAAACACTTTTTAGTGGGTGAATCGTCTACCATCTTGGTAGCCATAGAAGCTTGCAAAAGGAGCGTAGGAATGGAGAGATCGCCTCCTGAGTATTTGGAATATCCACATATCGCCTGGTTTTGTACATTAGTAGAGAGGAGGGCACTTTGCTCCTCAATCCCCAATAGTAGGCTCTGTATTCGTGGCTGTACTCTGGCAGGGTCATCCTCATGCAACAGCACCACGTACGTATCAGCAGAAAAAGCATACACTGGTTCAGATTGCCCGAGCTGTGAAGTGATAAATTGACTCAAGTCTATGGAGAAAGCACTCTCTGTAATAAGAGAATAGTTTGATTCCCTCTCCCCTTGATGCTTGAGCTGGATTAAAAGGCAGTAACTAGTCTTGGATTTCTCACCACATCCTGCAAGCAGAACCGAAGGAAGGTCCACATGGTTCTCACTGATGTAGAAAAGAAAATCAGAAACGTTCCAAGATGAGCTTGTGTACACCTCTACGGTATAAGCATCTTTTTGCCTCTCTATGCTCGCCTTGACTTGAGACCGATTGGTCAAGTATTCGTTTTCATTTGCATGTAGTATCCATATTGGCCTACTGATGGGAGCACCACTATCCCTTTGCGCCTTATATGACGGCGGAGTGCTGCAGGGTAAAAACTTCTGTGTATCCTTGCCTATCAGTTCATCCCGGGTGTACCCACACAGGACCTCGAAGGCACGGTTACAGAAGGTGATCCGGTGATTCTCATCCACAATTACTATTCCATTGCCCGAGTACTCGGAGATAAGGGAGCTGACCTGTAGTTGGAGTAGGTCTGCCTTACGCAGGTGCATGATAATGACAAACACTATACCCAGGAGTAATAACAACACAGCAAAAATCCACTTCAAGGCGGGTTGCTGCAACAGCAGGGTCTGGCTCAGCTGAGGAAGATCAGAGAGGGTGTAGTAGCTGACAACGCTCCACAGTCTCCCCTCATCAGGATAATAGGACAAAAGTTGGCTTGACGAAGGCTTTACCGCTTGGTAGCTAAAGGATTTTTCCTCAGTGTGATAGAACCCAGAATCATTTTGTACTAGGAGGGATGCCAAGGGGGGAGCCTCAAGGAACAAGGAAGCACGCTCTTGGTCGTCTTGTAAAAAATCAGAACAGGGCTGAGCACCCCTATGAATCCAATCTCCCCGGTTTGATACCAAGCCAAAGATGATATTCCTTGTTGTAGCCATTTGGTAGTCACGTAGAAATGAGAGCAGGAAACACGCATCAAAATCTATGATGACCAGACCAAAGAACTCCCCTTCGCTATAGGAAGGAAGGGCAAGCAGCAGTGCAGGGTGGGTATGCGCATCATCAAGGCTTTGGCGACTCTCCAAGCCTATCGGAGAGATATAGAGGGTATTGGCATCATGGCTTTTCCCAAAGGCAAACAGATCTGTATCACTGCGATCCTGCAAGGCCGAAGGAGAAGAGGGAGTCGCTGGGGTATTGGGAAAATTATCTACCTTTATGCTCTCCATCCCCTGTGCATCAAGGAGGCGGATATGGTTGATATAGGGTTTCTTATTGGCTATGCGCAAGAACAGTTGTTCAAGCTCAGATGTATTGAACCTTCCGGGATCCTGGGTATACCGAAGGAACTCAGCGGAATCAAATACAAGCAGAAGGTCGGAAACATACTGAAAAAAGACAGCCTCCAGCTGGTTTGCTATGATGGCATTGCCCTTCTCCTGTTCAGTCTGTAGCAGGAGGGAGGTTTGGCGCTCAATAAATTTTTCATAGGAAGAAAACAGTACAAAAAACAAAACCACCAAGGGCACAACTATAATAAGGGTGCGTTTGGTGATGCTGATGAAGTCTTTCGTATGTAATCTCACACTTGGCCTGTCCTTACAGAGAGTAGAGTGTCAAAAAAACGACTGTCATGTTTTTGTTATTCCTCTCTATATGTGACAATACCACAGGTTACAAATAAAATATAGTAAATGCATGGCAAGAAAAGACGGCAAGAAAAGATTTGAAAAAAATAGTGGTGAACTACTCGTAAAGGGGGCCCATCAGTTCACCTGATGGGCCCATTCTCTCCTAGCCTGGAGAAAGGTTAGAGATACTGTGCATCCCCAGATTGCACATACTTGTCAGTGATGTCCCTGATAACCTTGACCGCTTCCTGACAACGCTTTTGCGAGGAAGAGGCTACCTCCCATCGGGTCATCCCCTCTTCACTGCGCGATATGCGCTGAGCCACCTGCAGCCAGTCGCCATCGAGGCTTGTCGCATCATCGATCAGTTCAGGAAGGCCGCTACGCATCAAGGTCGCATCAAGGCTGCTGCCGTCCTCCATATGCTTGAATATACGCAAGCCCTCCGAGGCGAAAGCGCTCTCCACCTCATCCATCACCGGTTCCATCAGGCTTTCGGTAAAGAAATGACAAGGCCACTCCCGCTCCCGATAAATCTGATCCTGCAGCAGGAACGCATCTTCATACGCCTTGGGATCGGATGCCCACATCTTAGCGGTAAGCAGGGTAAAGTAGAGGGTGTTCTCCGTGGCTGCAAAACCTTGTGAAAAATCATCAGGATCGTAGGGGAAGTTCATGTAGTAGTGCGCAGACTCTTCCGAAGCCACCAGATACTGGTGTTTCATATTCTGGCGCAAAGCCTCTTTGATAAAGGAGTGCCCATTTCTGATGACGTGCACCCCAATACCCTTTTGAGCCTGGTCCACCACAGAGAGGGGGTTTGCCTTAACATCGTAGTACATATGGGGCTTCCAGAGGCTGTCCGCAGCCCCACCAAAAAAGCCCGAGTCATACACACCCTTGAAATAGCTGGTGATCTCAGGAACCAACAAGGAGAGATTGAACGAAGGGGCAAGCTGCTCTCCGCGACTGTTCATGATATCCATCCTGTCCCCATCACCATCATAGGCAAAGCCAAAATCAAAGGCCTCCTTACGCATCAGGTCCCACGTTGGCTGGATACTCTTCTGTATGATCGGGTTGGGGTCTCCCATGGGAAAATGGCCATCAGGGATAAGATTACGCACCCTCTGGGTAGCTCCGAGATACCCCAAGGCCTCTGTTGTCTCCGTCCCTGCTGCCCCTGAGAGGTAGTCGGTGAGGATGGAAACGCCTGTGAGGCTGTCCCTCTGTACCCCTGCCACCTGCATAGAGTACTCGATGAACTGGTCCAGATAGCGTGCAATGACGACCTTGCCACGAACCAGAGATGGTCGCAGGTCTGTACCCTCAACATACAACTCTCGAATGCAAGCAATGCCGCCCAAAGGCCCATTTCCCATAGCAAGGGTCTGCATCTGAGGTGCCATCAGCTTCATGCCGATATACTCCCCGGGGTTATGGCTCGCGGTAAACATCACAGCCGCAGCGTGGGGATTCTGCATGCAGCTGTAATAAAACTGACTGGTAGAGATCTGTAGCGGGTTGACCAGTACCTGCATGCCCATCTCTGCAAAGAGGTCCACGGCAAGCTCAAGTAGGGCTGGAGCCCCAAGGCGGGCATCCCTGCCAACGACCACAGTCGTTACTTTCAAGACTTCTTGAAAGTAGCGGCCGACGGCATGTACAAGCCGGCGAGAAAGGGCGAGAGTGAGGCTGGAACTTCTTGTTCGTATATCATAGGCCTTGAACATACTGGTGTTCAAAGCGATCTTCTCAAGGGGAGAGAGACGCGTATATTCTGTGTGCATGGATCCTCCAAAAAAACTATATATCTAGGTGAGTGCCTGAATGGCAAGCAGGTGCATTCGCAAAATATGGTAGGGATCTTTGACAGGTAAGGCGACTACACTCTCCAAAGGTTCCCCGTCTCGTTTGCGAATCTGTACCCATTCCATCCCCGGTTCAGCGGGGAACAAGGCAAAAGTATACGCTTTGACCTTTTCATACCAAGTTAGGAACTCTTCGTTGCCTGTCGCCTCATAGAAGCGCAGGCAAGAGTAGAGAGCCTCGGCGTGAGGCCACCACAACTTATAGTCCCAACTGCTCTGGATGAGGTTTTCAAAACTGGTGCCCCGGCTCTCGCCCTTGGGCATCCCCCCATCCCTGTCGACATAGCGCAACAGGCCACCGAACTGCTCATCCCACCCTAGAGAAAGGGAAGCGAGGACGATAGAGGCCATACGATCTAAAGAGACCTGATCGTCAAGGCAGTCAAGACAGAACCACATGCACTCTATGGCATGTCCAGGATTATAGTGTTGTGCCAACAGGGAGTCTTCATCCGCCTTGGGGGCGATGATCTCCCTGAGGAGAGTCCTTGTATCGTCGTAGTAGAGGTCCAGGATGGTCTTTGCATGCCCTTGTGCACCTAGAAGAAGTTCCCGCTGTTTGCCCTGGTCAAACAGGGCAAAACAGTCGGAAAGCTCCTTGAGGGTGTTGCACAGGATCATCGGTACGGCCTGGGTCGTAAACCCCTTTGGCAAGGGGTACGGCTCGGTGCGTATGTCCCCCTTATCCATGAAAGCTTGCATCCTTTGCAGGACAAGCAGTGCTTCACGGGCTATATCCTCCCTGTTTTGCATCATGGCGTACTTTGCGTACCCCACGATGACAAAGCAATCGGCATAGAAGCTGGTGTAGAACCCTTTTCCAGGTACCTGCTCCTTAGGTTTCCCAAAACGGTCTACCAGGAAGGAGGTTACCCCCTCCTCCTCATCAAGGAGGGCATGGTTTTGCAAGAAGCTGTACAACTTGTCAGCTTCCTGCTTGTAAAACGATACATCAGCGCCCAAGTCCAGCTGGCCACTTTCGCTCATCATCACCAACGTGGAGAGCAACCAGAGCATCCGCCCTTGCGACCAGATATACTTATCATCACTTACGAGCAGATCCCCCTTGTTAGACCAGCAGGTATAGACACCCCCATAGGTTTCGTCAAAACTGCGGGCCCAGAAAGGGAGCACCTGTTCCAGCACCTCCTGGGTGTGGAACAAGAGCTCAGACTCATGAAATGTCCTTTTCATCGTACTCATCCCATCTTAAAGCTGGAAGCAATGGACTGGCCTTGTTTCTTATTCATAAGATACACAATGACAAACACGACAACCAGAAGGATCACAGAGAGGGCACTAGCCTCCCCTAGCTTCCCGTCAGCGACAGCACCATAGATCTGTATAGGCACGGTTCGCGTCTTTGAGCTGTAAAGAAGGATCGTGGTGCTCAACTCCTGCAACAAGGTGGTTAGGGTGAGAATGGAGCCACTTATGATGGCAGGCATTATCAACGGCACACTGATCTTACGGAATGTGTAGAACCAGTTTGCCCCCGCTATGGTCGAAGCCTCCTCAAGGGAGGGGTTGAGCTGCGAAAGGCTTGCAGCCACCGAGCGGTAGACATAAGGAGTCCTGCGCACGATATATGCAATGACAATGATGGTAAAGGTTCCTGTCAGTTTCAAAGCACTGTTGCCACTGAAGGCTGAAAGGAGTGCTACCGAGACGACAGTGCCAGGCAAGATGAACGGAGCCATGATAGCGAGGTCCAGCAGAGCTGCCCCCTTGGGCTTTTTGCGTTCGGTTATGTAGGCGATGATGCTTCCCAGTATGGCAGCCAGCAAGGTAGCCAGCAAGGAGAGGAAGAAGGTGTTTATCATCTCGCTGCTTGAATACCGAGGTATCCTGAGGTAATGGGCAAAAGTGAACCCTTCTGGAAGGAGTCCTACCCACTTCTCAAAGAACGACATAATGATGATGGTAAACTGCGGCAACAGCGACGTTATGAGGATAAACAGGCTGAATACTATCGCAATGATGCGTATTCCTTTTCCTTCATGCAACTTCACTTCAGAGTGCGTTGCGCTGATGGTCTCATACTCATGCTTGTTGATGACCCTTTTCTGCAACCACAAGACCAGTGCTGTGATCACGACGTTCACCACAGCAATAGATGCGGCACCGTTGAGGTCCCAGAACCCGTTGACCCTGAAGTAGATGAGGGTGGGCAGCACATACCTGTCTCCTCCGATGATCGCAGGAATACCAAAGTTACCGATCGAGCGTACAAATACGAGCAACGCTCCGGCACCAAGGCTAGGCAGGATCAAGGGGAAGGTTATGGTACGGAAAATGTGCCACTTGCTAGCCCCCATCAGCATCCCCGCCTCTTCCAAGAGGGAGTTGCTTGAAGCAAAGGCTCCATAGGCAAGTTGAAACACAAACGGATAATACGTCAGCGTCATGCACAAGATCATACCGAACATCCCGTAAATCGGAGGCATCTCCAGCCCCAGCGGGGTGAGAAAGATGTTGAAGAAGTGACGAATCACTCCCTGTCTCCCCAAAAGGATGACCCAGGTGAAAGCTCCGACAAAGGAGGGCATGATGATGGGCAGGATGCCTAGGGAGAGTATCAGACTCTTTCCAGGCATCTTTACCCTCGCTACAAAATACCCCATGGGCACTCCGATGAGGATACACAGCCCTGTTACTGAAAAGCTCACAATAAAGGAGTTTGCCAGCGCCTTCTGATACATGGAGCTCTCAAAGAACTTTGTAAAGCCCTTGAGGGAAAAGCTGCCAAGGATCATTTTATTGCCAGCTGGCATGAAAGCCCTCATCAGGGTAGTTACCATCGGATAAATGAGGAATATAGCCATAAAGGTCAAGGGAATGGCAAATACCAGATAGGGGGTAACATCCTTTTGAAGCGTTTTTCCAATACCACCCAGCTTGGTCTCTGTGGCATCCTGAAGATTCTTATCGTTTTTTTTCATTAGTTGCGGTCCTCCGGAAGGAACATGAAGGGCATCCCCTCTTTCAAGGAGACATACACCTTGTCCCGTTCATGAATTCCTTCTATCAGGGAAGGCATATCAATTTCCATCGAAGTATCGCTTATTCTTGGATCGAGCAGAACTTCATACCGTACTACCTGGCCAAGATGCTGGATTATCTGCACGGTCCCTTCGATCGAACCGGTTCTGGGGTCCTTGCTGATCTCCATCTGCTCAGGGCGTGCCCCGATCAAAATCGGATCGCCTAAGGAGAGCTTTGCATCAGCATTGAGGCGGATTTTCTCAGGCTTAACGTCTACCAAGAGATTGGTTAGGGCGATACGGCCCTGGCCCTTGGCTGAAAGAGTAGCGTTGAAAAAGTTCATTTTACCAATGAAGTTGGAGACAAAGGCACTGTCGGGGTTGGTATAGAGCTCATTACTCGTCCCGATCTGCTCAACAACGCCCCTACGCAGTACGGCAAGGCGGTCGCCGATGGCCATCGCCTCTTCCTGGTCGTGGGTGACGAAGATGGTGGTGATGTTGGTTGCTTTCTGGATACGACGGATTTCAGCTCTCATATACCTGCGCAGTTTGGCATCAAGGTTGGCCAATGGCTCATCGAGGAGCAGGAGGTCCGGGTCATAGACAAGGGCGCGGGCGATGGCTACGCGCTGCTGCTGACCACCGGAGAGACCGGTTGGCGAGGGGTTTCTTTTTAGCTCTTCAGTAAGGCCTACCAACTCCATTACTTCGGTTACCTTCCGTATCACCTCATCTTCAGGGGTCTTGCGGATCCGAAGGCCATATGCAACGTTTTCAAAAATATTCATATGTGGATACAGAGCAAAGCTTTGAAAGACCATGCCGATATTCCTTCTGAATGGTGGGATGGTGGTCATGTCCTTGTCCCCATACAGGATTTTTCCACTGGTTATGGACTCCAGGCCGGCAGTACTGCGCAGCAGTGTTGTCTTTCCACAGCCGGAAGGACCCAGAAGACAGAACAGCTCTCCAGGGTTTATGGTAAAAGATACCTCATTCAATGCATGCACGGGATTCTTTTCTTTTTCACCAAAAATTTTGTTTACTTGCTTATACGTAAGATTCAAGCTCATGTATCTACTCCTTAGAAATAAAAATGGCCTGCTTCTCCCATAATATTGAAAAAGCAGGCCTAGGTTCCTACATCATGTCAGAAAATTTGGTGATCAGTGCTTCCTTGATTTCCTTTGCTTCGGTGTCATCATAGGGGAAGAGCTTGATTTCACTGAGAGGTGGCAGGTTTTTAGGTCCTGGCAGTTCAGTGGAGACAACTCTTCTATTCCTGGTGGTGCGAATGATCTCATACGCATCCTTGGAAGTGATGAAGTCCATGAAATTCTTGGCAACGGTAGGGTGAGGGCCATTTGCAATCATTGCAGTGGCATCAAACCTTGCACCGGTACCTTCAGAAGGGTACACATAGGTGACAGGAGAACCCTCACCAATATATTTTCCAATGTTTGACTCACCGGTTACGGTGATCGCATACTCGCCACGCGCTACAGATTCAGGACCTGCAGTTGAACTTGCAGTGAATACTACAGACTTTGCAAGCTTGGCGAGGAAATCATCCCCATAGAGCTTGCTGATCATGTAGATCTGTGCATATGCAGAACCTGAGAGAGCGGGGTTGGCCAAAATAACTTCGCCCTTATACCGGGGTTCGATAAGATCGGCCCAGCTCTTGGGATACTCTTCGGGCTTGAGCAGGTTGGTATTTACCATGATGGCCTGCAGAGGCATGGAAGAGCCGTAGTAACGGGGAACAGAAGCATCATCACGAACGGATACATCAATCTTGTCGTGGTTGGCACTCTTGTAGGGAGCAAGCATATCATAGCTGAGTTCCATGTTCTCCTTGGCAACCATCAACAGGATATCCCCATCAGGCTTTGGCTGTTCGGAGTAGAGCCTGTTTACAAGCTCAGTTGATCCTGCGCGGATGATACTGACAGTAACCTCAGGGTAGAGCTCGGTGAACCTCTTTTCCAGAGCTTCAGCCTCGTCTTCTGATGCACCACTCCAAATAGTCAACTTTGTGACATCTTCAACTTTTTCCTTTCCACCTTGTGCAAACAAGGGTGTTACCAGAAAAAGAACGACCAGCAAAAACAGTAGTGTTTTTTTCATTTTTCCTCCCAATAGTAGTAT
>CAZPOJ010000112.1:0-9768 GCA_964588005.1 uncultured Sphaerochaeta sp.
TATATAAGAGGCTCGGCTTTGAAGTGGTTGATAGATGGGGGATCATGAGGTTCTAACCTTACAGATCCAGGATAGTCTTCCCCTGGTACACCTCATCCCAGTTCTTCCTGAAGTCGCTCACCGCCTTCTGAATGGAGGGCATAGCCAACCCTGTGGAAAGAATCTCAGGGCGTACAGTGCAGCACCCCGCCCCATTGGCATAGGAGGTGGTAATCTCGGTAACGTTCTTGAAGCTTGCCGCAAGCACCTGGGTGTTGTTGGTATTGCTCCAGAGCAGACTGGAAAGCTCCCTGATAACTCGGGGTGCATCAATGTCGTTGTTGAGCATCCTGTTGTAGAAGACAGCCACATACTTTACACCACTGAGCATGGCAAGGATGCCCTGTATGGTGGAGAAGACGGTGGTGGCGGTTATGTTGAACCCCCGTTCGGCCAGGACATGGATAGCCTTGAGTCCCTCTTCGGTGACAGGGATTGAGATGTAGGTCCCCTCCCCTAGGATCGAACAGATCTTCTCTGCCTCCCCTATGATGGTGGGCGCTTCCCTACCCAGAACCTGCACATGTAGGGAGCGATCGGGCCCCAGGAGGGTACGGATGCTCTTGAGGTGGCCGAAGAAATCGATACACCCCTCGCCCTGTATCTGCTGGGGATTGGTGGTCACCCCGCTGATGGGGTAGATATCCAGAGCCCTCTCAAGGTCTTTCAAGTTGGCACTATCGAGCATTAGGCGCATGGCAAGTCCTCCCTTACACGTATAGTGGCACACTCTACTCGAGAGGGCAAGAAGAGGATGGGGCATAATTTTATTGACAAAAAGAGGGCAATAGCAGACCATAGGCCCATGACTGTCCCCATCCTTACAGAAAGTATCTTTTTCCATGAACCTTCGTTGCAGCTGAAGGTGGTCAAACGTGACCCGGAACTTCCCTTTAGCCTCCACAGCCATGAGTTTAGCGAGCTGGTGCTTGTCACCCGCGGTGCAGGGACACACTTCTCCAACGACGGAGAGTTTCTTCTAGGGGAAGGCAGTGTCTTCTTCATACCTCCAGGAGTGCAGCACGGATACAAGGATGTAGAGGACCTTGCCCTCTACAACATCCTCATAGGTGCAAGCATGCTTGAAAAGAACTTCCTTGACCTCGCAGACCTTCCTGGGTACAACTCCCTGTTCAAGGCATCTGATACAATACCGACGCTGTTGCTCAATCCTACCCAACTTGCTGAGGTGATACCCATTCTGGAGTATATGGAACGGGAAGCGGATGACCAGAGCTTCGGCTCCGGCTCCAGGACATTAGCCTACTCCTACCTTTTGAATCTCATCATCCTGCTGTCGCGCTTCTACGACGAGACACCCCGAGAGAACAACCAGATGTCCCGCAGGCTCTCGCCTGTAATGGAGTTCATGGATAAGAACAAACACAGAAGCCTCACAACAGGCGACCTCACAGCAGTGGCAAATATGAGTGTCAGCACGCTGAACCGCTACTTCAAGCTTGCCACCTCTCTCTCTCCCATAGAGTTCCATCTCCACAAACGCATTGCCTACGCCTGCTCCCTTATACAAAAAAGGGGGTTATCCATAGCTGAAGTGGCTGAGGCTTCAGGCTTCCCCGACCCGAACTACTTTTCCAGGCAGTTTCGCAAAGTCATGGGCACAACCCCCAAGGATTATCAGAAGATTTTTACAAGTAGGCTCAGCTGAGCGCCTCCAAGGCGATAACTACACTGGTATAGAAGTTGTTCCGACCCAGAAGATCGATAAAATCCAACCGTTTAAACATATGCATAACAGGCGGCTGAACTCCACAGAACAGGACATCAACCCCCTTGTCCCTGCACATCTTCACGATATCGACAAACTCGTTGACCGAACTGTGGTCGATGTTGGGCACCCCTCTTACCGAGAAGATTATCCGCTCGACCTGTTGGGAGAGCATCCGCTCAACCTCTTCGGTCAGCAGTTCCTGCGACCCGAAGAAGAGCGATCCATCGACATAGACCACCTTGGTCTTCTTTGAATTGTCCAATAGGTCCTTGGTAACGTCGTCGATCTCGATGGAGATCTTGTTGCTGTTGATGACAAACATAATCATGGAGAAGGCAATACCCAGCATGATGGCCACTGTAAGATCAAAGACCACAATGGCTATCATGGTGATCAGGAACTGAGCTATGGAGGTTTTGATTTTCTTCTGGAATATCTCCTTGATGGCAGGCCAGTCATTCATCCTCCAGGAGGTGACCATCAAGACCCCACTGAGAGCTGCATGCGGGATACGGCTCATGTAGGGGCTAAGAAGGAACATGGAGGCGAGTAGGCCCAAGGCGTGGATGATACTGGTCAGACGGGTCTGCCCTCCACTTTTGATAGCTACGCTGGTGCGCGATATGACCGCAGTAGCAGGGATTCCGCCAAAAAAAGGAATGATAGTATTTCCCACCCCCTGTGCAAGGAGTTCCCTATTTGCCTTGAACTTCTCCTCCCCTCCCTTCATCTTTGCCCCAGACGAACCACACAGCAGCCCTTCGATCATACCTAGGGCTGCAATACTGATGGCAGGTGAGATAACATGCTTGAAATTGGCAAAGGTGATAGTCGACAACTGCAGGCGGTGCTCACCTAGCAGGGAGCGGGGTATCAGGCCAACTTCGGAGACATCAAGGTTGAAGAACATCTGCAGGGCCAGGGCAACGATGATGGCAACAAGGGAGGCGGGAACCTTGCCCCTCAGTTTTTTGGGCCAGAAAACCATCATCAGCACTATCAGCATCCCATAGAAGAGCGTAGGAAGATGGGGGACAAACCCCAGTTCCCCGTAGGAGAGTAGTTTTGCTATGTAGGTAGAGCCTTCACTGGTAGTTCCGAAGAAGCTGTCCACCTGTCCTAAGGCAATGATTATCCCAATGCCGCTGGTAAAGCCGGTAATGACCGGAGAGGGTATATAGTTGATCAGGGCCCCTATGCGCAGGGCCGCTGCAAGCAACAGGATAAGGCCGCTGACCATACCTGCAAAGAATACCCCCTGAGGACCGTAGGAGGTTGCCAGCCCTACCAGGACAGCGCTCATCGCCCCCGTCGGGCCGGAGATCTGAAAGGAGGCTCCTGCGAGCCCGCCGATAACCAGGCCTGCTATGATCGCTGCAATGAGCCCTGAAGCGGCATCCAAGCCGGAGCTTACCCCAAAGGCAAGTGCCAGAGGCAAGGCCACAGCCGTGACGGTAAGACCTGCCAAAAGGTCCTTGGAAAACTTTGCTCCCGAGTATCCTGAAAATTCTTTTTGTAAGTCGTGAAGAAACGACACGCCTGATAACGTACCCTTGCTAGCCATCCCACCGCCCTTCCTATCGATTGTAAGTGATGGCTCTTACTCTATACCTTATAGGTAATATATGCAACATTCTGGATTTTCACCCGGATATGATACAAGAAAACTTGCTTATTTTTTCTCAGGGACAATCTCAATCCAATACCCGTCAGGATCGGAGATAAAGTAGATTCCCATCGCCTTGTTCTCGTAGCAGATGCAATCCATGGCACGATGTTTCTCCCTTGCCCCCTCCATGTCATCGGTCTCAAAGGCGAGGTGAAACTCATTGTCCCCAAGGTTGTAGACCCCCTTCTCCCAGTTTTTCAACCAGGTGAGTTCAAGCCTATGCTTGGAAGAGCCATCACCAAGGAAGACCAGGGTGAAAGATCCGTCAGAGGCATCCTTGCGGCGTACCTCCTCAAGGCCGAGGGCCTCCTTGTAAAACGCAAGGGATGCATCAAGGTCGGTTACATTGAAGTTATTGTGTGAAAACGTAAATTTCATCAGAGCCTCCAGGTTTGGTTTTTTTCGGTTATCTGCAAGACCTTTGTAGCGGTTTTTGCTTGCAACGCTGAGCACACAGTGAAATCACCCCAGAAGTGCATGGGTACAAGCAGGGATACAGAGCTGTGGGCAAGCAGCTCCTGAGCCCCCAGGTCAAAGGATTTGCCCAGGCGAGGATCTACAGGAACAAAGGCAAGGTCAAGCTCCTTTGGCAGCTTCTCCACCTCAGTGCGGTAATCCTTGGCCATCTGCAGATTCCACCAATCGGGTTCGCCCTCCCAGTGCCAGTGGTTCAGGTCCCCTGCGTAGTAAAGAGACTTGCCCTCCACCTCAAGGACTAGGGCGATACCCTCATCGGTCGACTTGAAGGTCGATACCTTCAAGTCGTCCACCTCATAGGTAGAGTTGCTCTCCAACCGCAGGACACGTGCACTCTGCTCCAGAGGAATCTTTTTTTCGGGTATGTCGAAGGAGAGTAGATACCTCACCTGTTCCACCTGCTCGGACAGGGAGAATATCTTTGGTGAAAAATGATCTCCATGGGCATGGGTGGAAAAAACATAGAGAGGACGCCCCCGAGCTAAGGGAGGCAGGTCCCCTTCGGTATAATCGAAGAGAAGCGCTACATTCTGTGTCTCCAGAAGAAAACTGCTGTGGTGGATATAGGTCAATTTCATACCCATACGATGGGCTATAGCAAGGGGGAAGTCAAGGGCTCTGGCCCAGCCAAACAAGCTGATGCCCCTCACCCCATGGTTGCACATGAGGCGAGGGGCATCAGTACTCAAATCACCACCCTTGGAATATCCTTGAAAAGCTTACACTTCCCAAGCCAGATGTATCCGGCTTCTCCCATCCTCTTCATACCAGAGGGGGAAGTTTGTTCCCCAGATGTTATTGCAGAGGTTGAAATGGAACGAGCCATTGTCCAAGGCAGGGGTATTGTCGAAATCCAACAGCTTGCGCTTGCCCAACGAGACCAAAGGGGAGTCAATGTTTTGCACTGTGACCCTTTCTGATGGGCCGTCATACTTCACAGCTTCCACCGCATGGATCGAACGCGCACCCTTGGAGACCGTCGGTCCCAAAGGAAGGGTCTGGCCGATCTTCACCATCTTCCAGCCACCCTTCTCCCTGAGGGAGAACCCGACTGAGAGCCAAAGCGCCTCGGGAAGGCGGGTAGCCTCCTTGTCAAACCAATCAAGGACAAGGGTCTCCAACCTCCCTTCGAGGGAGAAACCGAACGTGATGACCACGTTTCTTGGGGCCCCACGGGGGGTTTCCTCTGAAGCGTGCAGTGTGGCCACTATCTCTATCTTGGATTCCCCCTTGTACTCTGTGAGACTTGTCAGAACAGCAGGATAGAGGGCATCTACAGCCTCCGGGATGGCGTGCTCCATACCGGGTTTGCCGAAATCAGCAAGGAGCCACTTCTTATTCGTCTCGTAGTCACGGTTGTAGGTGTGATGCCACCTCTGGTACGTTGCAGCACTAAAAGTCTGATAGCGATAGACGCCAAGGCCCTCCTCGCCGACCAACTCACCCAATGATCCATCCACAAGGGAGGCGATGGACCCATCGGAGGCAAATTGCACCTGCGATTGCCCGACGACATGCACCGCATCAAGGGCAAGGGTTTTGCCCTTCCCCTTCTTTCTGGAGGGCATCTCCGCTTCTACCAGCGATCGAAACTCTTGAGCCAAAGGGGGGCTCAAAAAGGAGACAGCCTGCTCAAGATATGCACGCTGTTCGGCATGGGCTGATTCAAAGAAGGAGTAGGTCCTCTTCGCCCTTCTTTCTGGATTGCCAGGGAATATATGCTCATACTCCTTTTTTGCAAACTCCTCGATGAAACGATACTCCTCTGTAATGGCATCATCCGAGATGACATCTATTTTTCTCGCCTCTGCCAAAGCATCTACGGACCAATTCTTGTAATCGGCAAGATATTTCTTGAAGTCCATGCCCCAGGTATGCTCCACCACCATGAGAAGCGCACCCATAAACCCGTCATAGGCAACAGAGTCCTTCTTGAGGGAGCCCTCCTCTGTCCATTTCCTTGCCAACGCAAGAAGCATCCTCAGATGGCTGACCTTCTTGGGGTCGGTGCCCACACCGTGGATCCACGTGTCCCCGATCTCCTCTTGCAGCAGGGGAAACTTCTCCTTTTTGCCTATGATGTTCCTGGCATAGGAGGAGAGGTCCGAGGCAATGATCTCTGCATCCGGGTACTCTTCCTCAAGCCTTGCATAGACTGCAAGCACCTCCTCCAAAGAGGGGGGACCGGAGTTGTCAGCACTGTTCTCAATGACCAGAACATCTTCCAGCTCTTCAAAGGCGGTGGATGAACCATAGGTTGCATCATACTGAACCAACACCTCTTCTCCACTTGGAGCGCGCCAACGAAATAGTGGGGGAACTTCAGGAACAGGAGAGCCCCCGTTTACCCCAAGGTGCAAGAAAGCGACCCCATTGGCAGCAAGCAGCGGGACCAGGGCAATACTATGACCGGGAACGTCGGTCATCTTTGCTGCAATGCTCTGGCGTGAGAACCTTTTGTCCAGCTTCTTGGAAATGGAAAGGCCGTATGAGCAGAGCTGCTTGTCCATAAGTTCTGTATGGGTGGTAAAAGGCAGGGAGTGCCAGACGATGTCACCCCGCTCGAGTGCCTCGACAAACAAAGACAACTGCTCCCCCTTGGCTTGCTTCAAGTACATGTCTATGAGCCACGACCCAGTTGTCCAGATGAGCCTCTCCTTTCCTCCCCGCTCGCGCAGAAGCCGTGCTGTCTCCAGGGCATGGGGAATGAACTGATGTATATATCTGCTTACGGTATGTTCAGCAAGATCTGTAAACCCTATATCCAAATGTGTCTTGAAGACAACATGCACACGCTTGACCATCTTTTCGCTCCTCCTAACTAACAATACTTGCACTAAAAACCTAAGAAAGGCATACTACCTCCAGAGGTTTCCCCATGGATCATGAACTGAACAAGGCATCGAGACGCCTATCCGAACTTACCCTTACCTGCGAAATGAGCAGTTGCTCCATTGATGTCCAGTGGTTCCGCGTGATGCAGAAAACTGGTGACTGGACCATCCCCCGTCACGCCCATAAAAGTTTTGAATTCCACATCATCGCACGCGGTTCTTGCACTGTCATCACCGATACCAATACCTTCTCCATCCAGCAAGGGGAGTTTTATGTAACAGCCCCCTCGGTCTACCATGAACAAACCTCATCCAACAAGGAAGATCTCATCGAGTACAGCCTGGACTGCAAGTTCCGACCAAGAAAGGAGAGTTCTTCCGAGCGAGACGAGGAGTGTTCCGACCTCCAGGAGTTTTTCCAGAGCAAACCGTGCGCCCCCTACAAAGATGCCAATGGGGTCATACCCCTCTTTGACCAGGCGTTGCAAGAGGCACTCACCATGAAGCCGGGCTACAAGCTCATCATCCAGTCCATCATCCCCGAGCTTCTGGTCGCCATGGCACGATCGATGGGATATGGCCACGAGGTGAACGGAACAGCCGTAAAGAGCAGGATGGATATCATTGCAGATTTTGTGGCTGACAACCTCTACAGAAGTATCGCTCCTTCAGACATCGCGTCACACTTGAACCTCAGCGAGAAACAGATCTCCCGCATTGTCTTTGCCTCGGAAGGGTACTCAACCAAGCGGTTCATCACCTTAGCCAAGATTGAGCAGGCCAAGGAACTCTTGGCGATCAACTCCCACACGCTTTCTGAAATTGCTTCAGACCTCGGCTTTACCAACGTCTCCTATTTTTCCAATGTTTTCAAAAATCACACAGGGATGACTCCCGGATCATATCGCACAAAAGCACAACTCCAGTACGATATACATAATACCTAGATGTCCAATAATTTACAATCTTTATTTTCTTAATTTTCTATCAGTATAGGCATTTGGTAGTATTTGTAACAAAAAACCCCATATTATACTGAAAATAACAAAAATGTCCTTAAAATTACGAAATTTTGTGAATTTAATATTTTTTAGGAAAATCTATTTGTCTATTTTCTACAATCCATGATATACTACACTTACAAGGCTGTTCCATGCAGGGCAATACGAGCACCCCATGGATCAGGTTGATTTGAGAGCAGGGGGTCAGGCATGCAAGCACGCTTATGGAAGAAAATGAAAAAGTTCAAAACCTTCTATTTTCTTTTCATACCCATCGCAGTCTATTTCCTCATCTTCACCTACTACCCCTTCCTCAAGGGCCTGATCATGAGCTTCCAGGAGAACCGCCTGATCGGCAAACGTCCCTTTGCAGGGGTGGAAAATTACACTCTCGTACTCCAGGACCCCGACTTTATCGCTTCCATAAAGAACTCCCTCATCATAGGGCTTTGGGACATGGTGCTCTACTTCGCCCTCTCCCTGCTCTTTGCTATCATCCTCAACGAGCTGCTCAACAAGACCATCAAGAAAACCGTGCAGACCATAGCCTACATCCCCTATCTTTTCTCTTGGGCTGTTATCGGAGGAATATGGGCCCTGATATTCGATATCCAGGGTCTGGCGAACCAGGCCCTCTCCCTTTTCAATATTGACCCGATCTTTTTCCTTGCTCAGCCCAACCTTGCCAGGCCCCTTATCATTGCGATGGGAGTCTGGCGATCGATGGGATACTTTGCCCTGCTCTATACGGTTGCCATTGTAAATATAGACTCCCAGCTCTACGAAGCGGCACGAATCGACGGGGCCTCCCGCATGATGCAGATACGAAAAATAATCCTTCCCTCCCTTGCGCCGACCATGAAGACCATTTTAGTGCTTCTTTCCATCGGTGTGCTCACCCACTTCGACGAGATATTCATCATGGTAAACCCTGCAAACCGCAGGAAGATCGGAACACTGCTCTTGTATGTGTTTGAGACCGGAATCATCAACTTCAAGACGGGGACGGCCTCAGCCGGTGCCACCTTGGTGATGGCGGGAACGCTGGTATTCACCGCTATCATCAGGAAGCTGATCAAATACGATAAGGACTGAACAGATGGCTAAAAAACTTGGAACACAGGACAGACTCCCCCTCCCCTTGCAGGTGCTCTATACCCTGGTCATCCTGTTTGTGGTAGCCCTGATGGGCCTTCCCATGCTCAATGTCCTCTCGGTCTCTTTCTCCACGGTAGCAAAATCAGATGCACCGGGTTTGATCCTGTTTCCCAATCCCCCGACGTTTGAGGGGTATATCTTCATCTGGTCTTTTGTAAACCTTGCCCAGCCTTTCTTCAATACCGTCTACGTCTCGGTGGTGGGTACGATCCTGCATGTCCTGATGGCAGCCCTTGCAGGATACATCCTCAACCAGAGGGACCTCCCTTTCCGCAACGCGATGACCTCCTTCATCCTGTTGACCATGACAGTACCCAATGAACTTACGATGATAGGAATTTATGCGGTCAACAGGGATCTGGGTCTGCTCAACACCTATACGGGCCTGATAGTCAACGGTATGATCAGCGGCTTCAGTGTCTTTTTGATGCGCAACTACTTCCAGAGCATCCCCCTGTCGCTAGCAGAGTCTGCAAGGATTGACGGAGCCTCAGAGCTTACCATCTTCAGCAGGATATACCTGCGTCTCTCCATCCCGGGGCTTATGACCATAGGAACGCTGGAGCTTATCCGCAGGTGGAACAATATAAACCTGGTCGTGACGCTTATCTCAGATATGAAGAAGTGGACCTTGCCTGTGGTGTTGCGTTCAATCCTGTTCGAACAGACATCGACAAGCGGCACCTCTTACATCTTCGCAAACGCAAAGATGGCTGCGGTGGTCCTGACAGCCATCCCCTTGGTGATCCTCTACTTCTTTACGCAAACGTTCTTCACCTCCGGTGTCATGATCGGAGCGATTAAAGGATAAGACCTCTCATGGTGAGAGGTTCCCTATATGTTTCATACATCCAAAAG
>CAZPOJ010000113.1:0-9595 GCA_964588005.1 uncultured Sphaerochaeta sp.
AGAGCTTCCGTCTTGCAATGATCTGAACTTCCTTGGAAAACTTTTTGGTGAATATCGACTGGAAGATCTTTTTTGCATTTTTGTCCGAAAAACTCTTTATCATATGACTAATATACCCGAACAACATGTATACGTCAATAAGGTATAATCATGAAAATCAAGTTTTTATTTTTCTGTCTAGTTCTTACAGTAACAAGGGCAACCACCTTTTGGTCGTTGCCCTTTGCTCTCTTTTGCCAGAAGCTTTGGATAGCACAGTAGAGCTTCTCCTGCTTTATCCTTGTTTGTTTGTTTGCTTGTTAGATAACCCTAGGATCAATATCAAGGGAGTAGTCTATGTTTGGAAAGCCAAAGCCATGGATCTGGTCGTACTCCTCTCGCACACCCTCAAGGTCTCCCTTTTGCAAGGGCTCTCCCTCGCTTTGTAGGGCCCAACGCTTCTCAACCTCTGCTTGGATCTCCTCTTTCATCTCCCAGTCATCAAGACGGATCCTGCCTTCACTATCGGTTGGGATCGTCCCCTCGGTATAGAGGCGGTCGGTGAAGAGTCGATAGATCTGCTCAGTGCACCCCTCGTGCAGTTCCTCTTCCTTCATCACCTGATAGAGCAGGGCCATGTAGAGGGGAACTACCGGGATGACCGCACTAGCTCGCGTCACCAGGGCCTTGTTCACCGATACATACGCTTTGCCGTTGATCGCTTCCAGTTGTTTGGTGATTGCTTTTGCACTCGCCTCCAGATGCTCCTTGGCTAGTCCAATGGTACCCTCACGGTAGACCGGGTAGGTAATCTTAGGGCCTATGTAGGAGTAGGCTACTGTCATTGCACCGGGGGCGAGTAGGTCCTCTTTGAGCAGGTACTCGATCCATAGGCTCCAGTCTTCTCCTCCCATCACCTTTGCCGTCTCTTCTGCCTGCCCTTCTTCAGCCGGTTCAATGGTTGCCTGTTTTACGACTGGACTATCCATATCAACAGAGAGGGCACTAAAGGCTTCTCCTATAGGCTTGAGAACCGAGCGATAGGTCTCCCCCGTCACCGGGTCAGTCCGAAGGGGGGAGGCGAGGCTATATATAACCAGGTCCACCTGTTTGAGGGTTTCTTTGATTTTTTGGGCTGTCCTCTCCTTTGTCTCGTTGGAGAAGGCATCGCCGAAGACCGAATGGGCCTGCAGTCCAGCCTTTTTCGCCTCATGCTCAAATGCCATGGTGTTGTACCACCCCGGGGTGGCCGTCTTGGTTGCACTTGGTTCTCGCTCAAAGGAGACGTTTATGGTCTCTGCCCCTCCAGCGAAGGCCGAGACTATGCGTGATGCAAGTCCATAGCCGGTCGAGCCGCCAAGGACCAGTACCCGCTTGGGAAAGGAACTTGGCACAATAGCTCTATAGGGAGGGCAACTTGTTAGTTTAGCACAGCTTTTTACCCAGTCGATCTGGTCCTGTACATACTGGCGACACCCTAGGGGGTGCGCCGTCAAAGAGACATTTCGTAGAACCTTTTTAGTAATAATCACAGAGAGACTCCCTTATTTCGTTCCATTAATTTTAACATCATCTCCACCTACAATACACATCCAGGTCGCCTCTGCAGCCTTTTTCCCGTTTACGGTAATGGTACCGCTTTGGCGCAGCATCAGTTGCGAGACACGGGTATTGTGTACCTCAATGATGGCAGTATCACCAGGGCGGACCTGGGAACGGAACTTTACCTTGTCTACGGTGCCCAGCACAAAGAATGCACCATGGGGGAGGATACCGACCTGACAGAGGCCCGCCCCCCCACACTGTGCCATGGTCTCGATCAGGATGACCCCGGGCACTACAGGGTAGTGGGGGAAGTGGCCTTTGAAGAACCAGTCGTCCTCCCTGAATACCCGTCTTCCGACAGTGTGTTTCTCATCTGCTTCCAATAGCTCGTCGACAAAGAGGAAAGGGTCGCGATGTGGAAGCAGTTCCTCCAGTGTTTCAAATTGTTCACTCATGAGTAGTGCTCCTTATGCTTGGGTATAGGGTTTGAAGACCAAGACGCCGTTGTGTCCGCCAAATCCTAAAGAGTTGCTGACAGCATAGCGAATTGTACCATCCACCCCTTGGTTTGGTACATAGTCAAGATCGAGACCTTCATCGGGTGTCGTGTAGTTGAGGGTACAAGGGAAGTACTGGTCGCGTAGGGCGAGCAGACACACTATAGCCTCGACAGCACCGGCAGCCGCTATCAAATGGGAGGTCATCGACTTGGTGGAGGAAACCTTCAGCTTGTAGGCATGGTCTCCAAAGACCTGCTTAATAGCTTTGGTCTCCATCGAGTCGTTGGCGGCTGTGGAAGTTCCGTGGGCATTGATGTAGTCCACTTCTTCAAGCTTGGCCCCTGCCATGGCGATGGCTTCACGCATAGCACGAGCTGCTCCATCACCGTCGGGATTGGGTGCGGTCAGGTGGTAGGCATCGCACGTCATGCTGTAGCCTGCAACCTCTCCAAGTATGGTAGCTCCCCGCTCTAGTGCGTGCTCCAGGGACTCAAGCACCAGGATGCCGGCTCCCTCTCCCATGATGAAGCCGTCACGGTCCTTATCAAAGGGACGGCAGGCAAGGGATGGAGTATCGTTATAGGCCGTTGAAAGTGCCTGGATGCGGCAAAAACCTGCTACTGAGAGCTTGGTGATGGCAGCCTCGGTCCCTCCGCTGATAGCCACATCGGCAAGACCGAAACGGATGGAGTTGAAGGCGTCCCCGATGGCATCGGTGCCAGAAGCACACGCTGTCACCGTTGTACGACACGGTCCCTGAAAGCCGAAATATATGGCGATGTTTCCCGCAGCTTCATTTGCGATAAGCTTGGGGATGGTCAAGGGTGCTACCGCATGAGGACCTCTTTCGTACAGTTTGTAGAGGTTCTCCTCCACCACTTCAAAGCCCCCGATGCCATTGCCCAGGTAGACCCCACTTCTGTGCGGGTCATACAATCCTTGCTTAAGACCGGCCTGGTCCATAGCCTGCACAGCAGCGTAGACAGCGAACTTGGTAAAGTCAGCCATGCTCCGGGTCGCTTTGCGTTCAAGCAGATCGGAAGGGTCGAAATCAAGGACCTCGCCTGCAATCTTTGCAGGGTAGTCGGTGGTGTCGAACTTGGTGATGGGCCCTACACCGCTTTTGCCCTCTTTGATATTCTGCCAGAACTCTTCGACACGCTTACCCAAAGGATTAACCGTGCCCATTCCTGTTACTACAACGCGTCTTGCATTATTCATTTTTTTCTCTCCCATACTTACATTGCCATCCCGCCATCAACTGCCAGGACCTGGCCGGTGATGTAGGAAGCCTTCTCTGATGCGAGGAAGGCCACTGCGTGGGCTACCTCTCTTGCCTCCCCAATCCTGGCAAGCGGGATCTGTGTATTGAGCCCATCTTTGAGGGCATCAGGGAGGATGTCGGTCATCGCTGTCTGGATAAAACCCGGAGCCACGACATTCACCCGCACGCTGCGGCTGGAGAGCTCTCGCGCAAGGCTCTTGGAAAAGCCGATCAACCCTGCCTTGGAGGCTGCATAGTTTGACTGCCCACCGTTGCCCATGATACCGACTACACTCGATATGTTGATGATAGCCCCCCGTCTCTGCGTAGCCATAAGGCGTCCTATCCTCCTTGAGGTAAGGAAGGCCCCTGTCAAGTTTACTGCAAGCACCTCGTCCCAGGCCTCGTCCTTCATGCGCATGATAAGACCGTCGCGCGTGATGCCTGCGTTGTTGACCAGTATGTCAACAGTTTTAGCTTCCTTGATGACGAGCTCCACCCCTTCCTGGACTGAAGTCCTGTCGGCCATGTCGCACGCTACCCAGGTGAGGAGGCATCCGACCTTTTCAGCTTGCTCCTTGAGGGAGGAAGCCTCGCCTTCACTTCTGGATAGGTACCAGACGTTGCATCCCTCAAGGAGAAGCTCCTCTACTATCGCCATACCAATGCCCCTTGAACCACCGGTTACCAGGGCGTTTCTTTTTTCTGTCATATTAGTCTTCCTCTCTTATTGCTTGGATTTCGCTTTCTTTTCCCAACGGGATAACAAGCGAGGGCAAAGAGCTATTTTTCCATAGCCCGGTAAGGACCGTCCCCGGTCCTACTTCTGCCAGTTGTATCTGTTCTTCTTCTCTGATGGCACTTACCTGTTGCATGACCTTTGTCCACCGCACCGGGTTTGCAAGCTGCATACCCAAAAGCTCTTGTGCCTGCTTTGCCGTAAACACCTCTTCAGCTGTTACCGAAGAGATGACCCTCTGTGTTGGATTGCTGAATTGCAAGCCTTCCAAGTAGGCGGAAAACTCCTCTACGGCCTCTTGCATGAAGGGTGTGTGGAAGGCTCCTGAGACCTTCAGGGGAATGACTCTTCTGGCCCCTCCCTCTGTGAGGAGGTTTTTAGCCTCATTGATGCTTGAGCTCAATCCTGCAATGACCACCTGGGCAGGTCCGTTGTCATTGGAGGGGTAGACCCCCTCCAGGGAGTTCTCCTTGAGGATCTCCTCCACTGTTGCAAAGTTCAATCCGATGACAGCCGCCATGCCAAGCTTGCCATGGATGAGTTCTACCTGCTCTGCTGCCTCAGCCATGAGGTGAGACCTTTTGCTGACGAGGGTGAACAAGGTTTCATCAGTGAAGATGCCAGCCCCTGCAAAGGCTGAGAGTTCGCCAAGGCTGAGGCCGCTATGCACCACTGTCTCAAAGCCAAGCTCAGTGAGCCTCACCTGTGCTGCCCTATTGGCTAGGGTGACGATAAGCTGGGTGATCTCTGTGCGTTTGAGGTCCTCTTCACTCCCTGTCTCCAGGAGTGTATAGAGGTCGGTGCGGGTGGTCTCCGAGGCTAGGGCGAAGAGGTCTTTGACCTTTTGTGATGCGCTATAAAGGTCCAGCGCCATCTTGGGGTACTGCGACCCCTGTCCAGGGTAGAGTGCGATGATGTTTACCATTGAATAAGTGTCCCTCCATAGGTGAGGCCGGCTCCGAATCCTACCAGGAGGATCTTCTGACCGGCCTTGAGCAGGCCTTGCTCCTCCATCTCCGCAAGGGCTAGGGGGATCGAGGCTGCCGAGGTATTTGCATACCTGTCGATGTTCATATAGAAGCGATCGGGATCGAAGCCATACCGTTTGGAGCACGCTGCGATGATCCTCTTGTTTGCCTGGTGAGGCACTATCCAGGAGATATCCTCGAGGGTGAGGTCGTTTCGCTTAAGCAGTTCCAGCACAGTATCTCCGATCGCCCTGACCGCAAAAGCGTAGACAGCGCGTCCTTCCATGGTGATGGTCTGGCTCTTCTTGGAGATGGCCAGTGCCTGTGAACCCGATCCCTCGGCGTGGAGGGTGGTGTCCATGATGCCTTTTTGTTCTTCTGTTCTTTCAAGAAGGACACATCCGGCACCATCGCCAAACAGGACACAGGTGTTGCGATCCTTCCAGTTGACCACGCTTGAGAGCTTTTCAGACCCAAAGACCAGGGCCTTGGTCATCGCCCCGCTCATAATCATCGCCCTGGCAACTTCCAGGGCGTAGATGAAGCCGGTGCAACCCGCTCCGATATCAAAGGCAGCAGAGCCCTTGATGCCGAGCTTCTCGGCAATGATGCACGCGGTGGAAGGAAAACCATAGTGGTCGGCTGTGGCGGTAGCCACAACGATGCCGTCTATGTTTTCTTGATGCTTGGGATCTTTCGCAAAGAGATCCAGGGCTGCCTGGACTGCAAGGTCGGAGCAGTTCTCCTCATCCTTTGCTATACGACGCTCGCGTATGCCGGTATGGGAGTGGATCCATTCGTCATTGGTATCGACAAACTCTGCTAGGTCGTCATTGGTCACTACCTTTTGAGGAACATAGGATCCGATTGCTGAGATATATATAGGGTGTGGAGACTTCACTGTCTTCTCCTTAGGTTCGGCTTGGCTGCCCATAGTTGGGCATGGTAGGGTATGTATATTACAATATTATGTATTGTGTCAATATTGACACTAAAAGTAGTTATTGTTATTATTGCGGAAAATTGGTAGCTCCCGAGAAAGGAGTGGCCCCATCATCCTCATGATGGAAGGAATATAAACATGAACAGTATTGAACAAATGGACCTGGCATCGGTCATAGAACTTTTTGAAAGGAGCTCCCTTGGCGAGATGGAACTTACCACTTCTCGTTACTCACTCAAATTCAAGCGACAGGGGGAGGGTTCGGAAAGAGTCATGGCACCTGTTGTTTCACACATGAGCCCTAGGGAGAAAGAAGAGACCCCTGTTGTTGCTACAAAGGAAGAAGAAGGCACAATTGAGACCATCAATTCCCCCATCGTAGGAACCTTCTACCTCACCCCCGCCCCTGACGCCCCCGCCTATGTGCAGGTGGGTGACTTAGTGGAAGAGGGCGGCATCATCTGCACCATCGAGGCGATGAAGATGATGAACCAGCTGCAGACAGAATTTCCCTGTGAGATCATCGAAGTGCTTGCAAAGCCAGAAGAGATGGTCGAGTTCGGACAGCCGCTGTTTACCGTGAGAAGGCGATGATCCGATCCATCCTCATTGCCAACCGCGGCGAGATAGCGGTAAGGATTATTCGGGCTTGTAAGGATTTGAAGATCAGGAGTGTGTTGGTCTACTCCACTGCGGACAAGGACTCCCTTGGGGTTGCACTTGCCGATGAAGCGATCTGCATCGGGCCCCCTGCTACGGCCCAAAGCTACTTGAACAAGAAGAACATTATTGCCGCAGCGTGCCTTGCACGCTGTGATGCCATTCACCCAGGGGTGGGATTTCTCTCCGAGAATGCCGACTTCGCCCGCGATGTCGAGCATGCCGGTCTTATCTTCATAGGACCGAGGAGCGAGACCATCGCCCTGTTGGGCAACAAGGTGGCAGCCCGTGCCATAGCCTTGGAGTGCGAGCTTCCCATAACTCCAGGCAGCAGCGAGGAGATCAAGGATCTCACTGATGCGTTGGCAACAGCCGAACGCATCGGGTATCCAATCATCCTCAAGGCCGCCTGTGGAGGCGGAGGGCGGGGTATGCGCATCGTCTATGAGAAGAAAAACCTTGAAAATGCCCTGCAGATAGCGAAAAAAGAGGCCCTCGCCTTCTTCGGTGATGCTTCTGTGCATATGGAGCGCTACCTGAAGAACCCCAGGCACCTGGAGATCCAGTTGCTTGCAGACGGAGAGGGTACGGTTGTCCATCTGGGTGAACGTGACTGTTCGGTGCAGAAAAACCACCAGAAACTCTTGGAAGAGAGTCCTTCCCCCATCCTCAGTGAAGAGATGAGAGAGCGCATGTGCTCTGACTCGGTGAAGCTGTTCGAAAAGCTTGGCTATCGGGGAGCAGGAACCGTGGAGTATCTTGTGGAAGGGGATTCCTACTACTTTATGGAGGTCAACGCCCGTCTGCAGGTAGAGCACCCTGTCAGTGAGTTGGTAAGCAGTGTGGACCTGGTGAAAGCCCAGATAGAGATCGCTTCGGGCAAGAAACTGGGTATCACCCAAGATGATGTCCAGCTCAAAGGCTATGCCCTTGAGTGCAGGATAAATGGCAAGAGTGCAGGCACTCTGACAGATTTGAACTTCCCCTTGGGTCCGCACGTCCGTATTGACTCCCACCTGGTCGCCAATTCGGTCCTCAGTCCCTACTATGACCCCCTTATCGCCAAGATCATCGTCAGTGCCCCCGATAGGGACCAAGGCATAGCGAGGATGCTCAGGGCCCTTTCTGAGGTGCGCATCGAGGGCATTGAGACAAACCTGGAGGAGCAGAAGCTGCTCATCGGCTCGGTGGAGTTCGGCTCCGGACGCTTCGGTACGGATCTGTACGTGAAGCTCTGGGAAAAACAGGAGAAATTGAGTCATGGAAAATAAAACCAAAGTGTGTTGTGTGCAGTGCAAGAAAGATGTTGTGCTGGATGCATATAAGATATGCCCGTACTGTAATTTTTACTTCCCCCTTACCCCACAGGAGCGCCTGGCCCTGTTTGCAGATGAAGGCTCCTTTGTCGAGATGGCAGAGGGTATGCAATCGGTGAATCCCATCGCCCTTGCAGGCTATGAAGAGAAACTGAAGGAGAACCAGAAGAAGTCCTCCCTCAGTGATGCTGCTACCATCGGCAAGTGTAGTGTCGAGGGGCAGAAGGTTGTGGTAGGCATCATGAGCTTCTCCTTTATGGGGGGGAGCATGGGCTCTGTGGTAGGGGAGAAGATTACCCAGGCCATTATAGAGGGAGCTCTTGAGCGGGAGCCGGTCATTCTCTTTACCGCCAGTGGCGGGGCAAGGATGCAGGAGGGGATTTTCTCCCTGATGCAGATGGCGAAGACCGCCAGTGCCGCAGCCCTCCTGGAGGAGACCCGGACCCCTTTGTTTATTGTGCTTACCAATCCCACCACCGGTGGGGTTACCGCCTCCTTTGCGATGCTCGGGGACGTCATCCTGGCAGAACCGGGTGCGGTCATAGGGTTCGCAGGACCCCGCGTCATCGAAGGAACCATTCGCGAGAAGCTCCCTGAGGGGTTTCAGCGCTCTGAGTTCCAGCTGTCTCGGGGTTTTGTGGATATGATTGTTACCAGGCAGAAGCTCAGAAACACGCTCTCGACCCTTATCAAGACCCATACAAGGAGCTTACCCAATGAGTGATAGAAAGAAAGATGATACAGAGCTTAAGAGTACCCTAAAAAGGATAGAGACCATTGTCTCCAGTGATGAAGTGATCAAGTCATCCTGGGACTGTGTGTTGCTTTCACGACAGCAGGGGCGTACTGGGGCCAAGGAGTATATCCGCCTGATGTGTGATGACTTTATGGAGTTGCATGGTGATCGCCTCTATGGTGATGACCCTGCCATGGTAGGGGGCATCGGGACCATAGAGGGGAGGGCAATCACCTTTATCGGCAACCATAAGGGGGCCAACTTCAAGGAAAATGTGCTGTGCAACTATGGGATGAGCAACCCCGAGGGGTACCGAAAGGCCCTGCGCCTGGCCAAGCAGGCTGAGAAGTTCGGCCGTCCTGTGGTCTGTTTCATCGACACCCCTGGAGCCTACCCGGGCCTAGGCTCGGAGGAACGGGGCATAGGGGAGGCGATAGCCCAGAACCTGAAGGTATTTTCCACCCTCAAGACCCCGGTGCTCTGTTTCATCATAGGGGAAGGGGGCAGTGGTGGTGCCTTGGGTATCGGGGTGGGGGACAAGCTCTACATGCTGGAGAATGCGGTCTACTCGGTCATTACTCCTGAAGGCTTTGCCTCGATCTTGCTGCGCGACCCCTCCAAGGCGAAGGAGGCTGCCGAGGCTATGAAGATGACAGCGCGCAACCTCAAGGAGTTTGGGGTCATCCACGACATCATCCCTGAGAGAACTCCAAAAGAGACTGCCCTTCTTATCAAGGAGACCATCATACGGGACCTGGATGTGTTGTGCACCAAGCCTGTCGATAATCTGGTCCGTTACAGGATACGGAAGATCCGCGGCATCGGGGAAGTGTCCGGAGGGAAGGAGTGGTGGGATCCTCTGCTTGAGGTGTTCCGTCAGACCGAGAGCCTGCGGTAAAAGGAAAGCCCTGTTGCATGAGAGCAACGGGGCTTTTCCCTTCCTAA
>CAZPOJ010000114.1:0-9453 GCA_964588005.1 uncultured Sphaerochaeta sp.
GCAATTATTCCTCGTACCTCCTCCCTGTAGGCTTTTATACCTTGGAACTCCTTGCCAGAGATTAGTTCTGGGGGTATTGTTAGCCCATAGGAGAATTAGCACATGAGTAATCAGATTGAGAAGAAACTCGTCAACACAGAGAAGGCTCCTGCAGCCATCGGACCCTACAGCCAGGCCATCATAGCAGCCCCCTTTGTCTTTACCTCAGGACAGCTGCCTGTCGATCCCAAGACCAATGAACTCGTTGGTGGGGATGCAGCAAACCAGGCCAAGCAGGTCTTTGAAAACATGAAGGCAGTCCTCTCCGAAGCGGGCACTGACCTGTCCAAGGTAGTAAAGGCTACTGTCTTCCTCAAGGATATGGATGACTTTGCAGCGGTAAACGCTGTATATGCTTCCTATTTTGGTGAAGGGATCCTCCCTGCACGATCAGCTGTCCAGGTTGCCAGGCTTCCTAAGGATGTGGCAGTCGAAATTGAGATGATCGCCCTGATCTAATATACACCACGAGGAGGGTAGGGGATGAAACGCACACCGTTGCATGCTGTGTACAGTCAGTACGAAGGGGTCAAGCTGGTCGATTTTGGAGGCTGGGAACTTCCGGTCAACTATGCCAAAGGTATTCATGCCGAACATGAGGCGGTTCGCACTCGTGTGGGCCTCTTTGATGTCTCGCATATGGGGGAGTGTCTGATAAGTGGGGAGAGCGCAGCCCCCTTTCTAGACTATCTTTGTACCAATGCCATCAGCAGTATGAAAAAAGGTGACGTCATGTATACCATGATGTGTTATCCCAACGGCACGGTTGTAGATGACTTGCTCATCTACTGCCGTGACCGCACCTCCTTTCTGGTCGTTATGAATGCTTCCAATATAGAGAAAGACCTCGCCTGGATGCAGGAAGGGGTCCCCTATCCTGGGGAGGAGAGACCTCTTATCGTCGACCTCTCCGACCGCACAGCCTTGCTTGCCCTGCAGGGCCCCCTGGCCGTAGACGTCTTGAAGAAACTGCTCCCCGAGTGTGAGGATATGCCTCCCTTCACCTACCGCTCCCCCTGTGCGGTAGGGGATGTCATGACCCTTATCAGCCGTACCGGCTACACTGGCGAAGATGGCTTTGAGCTCTACTGTGCTTCTGAAGAGGCTGCCCTGCTTTGGAATACCCTGCTTGAAGCCGGAAGGGATATGGGTATCGAGTGCTGTGGCCTCGGCTGCCGAGATACATTGCGCCTGGAGGCGAAACTGCCTCTGTACGGACATGAGATAAGCGACACCATCACGCCTTTAGAAGCGAATCTCGGCTATTTTGTCCGTCTTGAAAAAGAAGATTTCTGTGGCAAGGAGGCCTTGGCCAAACAAAAGGAAGAGGGCATACCAAGAACCCTTCGGGGTGTGGTGATGCTCGACAAGGCGGTTCCACGCTCTGGGTGTGAGGTCTTCCTTGGCGAGCAGTCCATCGGTTTTGTCACCAGCGGAACCAAAAGCCCCACCTTGCAGATCTTCTGTGCCTACGTCCTTATCAAGCGTGAGCCCAAACTCAAGTTTGGTGATGAATTGACCATTGAAATCCATGGAAAAAGGAAGCGGGCCACTCTGGTGAAGACCCCTTTCTACAAACATGGGAAGCGGTACGACGAGTAGGATGATCCGAGCACAAAGCTACGCACCCGAAGGTTTCATAGCCTTGGACAACTCAGCTCTTATTTACCCTCCTACGGAGGCTACATACAATGCGAACACCTTTCGGGTCTCCATGGATCTTAAGGGCGAGATAGACCCCCACATCCTTGAGCTTGCCCTACATAAGACCCTAAAGCGCTGTTCATACGCTAAGGTGAGCCTCCATAAGGGGTTTTTCTGGTACTATCTCTCCCCGAACCACAAAAGCCCTCTCGTGTATGAGGAGGGCTCCTATCCCAGTGCAAGGATCTCCTTCAAGGATAACAACGGCTATCTCTTCAAAGTGCTATACAGCAGACACCGGATAGCCTTGGACTGTTTTCATGCCCTCACCGACGGCTCGGGAGCTCTTGTCTACCTAAAAATGATCGTAAGTGAGTACTGTCGTCTCGCCGACATCGCTGACGCCAGGTTCAGCGGTGCATTGGATTTTGACGAAAAAGCTCAAAGCCAGGAGTTCAGCGACCCTTTTCAGCACCTCTATGACAAGCATATTCCAGGATCTCCCTCAACAGGGGGTGCCTATCATCGCAAGGGAACAGGGGCGTATGACGATCGGGTAAAGGTCATCAGTGCGATGCTTGAAGCTCAAGCCTTGCGTAATCGATGCAAGCAGCGTGGTTACACGATTACCGTCTACCTCGCCTCAGTTTTGGTCTTTGTGCTGCAGGAGTTCCAGAAACAAGAGGTCCCCAAGCAGAAAAAACGTAAACCCATCAATCTTTCGGTTCCCATGAACCTGAGAAACATTTTCCATTTCGACACCATGAGGAATTTTACCCTCTTTGCTGTACCCGGCATCAAGCCGGCACTTGGTGAATACACCTTTGAAGAGATTCTTAAGAAGGTGCATCTTGATATGGCCCTCTCCCAGGATCCCAAGAGTATTCTCAGCCAGATAAAACGGAACGTGGGAGGTGAGCGTCACATCCTGATGCGGTTTGCCCCCACTGCAATAAAAAACCCCCTGTTCAAGTTGCTCTCCAACTCCCTCGGTGATGATCTGTATTCGGCTATCATCAGCAACCTTGGGTATGTGGAGATTCCCAAGGACCTTGAGTCCTCCATCACCCGCATGGATTTCTACCTCTGTCCAGGGCAGATTAACAAGGTCTCCCTTGCTGTTGTCGGTTTTAAGGATAAGGTGGTCATCAACTTCAGTAGTTTCTTCAATACAGATACCTCACTTGAACGGGAGTTTTGTCGTTTTCTTGTGGAAGACGGCATCCCTGTTGAAGTCTCGACCAACCGCCCTGACAAAGAGAAGGAGTACTAGATGGCATACTGCATAAAGTGTGGGGTCAAGCTGGAGGAGAGGGCATTCCAATGCCCCCTCTGCCAGACCCCTGTGATACTCCCCCCTGGCATGGAGAGAGGACACTCTGAGCCCTTGTTTCCCCAGCCTTTACCGGCAAAAGGTGCAGGGGGGATAAACAAGACACACAAGGGCATCATAGAACTCATACTCGCCCTGTTTGTGGTAAGTGAGATAACCATAGCCCTTACCATGTGGTTTTCTGGCAATATGGAGCATAGTTTTATTCCTCTATTCAGTACAGCAATGGCAGCTCTGGTCATAGCGATGGCCTTAGTGGCAAAGCATACTTATGTTGTCCAAGGCACCATCCATATCGGGTTGGTTTCGCTCTATCTGCTTGGCCTTGATGCAACAGACAAGAGCCTCAAGTGGTCCTTGATCGCGGTGGGGGCTTTAGCTCTTTTTTGGGCATTCGGTGTCTTTACCACGACAAAAAAAGCCAAGGCACACCCTGGTTGGACAGCTTTTCTGCTTGCAGTCTCCCCCCTTGGGTATGTTGCCTTGATCAATTGGGTAGTCTCAGGCTCTCTGACATGGTTTGTCCCTGTTGCCCTCCCTACTGCCTGCGTGCTTTTTTTGGGCATAGGACTTTTTTTCCTGCTGTTCCTGACGCGTAAAAAGACCCTCCTCCCCTTGGCGGACCTTGTATTCTTTAACCTTATAGTCCTGTTCTTGACCTTTACCACACTGGACCTCTTTATGACCCACTATAGGCAGGGTATCTGGAGGCTGAACTGGTCGGTGAGCCTCCTGTCGGCTGCAGTTGTGCTGACACTTCTTTTAGTGGGGGTCTCTGTGAGTCGGCGGCTAAGACGGTACTTTACCAGCCAGCACAGGCATACCTAGGTGAAGTCAGCAAAGCTTGCTCCCGCAGCCTCCACCAAGTCGACAGGTCGTATCTTCAACTCCAGTCCACGCAACCCTGCACTGATGTAGATATGCTCCTCGAGAAGGGCGAGTTCCTCCACAAAGGTGGGGAACTGCTTCTTCATACCCAATGGCGAGCAACCCCCGCGCATATACCCGGTGATGCTCCTTAGGCTATCCATCTTGATGAGGTCAATACTCTTGCTGCCGGTAAGAGCCCGTGCCTTCTTCATGCTTACGGAAAAATCGGAAGGCAGGCAGAAGACAAACACCTCCTGGTCACTATTTTGCATCACAATGGTCTTGTACACCTGTTCAGAGGGGAGTCCTGAGCTGAAGCTGGCATGCATGGCATCGAGATGCTCCTCATCCCACTCGTAGGTATGTACCTCATACTCGATGGCCAGGGCCTCCAGGATTCGCATTGCATTTGTTTTCTTCATCCTAGTATCTTATCCAATGTACAGGATGGGGACAAGGATGAAAAACGGGACCCTAAGGCCCCGTTTTTCAGAGATACACAACTTTTATTTGTCATCAATGGCGAAAGAGGTGCCCAAGGCCGCAGGTGAGGCAAAAGACCCTTTTTTCTTCTGGTTGATGATCGTCATGGCGGTAAGTACCACCAGCGTTATTAAGTAAGGGGAGAAGGCGAGGAACTGGGTGGGGATGACCATTTCAAACCCAGCTGCCTGTAAGCTGAACTGCAAGCTTGTAATTCCACCGAAGATCAGGGTTCCGATGACAACCCTCCCTGGGTTCCATGCCGCAAAGATAACCAAGGCTATGACGATCCAGCCCTTGCCTCCGGTCATGCCGTCATTCCAGCTTGGGGTGAAGCTCAGTGAGAGGCAAGCCCCTCCAAGGCCTGCGAACATCCCTCCGATGACCGTGTAGAGGTAGCGTACCTTCGACACTGAGATGCCCATGGCCGCTGCGGTCCTGGGATCCTCCCCTACAGCACGAACGACCATGCCGTGCTTGGTCTTGTACATGTAGAACCAGGCAAAGGGGATGATCAGGTAGAGGGCATAGGTGAGCACACTCACCTCAAAGAGGGCCCCCAGTACGGGCACCTTGCTCAAGCCAGGAATTGCTATATTGTCAAACTTGGTGGCCAGGTTCATGCCGCAGAGATTGAACTTGTTGGAAGCAGGACCCAGGCGTTGTCCGAGAAAGTTTGCCATACCTGTTCCTAGCATCGTGATGGCAAGACCTGAGACTACTTGGTTCGCCCTCATGCTGATGCATAAGAAAGCATGGATCAGAGAGAAAGAAGCTCCGACGAGCATCGCTACCACTATAGCCAGATAGAGGTTGCCTGTAGAAAAAGCTGTAGCAAATCCAGAGAGGGCTCCCATGAGCATGATGCCTTCCATTCCCAGGTTCAAGATACCGGTCTTTTCGGTAAACACCTCTCCAAGGGTGGCATAGGTGAGGGAGGTTCCCATCGCTAGGGTGGCAGCAAGTAGTTTTGTGGTAAAATCTATCCAGTTCATTGCGAAATCTCCTTATGTTTGCCATGGATGCGCAGCCTATATTCTGTAAAAACGGTACCTGCCAAGAGCGGTATGAGGATAAGGCCCTGCAGGACCTCTCCCATCGCTGCAGGCAACTTGAGCGTAATCTGCAAGGCATCAGATCCTGTTTCCAAGGCCGCCATCAGCAGAGCAATGAAAATGGAGACGATCGGGTTGAGACCGCTCATCCAGGCGATGATGATGCCGGTAAAGCCGTAGCCTGCATCAACACCCTTGGTGAGCTGGTGCGTGACAGCAGCTGAATCGATAACTCCTGCAAGCCCTGCAATTCCTCCGGAGATGAGCATGGCCAAGATAATGTTCTTCTTGATGGAGACCCCTTGGCACTTGGCGGCTCTCTGGTTCTTACCGATCATATTCAGCTCGAAGCCCCAACTGGTCTTATACAGGACAAACCAGAGCACTGCTACCAAGATCAAGGCAAAGAAGATACCTGCATGGACACGCCCCCAGATTCTGGGAAGCCAGGCATACTCGGGGTATCGGACTGTTCCCATGTTCCCCCTCGGTGCCTTCCATGCGTTGATATAGAGATACTCTGCATATCCTATGATGATGTAGTTGAGCATCAGGGTTGCCAGTGTCTCGTCGACACTCCACTGAGCCTTCAGGACTCCCGGGATACCTCCCCATATTGCCCCGAAGAGGACGCCTACCACCATACCTACAGGCAACAGCATCCAGTTGGGCAGGAAGGTCCAGAACTGCATTACCCACGTGATGCCGATGGCCCCGCTGACATACTGTCCTTCGGCGCCGATGTTCCAGAACTTCAGGCGGAAGGCTATTCCTACCGCCAGGCCACAGAGCAACAGCGGTATTGTCTTTACCAGGGTGAACTGGATTTTTGACGGGCTTCCAAAGGCGCCTTTTGCCATCGCAGCATAGGTTTGGATTGGGTTGGCGTTGTTAAGGCCCAAGACGATTGCTCCAAGCAAAAAAGAGAGCACCAGCGATACTATGGGGACCAGGATGGTCATCTTACGGGACTTGCTGTCCCGCTTCTCGAGGGCAAATCTCATATGTCCCTCCTTTCAACACCGGCCATCAACATGCCAAGCTCTTCTGTCTTGGCATCCTTCACATCCATGATATCCATGATTCTCCCTTCGAACATGACGGCAATCTTGTCAGCGACCATCAATAGCTCTTCTAACTCTTCAGAGACCAGGAATACAGCACTGCCCATGTCTCTTTGCTTGATAATGTTCTGTCGTACCGCTTCGGTGGCCCCCACATCCAAGCCTCGTGAAGGGTAGACCGCTATGAGGATTCCTCCACAGGAGTCTATCTCGCGTGCCAGGATAGTCTTCTGAATGTTCCCTCCACTGAGGAACTTGACCGAAGTGTCCTGAGAGGGTGTCTTGATTGAAAAGACCTCAATGAGTCTGTCTGCAAAAAGGCGCACCCAGCTTCGCTTAATGATGGAGTGGTCGCTGAGTTCCTTAGTTCGGTATTTTTTCATGGAGAGGTTGTCCCCTACACTCATGTCCCCCACAACTCCCATGTGTCCTCGGTCTGCAGGAATGTGGCTTACCCCACTTTTGATAACCTGTAAGGGAGTCTTGTTGGTATAATCCTTACCTTTGATCAACACTTGGCCACTGTGCACCCTCATCAGGCCAGTGATAGCCTCGGTCAGTTGTTGCTGCCCATTGCCTGCAACTCCGGCTATGCCTAGGATCTCTCCCCCTCGCAAGCTGAAGGATACATCGTCAAGGACACGCTTTCCCCCTCCTGCCAGACTCTCCATAACCAGGTTTTTGACCTCCAGCATCACTTCTCCCGGTTTGAATGGCCCACGGTCCAAGGAGAAAAGAATATCCCTGCCGACCATCATATTGGCCAGGTCCTGTATCCGTTTGATGGAGGAGGTAGGGCAGACGTTTATGCTTTTGCCCCGTCTGAGTACCTGCACAGTGTGAGAGAACTCCATGACCTCATCCATCTTATGGGTGATGAAGATGGCGCTTTTGCCTTCCTGCAGCATCTTCTTGATGATTTCATTCAGCTCTCGTGCCTCCCCTGGGGTCAGTACAGCCGTTGGCTCGTCCAGGATGAGGATTTCTGCTCCCCGGTAGAGCAGTTTCAAGATTTCTACCCGTTGCTGCTCTCCTACCGAAAGGTCATGGATTACCGTATCGGGGTAGACTTGCAACCCGTACCGTTTGCTCAGTTCCGTAATATTTTGTTTAATCTCAGCCATGGGAGGGACCAAAGGCAGCTCTCTCATACCAAGGATGATGTTCTCAGCTACGGTCATATTGCCCACCAGCATGAATTCCTGGTGAATCATTCCTATGCCCAGGGCCATGGAGTCTTGAGGGGAGTTGATCTCTGCTCGTTTTCCATGGATATAAATCTCGCCGTCATCTGGTCGGTACAATCCTACCAGCATATTCATCAGGGTGCTTTTGCCTGCGCCATTTTCACCTAGCAGGGCGAGGACTTCTCCTCGGTGCAACGTAAGACTGACGTTGTCATTCGCCAGGACACCGGGGAAACGTTTGGTAATTCCTACCATACGCACAACGGGCGTATCAGTGGGTGTAATTTCATGCATGTTGTATCCAGTTGTATGGTTGCCCTCGGGGAGGACTATCCTAAAAGAAGTAGAGGCGGGCATGTGCCCGCCCCTATTACTAGAGAATCATCTGGTTATTTCACCTTACCGATGACGCCATCAACAAACCAATCAATGGTAAGCATAGCCTCATCTGACATCTTTTCACCAGCTTTCTGGCGAACCTTTCCGGTGTTGTCCTTGATTTCGCCCCAGAAAACATCCCATTTTCCATCATGGATTTCAGCCTGCTTGGCCATTATTTCTTTTTGGAACTCAGCAGGAACCAAGGGGGAGATGGGGGAGAGATGTATCATCTCGTCTTCAAGGCCACCCCAGTAGCTCTGGCTCTTCCATGTTCCATCCATGGCACTCTGGACTGCAGGAATCATGTAGTTGCCCCAGTTCCACATGGTGGAGACGAGGACTCGGTCATCACCGATCATGCTTCTGAAGTCAGCATTGTATCCGATGGCGTACTTGCCGCGTTCGATGGCAGCCTTGGCAGGTTCGGTTGTATCCTGGTGCTGTCCTATCACGTCACAGCCCTGATCGAGCAGGGAGACTGCAGCCTGGCGCTCCAAGGAGGGGTCATACCAGGTGTTGGTCCATACGACAGTTACAGTAGCCTTGGGATTGACAGCCTTGGCACCAAGGGTAAAGCCGTTGATGGCACGTACAACCTCAGGGGTGTTGAAAGCGCCCACAAAGCCGAGCTTGCCGGTTGGGGACATCTTTGCAGCGATCATGCCTGAGAGGTAGCGCATCTGATACATTCTTCCAAAGTAGTTGGACATGTTGTCATTGAGCAGGTAGCCGGAGCAGTGTTCGAAATAGACGTCGGGATTTGCCTTGGCAACGTTGAGCATATACTGCTGGTAGTTGTAGGAGTTTGCAAAGATAACCTTACACCCCTCGTCAATGAGGCTCTCCATAGCCCTTTCACTGTTTTCGTTCTCTGCGATGTCTTCCAGCCTTATGACCTCGATTTTATCCCCGAAATGCTTCTCCATGGCAATGGTGCCCTGGTCGTGCATGTAGGAGTAGCCCATGTCTCCAGGAGGACTGATGTAAATGACTCCAACTTTCATTGGACCTGCAGCTTTTGCCGGAGCGGTTTCTTTTGCTCCTTGTGCAAATGCAAAGGAAGAAACCATTAGGATGATCAACAAGAAAACAATACCTTTTTTCATGACTCTCTCTCCTTAAGATTGTGTGATGGGGCACGAATACCCTTTGAACTAGAACACCTCAAATTATACGGGACGTTCTAGGCGCTGTCAAAGCAATAATGGTAAACATTGAAGAGGTATACCGCAGAAAAGAGCTTCTTACGTGCAAGTTTCATCAGTATGCACCGATGAATATGCCCATTTCCACAATTTTTGATGAAAAAATGCATGGTCTCTGCAGTTTCAGCATTACAAGGAATATACTCTCTTTTCCTTGTGATTGTTGGTTTATATTCTCTATAAATATAAACA
>CAZPOJ010000115.1:0-9344 GCA_964588005.1 uncultured Sphaerochaeta sp.
CAAAGCCAGTAGTTGGTGTCATCAACACCTTTGGCTTCCTTGACCTTCTCTTCCAGGAGCTCTTCACTTTCCAGCCAGTCGGTACGGACCCTTCCCAGGTCCAGGAAGTGCTCTGTCGTTGCAAAAAGATTAGTCTGGGCCCTGTTGGTAAGCTTGTCGAGCACCTCCTGGGCATAGGGGTCATAGGCGGGGTTGATGAAGGTATCACTATAAGCATTGTAGTTGAGCATGAACTCCTTCACCCCTTCAATGCCATGAGCGAGTAGGGCGCTGTCCTCCACGGTATACTCCATATAGAAGTAGAAGAGGCTTGAGATCCTCTTGTCAGAGGAGCGACGCAGGATGCGTCCCAACCTCTGAGTTCTCTGCCGTTGCTCCGAGGTGGAAGAGAGAACTATCCCCACATCGGCAGAGGGGATATCAAAGCCCTCATCAAGGGCCTTGCACGATACCAGGATGCGCACCTCCCCATCCCTGTACCGCTCGATGGCGTGCTTGCGTGCAACCTCGCCCAACTCACTATGGTAGCGTGCAACCTTGTTGGGATACTCCTTATCCAAGGCGACGAAGAGCTGGTCAGTCTGACTGATACGCTCGCCAAAGATGATAATCTTTGCCCTTTTGCCCAGTCTTGCTACCAGGGCTATGGCAGCTATCACCCGTGTTTCTGTTTCATAGACCAGAGCCCTGCGCTTGTAAAACAGTGAGAGCAACATCTTTGCGCCTTCCCCACCGGGTTTCTTTGCAAGTTGCGCAAGGGTAGGTATGAATCTGTTAGCAGGAACTTGGGAGAGTATTGGATATCTACTTTGTACTATTTTTATACTCATTCCGATTTTAGCTGTTAGGTCTTCATATAGAGCAGCTTCCACCCTATTCAGATACAGCCCCAGGTTAAACAGCACACAGGAGTTTATCACCTTTGCCTTGATAGCCTCGGAGAACCCGTAGGAGTAAAACAGGGGTCCTAAGGCTGGGACCAAGATGTTGGTGAACCCCTCTGTCTGGGGTGTTGCAGAGAGCCCTAAGGAAAAGTACTGTTGGGGTTTCTTATGGTCGAGCAATCTCATGAAGTCAAATATCTTCTTGTTTTCAGGGCTGGCGTAGTGGTGGCACTCATCTGCAATAATGAGCACAGACTCCCCCTTTTCTAAGTTCCGGGCGATATGGATGGAGAGCTTGTACCTAGCTGAGTTGACCACGTAGATCATATAGCGTTTGTCAGGATTGTCTTTGTTGAGGCCACTGTAGTTGCCTATATCCCCCTTCTCGATACCAAAGGTATCTTTGTTATCGAGCAGGCTCGCTGTCCACTGGGCTACCATGAACTGTTTGGGCACTATGATCTTTACCTGGAGCTTACCAGAAAGCCTCGCTTGCAGCTTCTTCGCTGCAGCGAGGGCGAGGATGGTCTTGCCGCCCCCCGTAACCACCTGAATGATGCCTCGGCTTTGGTTCTCTTGCCACGCTTCGAGGCACGCTTCTTGCCAAGGGTAGAGTTCTAGTTTCATCGCTTTGGGCTCCTTTTGCTAATCTGGTGGGTAGACCCAAGGTATCATAAAGAGGGCCCAATAGCCAGAAAGGAGGGAGATGGCCAGGAAGGTGTTTTGCCTAGAGTTGTAGGGGAGTTGTACGATGGAGGTAAAACCAATGTTGTTTTCACTGATGTTTTTTCTTTCTTCTTTGTAGGAATAGAGCTAATTTCCTCCACGCCACTTGAAATAGGTCCTGTCATGTTCTACTATTTCGTCGATTGCCTACACAACTTAAGGGAGAATGTATGAACTACGAAGACCTCTATGCGCGATACCAAAACTTGGAAAAGAACTTGAAAGATAAGACGAAACTCGTCACAAAGCTACAGAAGGCCATTGCCAAACAGATGGAAGGGGGAGACCTTACCAAATGTATCAATGACACTGCCTTGATGAGACAAACAAGTGAAGAGGTAACAGCCCTGCTTGAAGAGATAGAGGCCCTGGTTACCAGCTTTGACCAAAAAGGCTATATCGAAGGCGGTGACTTTGCTGAGCAGTTGCTCCAACAGTGTGAGCAGAATGGGGTAGACGTCAAAGGGAGCTTTCCCAGTTTTGAGATGTTTCCCAACAAGCTTCGCGTCGATTCCAATTTGGAAATCATCCTTGACCGCAAGAAGGTCTCCAGTATTCGGCCCTACACTCTGGTACAGATGGTAAAGAAAGTGCAGGAAAAGCTTTTGAAGACATCCTTCAATGCAAACCGATTTGCTGCTGAACTTGCTAAAGCCTATGACTTGCTGATTTCTGACCTTGGAAAGAAACCTGCTACTGACCAGTACTTGAAGAAGCTCTACGAGTATATGGTTCCCATGGCGCGATCTCGTAAGGAGTACGACTTGCAAAGCTATGCCTTTGATCTGGCCCGTCTCTATCATGAGGGTTCTTCTGTTGAGATCAAGGGGGACCGTGCGATCCAGTGGGGTACCAGTAGGGAGAGCAATAAGGCCATACGTATCCTGGATAGGAGTGGCCACGAGGAGTTCCTCTCCACCATTCGATTCTACTAAGAGAACATATTGTAAACGAGGTACTGCATGGTCGAAACACTTGGTGAAACCCCTAAGATTCCAACAACCATCGCGCAACTCTCTTTTGGGGATGTCCCCCAAAGCGACGAGATGCTCAATGCCCTGACGGTGGGTGTCCAGTTCATCACTGACTTCTGGCGTGACCGTTACTTCTGTGAGTTTATCAAGGAGGGTGGAAGCAAGATCAAGTTTCTGACTGGACAGAGGGGCAGTGGGAAGACCCACACCCTCAACCTCGTCTCCTCCCTTGCCAAGAAGGAGGGGTATGTTACCGTCTCCTTCTCGGCAAAGCAGGTCTGGCTCAACGACTTTCGTGAAGTCTATCTGGAGATCTTACGCCAAAGTGATATCCTCCACCTGCTTAAGCGATGCAGCGACAAGATAGTGGAAAGGATGGGCTACAATCCAAAGGACATTCTTCCCGGGATGACCTTCATCGACCTTCTTGGGCAGCAGGCTATGGCCGATGCCCTCAACCGTCGGGAGATACGCCAGCAGTTGCGAGAGATGTTCCTGGACAACCCCCATATGGACAACAACTTTGCCCTTGCCTGCAGCCTCATCTGCGGAGGGATGCTTGGACACCCCTCCTTGGAGGAGCAGAACAGGGACCTGTTGCTCGCCTGGATGCATGGGGATAAGAAGATCAGGGTCACCACCATGAGACCCTTGGGCTTGGCCCCGAGCAAGATCACCAAGTACAACGCACGCAACATGTTGCGGTCCTTGTCTGAAGTAGTTGCCCTCAGCGGGTACCCAGGCCTTCTGGTGACCATAGACAACCTGGAGGTCCTGGTGGACAGGTCGGGTTTGAATCCGATGCACTACACCAAGATGAAGCGCGAAGATACCTATGAAAGTATCCGTCAGCTGATAGACGATATCGACAACTTCAAGAATATCATGTTTGTCTTCTCGTTTGGCAGGGAGTTGCTGGACAATGACAATACCGGGGTGAAGTCCTACCAGGCTCTGTGGATGCGTATCCAAAATGAGATCGTCGGAAGCCGCATCAACAAGTTCACCGATATTGTGGACTTGGACCAGGTCGCCGAGCAAGAGTACACTCCAGAGCTACTGGTGGAGATGTCCAGGCGTCTGGCCGCTGTGGTCACCCATGTCGATGTTACCGCCATGGTCATTGATGAACAAAGGGCAGAACAGCTTATCAGACAGGCGAAGATGGGAGGTATCTCCCTTCCTCGCCTTGTCGGCCAGGCTACCCTGGGCTTTCATGAAGAGAGCGATGAAGGAGACCAAGTATGAGCTTTGATTTTGATGCGCGGCATATGATAGAGGCCCTACGGTCAGGTATTCCTTCCAGGGCGGTGGGACAGTGTTTCAGTGAGGCACGGCCTCAGATGCTGGAGAGTATTGTCACCCGTCTTGATGCTGTCGTTGATGATGAAACCAGTGAGGGTATGATCATCTGTGGCAAGTATGGTGAGGGTAAGACCCATCTGCTCAATACGGTTTTCAACGTAGCACATAAGAACAACATGGTCGTCTCCATGCTCTCCTTGAGCAAGGAGACTCCTCTGGATAAGTTGCACATGGTCTATCAGAAGCTGGTGAGCAATACCTACCTTCCTAACAGGCTGCAGCCGGGCTTTGCCCACGAGCTGTCGCGCCTTACCCCCAATGCAAAGCTTACCAGTGACCTGTTGTTGTTTGCCGCTACCCAGCTGGAGACGGACAGGCTCTACTACCTCTTGAGGTCGTTGGTGAATACCGATGACCAGGACGAGCAGTTCCTCCTCCAAACTGATCTGGAAGGGGATTTTGTTCCCAACCACCAGATAAAGAAGATCTACCGGCGCATCTTCAATGAGAAGGTCACCTTCAAGCTGAACTTCGCCAAGACAAAGCACTCCCAGGACTATGTGGCCTTCCTCAGTCATCTGTTCAAGCAGCTTGGCTACAAGGGCTGGGTCATCCTCTTCGATGAGTCGGAACTTATCGGGAGGCTGGGGAAGAAGACCAGACTGAAGGCTTACAACAACATGGCTCACTTCCTCTTCCCTCCTAAGCAGTTGGAGTCTACCTTCTCCCTCTTTGCCTTTACCTCCTCCTTTGTGGAGGATGTCATTGAGGCAAAGAAGGAGTTCCAGAACCTCACAGAGGTCTATCCTGATGATGAGGAGCCGATGAAGAGTGTGCTTGAAGCCATCATCGATGCCCCACAGCTTGATCCCTTGAGCGAAGAGGAGATCAGGGAAGTGCTAAAGAAGATCATCCTCTTCCATGGCAAGGCATACGACTGGAAGCCGGCTGTGCATCTTGAGACGATGTTCTCCACAGTGGAAAGCGGGGGCTATCTCCTAAGGTCCAAGATAAGGGCAGCTATCGAGTATCTTGATCAGTTGCTGCTCTACGGTGATGTGGGTAAGAGTTCCTTTGCTCAGCTGAGTCAGGAGAGCTTTGCTGAAGAGGTGGAGAATAACACGTCTGTAGAGGCTGAGTAGAAGAAAGAAGAGCAGAAAGATAGGAATAGAGGTACCCCAGCTAGGAAAGCTGGGGCTCTTTGGTAGTACAAGCATGAAAGAAAAAGCAAGTTTGAAGGGGTTGACTTTAGCGTTATAAAATAACCATCAAATAAGATTTTTTTAATAAGTCCCTGTTGCATAATACATTATTTATGATAGATAATAAAATGCCATGTACTCATCAAATATGATTATGCCCAGAAAGGTACGTACTTCGAATATTTTTTTGAACCCTCAGGATTTTCTCGCTTGACTAGCCCCTCTCCTATCGTATCATTGATAATCCTTGATGCTTGAGCGCTATTTTTGTCCTCAATTCCAAAACGTTCTCTGAGTGATTGGTTTGTCATTGCTTCACGATTCACATACTTCAAGCAAGAATGAAGATACGTAGCATATATCTTCTCTTCTCGGTCCATAGCAGCAAATTTTTTGTAAGCAAACAAAATTACCTTCGTGTGTATTTCGCTTACTTCAATCTTCGGCGGAGGAAGTTGGAATAATTCAGTTTGGGATACTACCTTATCAAATCCACTGCCTCGTTCTTCACATATTCCCATTCGTCGCATGAGTGATGCCAGTGCTTCATTTCGAGAACGGGGTGGAGTATCCAAGAATCTCTTGGGGTCTACAAGAGGAACTCCAGGATTAGTTATTTCCAATCTTTCAGAAAAAATCTCTATCATCGGACCTGTTCCTGTTATTGAAAAGTCTTGGTGAATAATTGCGTTGGCGACAAGTTCCCTGATTGCGGGTTCTGGATACATAGGTACCTCCCTCCTCAAGGCCTTACCCATAATTTCATTTTTAGGAATCAAGTGGTTAATAAAATTCACTAATCCTTCAAATCCTGATGCATACCCTTTATCACCAGTAACCTCTCTTAACGTTTCAATACGGGTGTTGTCTTTATAGATCACTACTCTCACCGCTTTACGTTTTAATTGAGGAAAGGAATTGAGCGATCTTGCAAAAGCTATCGCACCTAGGTTTCTAATATCTATTCTCCCGTCAGCGTTAATACAGATCAGATCATCTGTTTGAAGACGTTTAATTATTTCCTCACCATTGGTTGTTCCTGGCAATTCGAGTAATTGATAATACTTATATACATCGAGCAGCTGTTGGACTGTTGTCAGATCAAGGCTTTCTTTAGCGATTTCTTTCTCAAATGGGATACGATCGAAAATTCTCCATAGCTCACGTTCTTTTTCTGGAAATTCACTGAGTTTCTTTTTATTGCTACCCACTCGAATATACTCAACTCCACCAAACTTTACAGGGTGTTTGAAGTTGGTCTTAATCTCTAATAGTATCACTCTTAGCTCTTTGACAAGAATTGGTATGAAACGAAAATCAATCTTTGGATGTAATAAACGTAGTAACCAACTTTCTAGTTCTTCATTTCCCCTTTTTGCACGCTCTGGGTAAAAGGAGGTTCCAACAATCTCATGAGTTGAATCTTCGATGCCCCAGACCATATAAGCATATGTTTTTTCATCTAGGGCCGCAGAATTACTGAGTGCAGAAATATATTCTCCAATTTCTTGGGGATCCTCATTGTTTTTTTTAAATTCTAGCCATCCTGTCTCTGTCGGTAATTTTAATAATTCAACAAGAAGAGAATGATAATCTTTCATTTTCTTTTCCTTTATTTAGTGTTACAAACAATTCCCATTTTCAATGCATATGGCAATGTATCCATCCAATAACCTTACCTAAAATTTGGACCCCTTCATCATTTGCATCAACTGTTATGGCCCTGTAGTTCTTGTTCTCACTGATTATGACTACTTGGTCATGGATACGATTGAATTCCATCCTTTTTACTAGGACTTCTCCTCTGAGTGACACTACATAGAGTCCGTTCTCATCAAGATATTCTCTTGCAAATATAACAACATCCCCTGAGAAAATCTGAACTCCTGTCATGCTATCACCTTTGGCTACGGCAGCGATCAGCCTCTCTGGATCAATCCCCTTTACCATTCGCTGAAGAATCCTCACATATTTGGGTTGTCTTCTACAAGACAGGAAATCTGTATCTAGTTCAGTAGGAATTATATGAGGTATGATTGGAACAAGGAAAGTAGGTTCCTCATTTTTCGCATAGTCATTAACAGAAATAGCAAGTTCTTTACCTGTTAAAAGATACTCAATAGAAGTAGTGAGGGTATTGGAGATTGAGAGGCATTTGTCCCCTGCAGGAATAATGTTACGAGCAACCCAATTGTCTACAGTCTTTGGGCTTACGGCAATTATATTGCTAAGCTCTTTCCTTGTGAGGTTACTTGCTTTTCGTAATTCTTCAACACGAATCCAGAATTCAATCATACCTATAGTATACCCCAATTTAACATAAAATACCGCAATTAACACAAAAAGTTTTTTCAATCTATGGAGCACCCTGTATTGCTCCATGTCTCTGAGATGAAGAAATAATTGCACTATTGTTCCTGTTTTTCATTCATTTATATACCATGTAGAGTAGATTCTTATTTGATGAGTAAATGTCATTTCACTATCAAACGATAATAATATATTATGAGAAAGAGACTTACTAGAAAATTCTTATTTGATGGTTATTTCATGCTGTCAAAAAGCAAGTAGTGCAATGTGTATCAGCCCTGCCTTAGTTTTGTCCTTTCGATCAGAAAGGGATACGCATAGAAAGGGCGAATGCTGCTGCCTTAAGCTCCTCCTTGTCTGTTTTGGAACTATCAGCAATATACAGCTGCTTCTTCCTTCCTTTGCGTATGTGATATGCCTCATGGAAGAAGGAGAGCCAGAAGGTATCATCCTTCTTATCCTTAAGGTTTAACACGATCAGGGCCTTCTCTGGTGATAACCACTTGGAAGCTCCCTTCCACGGTATCTGCTGCCAATGTGGCACTAAAACCAATGCAACTCCCGCTTCGCTACAGAGTGTACATATCTGAGGTATGACCTCTTTGGGTTTCTTGGTGGTCAGCTTTCTGATGGCCTGTATTGCATCAGAGAATGTGGAGGCATTAAAAGGGGTACATTCAATCTCTCTGGCTTGCAATTCACCCATACGTATCCATGCTGAAGCCGGTCCTGCAAGGCAGGTAAATTGACTTGCAAGACGGGCAGCCACTTTTGGGTTGCTCCAGAGGCTTTTCCAAGCATCAATACTTGAGACTCCATAAAACAGTAGTACCTCTTGTACTATTTCTGATGGTTCATCAGTCTCGGTGAGTATTCCACGTTCCTTCAGGTCCTTGATGGGGATGGTCGATAGCCAAGATTCATATCCTTGTAGTTGTTGTTGGAACTTGAGTTTGCTCAGTTGCTCCCGATAGTTCATCTCTAGGTTATTCCACACCCTGGCTGGAACAGAGGTAACCATCTCAAGCTTGGTCGCGGTATCATGCGTAATAGGCTGTTCCCCACTGAAAATTCGTATGATGGTTTGTTCAGTCAACCCTGTACGCAGGGCCAGCTCTTTCTGCTTCATGCACAAGCTCTCAATGACTTCCTTCAGTGTTGCCCCTGGTGCAACAGCATAATCAGGTTCGAATGTATATCTGCGTTTTGCTTTCATAGCTATTCCCCTTTGTGGAGGCTACATAGACTAGGATATTTCTGGGTACACCTTCATACTCTTCGATAGTACTGCCATACGTTTTGTATGTACAGGATTCATTAACATTATGTGTTACCTGTTTTATACATATTTACTTACCTTGTAGGGTATATTCTTATTTGACAAGTAAAAGGAGCCTTTTGATTGAGTAGAACTAAAATATTATAATACATATGCTTACTAAAAAAATCTTATTTGATGAGTAAATTCCGTTTGGTGAGCACTGAAATACAGAATAGTGAATGATTATGCTGTTTTTCTTCCAGAATTCCCTACTTTCTCTGGCTTTGGCAGTATTACAAGGTGCTCTGTTTTTGAGATTGTATATAGGGTCCTTTGGTATAATCTGAACCTAAAGTTTGTCTTAAGGGAATCGTGAGTAGTATACTCGTAAGTATACTAATTGCAGCTTGCCTAGGTCATGTGGATTGGAAGGGTTTCCTGCCTAATGGAGCTTTCCAAAGGCCATTCTATAATCTTTTATTCCACCCAAGCTAAAACGATAGCCTGATTCAGGTTGAAATGCAGTGTGTCCTTTCTAGCAATGTTACCGACTTCAAGACGATTGTCACCCGCAGAGAGAGGACGAGTTTATGTTCGTTGATAGTCCTCACTTTTTTCTCGATTTTCATGATACGCGCTACTGGTGATACAACCTGAATGCTGATTCCATCTGCATGCACGC
>CAZPOJ010000116.1:0-9281 GCA_964588005.1 uncultured Sphaerochaeta sp.
CGATTAATCAAGGGAAGGGGAAAATTAACTCTTTATACAATATTATAATGCTAGGCTTATTCACTCTTTTTCTCAGCCTAGTATCTCAACAAAGTAGACTTAGAGCAACTATAAAAACCCTATAAGCCTTGATATTGGAGAGATAAAGGGAAGGGTTTTACTCAATTAATAATTTTTTATCTGTTGCCTATTCAGGCTCTCTTTCAAGGCTTTTATCCTGCTTGCAACAGTTGTTGCAAGCAGGATATCTTCTTTCATAAGCAGTCTGGATAGCAGGAAAGAAGCAGCACATACCCTTAAGCAAATCTCCTATATATTTGTTGCTTTCAGACTAGAGTAGTGCAAATATTACTATAGGAGAACAAAAGTTTGCAGCAATCACACTGGAGGCTTGGGAGTCTTTGGGTGCTTTTGGCTGTTGAGTGCATTTTTCTGATCTTCTCTATGCCCAACAAAGAGGAAGGGCTTCGCTTGAAACCCTTCCCATACCTTTTGTTCCCTCATGCTTGTTCTAGTTTGTTTGTCACTAGGAACAGGGCATCTTTCTCCCTGAGGTCCTATTCGGAAACATCCTCACCATTTTCGAGCCATTTCGTGTCAGGGAACCTCAGTAACATGGCTTTCATGAAGAGACCCATGAGGATCAGGGCAACTGTGGTAAGGCCGAAGCGTACCAGGGCAAATTTCAGACCGAGGAACTTGACCTCAACCATCAGCTGGGGGATTTTGAGGGCTGCCCAGGAACCGAGGAAGATGACCACGTTCGTTATGCTGGCACCCTTGTGCAACAGAGATGCCGCTAGGGGGAAGGCTACGTAGACGGGCCCTGTGGGTAGGGTCCCCAATGCCAAGGAGAATATCCCCCCGCGTATGCCCGAATCATTTCCCAGCCACTTCTGAATCTTGTCCTTTGGCAGCCAGACCTCCATCAGGCCCATCAGGATGAATACTGGAGGGAGGATGAAAGCCATCTCCAGAAAATACTCCCAGGTTACCGTAGAAGAGCGCGCGCCCATTTCAGGGGAGAATATGAACAGGAGTATGTATACCAGAGCAACCCCGAGGGGCAGCTTGAATCTCTTTAGGAAGTTTTTCATAAGATCACCCCCATGAGCAGAGCTATCACCAGAGCTGCAAGGATACCCAACCCATTACGCAGGAGGGTGAACCGCTTGCCCAATACCTTCATCTCCATAGGGGCGGTTACCACCCCCACCATGACCAATGTGGTGATGAAAGCCGATATGGTCATCACCGTTGCCCCTGATCGCAAAAGAGATCCTGCCAGGGGAAATGCCACCAGCGATGGTATCAGCGTCAGGGACCCGATGACAGCGGCTGTGATGGTTGCAAAGAAACCGGCTTCGGCTCCTATCAGACTCGATATCTTCTCGGGTGTGAGCACGCCTAGGATCAAGCCCACTATCCCAAGCATTGCCAACAAGGCCGGGGCAGTCTTGAGCAGGGATTTCCCTGCAACCTTAAAGGCTTTCTTGGTCTTCTCCTTGCTTTTTGCAAGGGAGAAGATGAGTCCTACAGCCAATATTGCATAAATGATGATAATCGTTGTCATCTGCTTACTCTCTCCTTCGGTGGTGTTGAAATTCAATTTTTAGTCAGAGGTCTTCTTTTCATACGTTTCGATCAGCAGTTCAATACGGGCTTTCCTCTCCTTGAGTAGGGCCATCCAGTTGTGCAACTCCTCTTTCCCCTGTCCGGTAATGGTATAGACGCGGCGCTTGGGCCCGCCGCTTGCCTCTTCCCAGACCGAGGATACCAGAGCCTGGTCCTCCAGCTTCCTCAAGCTTCTGTACAGAGAGCCTATGTTCAGCTCATCACCGGTAAAGCCAAAATCCGAGAGTTGTTCGATCAGGCCATAGCCATACCCCTTTTGGTCAAACAGGAGCAACAGGAGGCAAATCTCCAAGATCTTCTCCATCTTCTGGTATTTTATCTCACAACACCGTGATCCTTTCTGCTTCATCGTGTCCTCACTTATAAATATCGTCCGGCCTTCTTTGCACATATTTCCTTCTCTGACCAGACTATTCTCTTCTTGACTATATACAACATGCATATAGTATGCAGATAATCCAATTATTGTCAAGTTACATAGGGAGCAAAACCTACATATTTTAGAATTTGTATACGGAAAGGCCACCCTAAAAACTGTTGAAACTGTGGTATAGTAAGGTAATCCCTACGGCCAGCGATACTTCTCTGGCTAAGACTCTGGAGGAGCCATGAAAATTCTTTGTTGTGCAGATATCCATTTGGGCAGGATCCCCTCGGTACCCTACCTTGAAAACCTCACCAGCCACTCCAGTTGGGATGCTATTGTGGCCAAGGCCATCGCTCTCAACGTCGATGTCCTTGTTTTGGCAGGGGATGTGGTTGAGCAGGAGGAGAACTGGTTCGAAGCCTATGGCCCTCTGCTCTCAGGCCTCGAGAAGCTTGGCAAGGAAGGCATCAAGGTCATTGGAGTCGGAGGGAACCACGACTACTCGGTCTTTCCTTCCCTTGCCAGGGATAGCACGCATATCAAGCTTTTGGGGTTGGGAGGCGAGTGGGAGCACATAGACTACAAGGGTGTGCGCTTTGTCGGATGGTCCTTTGCCGAGCGTAGGGTGCAGCAGAACCCCCTCGACAGCTTTGATAGAGCTTTGGCAGATACCGATCTCCCCCTGTTGGGAGTGCTGCACTGTGATGTGGGAGCCCCTGCCTTGAGCAACTACGCCCCGGTCCCCCTCAGTGACTTTTCCCGCTCCCCCGTTCCCCTGTGGGTCCTGGGCCATATTCATAAGGGAGGAGTGCAAAAGGGTGGCAAAGCCTTCTACTGCGGTTCGCCCTATGCTCTGGACAGCAATGAGGAGGGACCTCATGGCCTCTGGCTCCTGGAGAAGGAGGAGAAGGGGACCTGGAAGGATCCCAAACTGATCCCTCTCTGCCCCTACCGCTTTGAGAGTTGTGAGGTTGACCTCGATGGTGTGCAGACTGAGGATGATGCCAAGGCGGCACTGTCGCGATCATTGCGGGAATTTGCCAGCCAGATCCCCTTTGCAGGCACTTTGCTCTGCTCCCTTGTCCTTACGGGAACCATCGCACGGAGTTTGGATGTCAAGGCGATATTTACCCAAGAAAAACTTGAAGTCCTCTGGTCTCACGTAGGAGAATGGGAAGTGCGTCCTCTTGCCCGTCTGAAGGACATGACTTTGTTGGATGTCGACTTGCAAGAACTCTCAGAGGGGACGAGTGCAACAGCTCTGTTGGCAAAAAGACTTCTTGATGCCCAGGAGTTGAGAAAAATGGCAGAACAGTACAAGAGCATTGAAATGGAGAGCTTCAATGCCCCTGCCTTCCAGCACCTGAAGCAAGGGCCGGTCATCAGGAGCGAAGAAGAGTACGTGCTCTTGGCAACCCAAGCAGCCAAAAGGCTGTTGTTCTCCATGATCAACAGTGAGCAGGGGGGTGGCCGATGAGCAGGAAATTCTGGCTTAAGAGTATACGGCTTCATAAGAGTCCTGGGTTCGAGGCAGGAACATTCCCTCCCGTACAAGACCTTGGGGAACATCTCAACATTATCTGGGGCCCCAATGGAGTGGGCAAGTCCACCCTTACCCGCGCTATGCGCTCTCTTATCTGGAAAGGAAAAACCGGTAAGGATGTGGAAGCCAGTGGGGTTCTACTAGAGAGTGGGGCCTCCTCATGGGATCTCTCCCTCTCCAATGGGAAGCTACGGCAAACACGCCTCTCTGACGATCAGGAGATTATGCTGCCGGGGCGAAATGATGAACTGAGTGAAAGCTACTGGTTCACCCTGCATGAGCTATTACAGGAAGATGCAGGACATGCTAAAACTTTCTTGCATGAAGTGCGTACCCGCATGCAGGGCGGGGTCGACCTCGATGCTGCCTTGGAGAGTGCAGGAGGCATTCCTGTATTCTCCAGGGCGACAGCCGCTCAAGCAAAGAGTGCCAGGGATGCCATTGACTCTCTCAGGCAGGTAATCAGGGACCAGCAAGAGCACCAGCATATCCAGGATGATATCGAACAGTTGCAACGGGAAACAAACGAAGGATCCGCCTTAGCGGAAAAGAAGGCAACCAGAGAGAGTGCCCAATTCCTGCTGGAAACCAAAGAGGCTGTCGATGCCTTGGAACAGAGGCTGGCTTCGTATGATCCTGCCATAGGATCTATCAAGGCAGAGTCTCCCCAACGCTTGGAAGAACTGACAGACTCCCTGCAAAAGGCACGCATCGAGCTGGAAAAGCATAAACGCCTCGAAGATGAACTTGCCCAGGAATTCAAGGATTGCTCTGTAAAGGAGCATCATCTGCAGGATTTGGAAAAACCCCTTCGCCTGAAACATAGGTTTGAAGCGTATGAGAAAGCAACAACATCCCTGAAAGCCAGTGCTGACCTTTATGCCCAAGCTGAGGAGACCTTACGTGAATGGGAGGCAGAACACTCATGGTTGATGAGTGACCCTCCTGAGGATGCTACCCTGCAAGCGTATGTTGAAAAGATGAAAAGCCTTGCATCGGAGTGCGAGCCCCTGCGCTGCAGCTTGGATGCCAATAAAAAATTGGCCGAAGAGCTGGGAGAATATGAACAGATAAGCCAGAGCTCTAAAGACCTCTCTCTCCTACAGCTTCGTCTCTCTGACTGGGTATCCCTCTCTTGGAAATTGTTGGGCACACAAGAGAGCAAGCCTTTGAAAAAGGGAACCAAAAAGAGGTTGCTGCTGTTTGTCTCCCTGGCTGGCATTCTTGGTGCTGTGGCAGGGATCGTTGTACATCCGACGCTTTTCATTGGCGCCTTGCTACTCATGCTAGCTATCGTTGCCCTACTAGTCCCTTCTTCAGGTAAGAGCCCTCTCTATAAGCAAAGAGAGGGCGAACTGGAGGAGAAAAGAGGGGATCTTGAACAACTGTTCGCCAAATTGGGGATGGAGGGCCCAACCCTATGGAGTGCTGAATCTTGTCAGGCCCTCTCGGGCCTTCTGGGAGAGGAGATAGCCGCCATACAACAGAGCGAGCTGCTCAATAATCGACGTAAGCGTGCTGAGGAACAGTTGGAAGGTTCTTTGGAAAAGGTGCGCCTATGGAACCGTGAGTGGAAGGATGCTGCACTCGATCTTGGGCTGAAGGATGACGAGGCGCGTCTTGAAGGTGCGCAGTTTTTCCATTTTGCCCAGAGGCTGGGGACGTGGAGCGAGCATCGAATTGCGTTTTGGAAGGCAAGCAGGGCAAGGCTAGTGGCCCAAGAGGAGAGTGAAAAGGCACTTTCTGCACTGCAAGGGGAGCTGGATACGACAGAGGATGATTTCGCTTCGCTCAAGGCGATGAGCGAGGGGTTTGCCAAGCGACTGGAACGGGCGGCATCCCTACGTGTTGCCCTAACAAGCAGTGCAAAAGAGATAGCCTCTGCCCAGGAGGAGTTGGAGGCTTCTAGTGTAGCGCTCCAGCAATTCTGGAAGATGAGTACCTTGGAGTCTGGTTCTGATGAGACGCTCAAGAGCCTTGCCTCCCAAGTGGAGCAGTGGAACGATCTTAAGCGTACGCTAAGGCACAAGCAGGGACTGTTTGATGAGCGGTCAAAAGAGACACCCGAGGCCTTGGTCTTGACCTTAACCTACTCAGCAGATGATTTGAATGAGCAGATAGAGCAGATTGAGCGCCAGCAGGATGTGCTGAAAACCAAGTTTCAGAGTCTTGGAGGGCTGCTCAAAACGTATGAAGACTTGAAATTTGGCTCTGCCCTGTCCACCGCACAGTTGGAAGAGACCAAGACACAAGAGATGTTGGAAGCCTTCCGAGAAGAGCAGGTACAGGGGAGGATGATCTCCCTTCTTGCCTCTGAACTGAAGGAAGAGAGTGAAAAGCGCTTCCAACCGCAGGTGCTTGAACATGCAAGCCAGTGGCTGACCAGCATCACTAACAACAGGTACACGCTCTCTGCAAGCGACGAGGGATTTTTCGCCACAGACACCATCATGGCCAAGAACTACAAGGTTGAGGAGTTGTCAAGTGGAACACGGATCCAACTGCTATTCTCCATTAGGATGGCCTTCATAACCATGCAGGAGAAGACCAGCGAAGTGTTGCTCCCCATCTTCCTGGATGAGGTGCTTGCCAATAGTGATGACTACAGGGCGTCGGCAATAGTCCAGGCCATAGGAAAGATTGCCCAGGAGCGTCAGGTGTTCTATGTTACGGCTCAAAGTGATGAGGTGGAAAGGCTCAGTACGATTGAATCCCCCTTGGTCACGGTAATCCCCCTTGAGGACCTCACTAGGGAGTATAAGGTAGCGAAAACTCCCTTGAAGCCCTACGTTCATGAAAAAAGAGAGATACCTGCCCCTCTTGAGGATTATCAGCAGTATGCACAAGCCCTCTCAGTGTCGGGGCCTTCGCTATGGGAGCCTGTAGAGGGCCTGCACTCCTGGCACCTCTATACCGATAGCCAGCAACTCTATGGGTACCTGAAAAAGGGACTGACCCATTGCGGGCAGCTTTTGCAAGCTCTTGGCAGTGAGCACCCCCTAAATTTCCGTTTGAAACTGCTTGAAGCTGCACAAAAGCTAGCCCAGGAGGGAAGATGCAAGATCTTGGATGTTTCTGCCTTGGAAGGTTCGGCTATGGATCTTAATCGGAATGCCAACTACTGGTCTCAGATACTTGAGAAGGTGGGGGAGGAGCCTCTCACGGGAAATGATTTGCTGAACCTCGTTGCCGATAAGGAAATTAAGAATTTTTCAGCCGCCAAGCAAGAGATACTCAACGACTGGTTGCTTGAACATGACTTTGCTTCTGAAAAGGATCCAAAGGGGACCGAGGATATCCTTAAAACCTTGTTTGTGATGTTTGAGGCGTTTGTTGCAGATTCTGAGGATGAGGAAGTGGTTTGCAGGTGGCTTGAAGGGGCTATAGGAGAGGACTCAAAGTACGTTTCACTGGAAAACTAACCAAATCCTGAGCGAAGGTTGTACGGTTGTGAAACTATCATGAAGACAATGCTTTACCCAACGATATATACTGCATATAATCGCCTGTATGTATAAATCTACCATACGTGCCTGCTATTTGGGCAACTTTGTCGGTGCCCTGATCTGTAACCTGGCCCCTCTGCTCTATATCACCTTCATGGGTGAGTTCTCCCTCTCCTTCGAGCAGGTGGGAAGACTGACACTGCTGAACTTCTTTACCCAGATCGTGGCCGACCTGGCTTTCAGTCGTCCTGTGGACAAGTATGGGATCAGGCCTTTCATTACCCTGGGCCATGCCCTGGCCTTTATCGGGCTGCTGATGCTTGCCTTTACCCCGCGTCTATTTCCCCGTAACCCCTATGTTGGGCTGATGGTGGCGACGGTTGTCTACAGCAGTGGGGGAGGGTTGTTTGAGCTCTTGCTCAGTGCGATAGTGCAGGGCATACCCAACGACTCCAAGGAGAAGGCTATGAGCCTCTTGCACTCCTTCTACGCTTGGGGGTTCATTGTTGTGGTGGTGGGGACTACCTTGATGCTCTCCCTGTTTGGGCGGGAGAACTGGCCCTTTGTGGTCTTGGTCTGGAGTATCATGCCACTGGTCAACTTCTTCAACTTCATGCGTGTTCCCCTAGCTCCTGCAGTTGCAGAGGAGCATAGGACTAAGATAAAAACCCTGTTCAAGTCTAGATATTTCTTGTTGGTGGTCTTTGGTATAGCCCTCGGAGGGGCTACTGAGGTCTCCATGTCCCAGTGGACCAGCGCTTTTGTGGAGTCGGCCCTCCAACTGCCAAAGGCAGTTGGGGACCTGGTGGGCCTCTGCCTGTTTGCCTTGTTCCTGGGAATAGGGCGTGCCCTGTATGGAAAATATGGGGAGAGGGTTCCTGTCTGGAAAGCGATGTTTTTTGGCTCGCTCTTGAGCATCCTCTGTTATCTGGTGGCGGCAACCTCTCCGTGGCCCTTGGTCTCCCTGTTTGCGTGCACCCTTACAGGGTTGGGTAGTAGCTTGCTCTGGCCGGGTTCTGTGGTGATGGGGGCAAGGCACTTCCCTCTTGCCGGAGCATCCTTGTTTGCCATGCTTGCAGCGGCAGGGGATGGGGGAGCCTCAATAGGACCCTGGCTGATAGGGCTGACAGCAGATATCAATCCTACCCTGGTAAGACGCCTGCCTTGGATGCAGGATCTCTCTCGGGGTGAGTCAGCACTGAGGAGCGGTATGTTGATAGCGGTGCTCTTTCCGACCCTGATGGCCATTACCCTGTTGGTGATGAGACATGAGGAAACCCGGCAGAAAGAAAAAGAGCGGAGAGCAAGCCAAGACCTCTAGAGGATGGGTACAAATATGAGGTTAGGGGCTCTTCTTTGAGATGAGTGCCAGCAGGTTGTCGGTGGAGCGTAGTCTTCGGCTGATGTCCCTTGCTAAGTTCAGGATAAGCATGGTGTATGTCTTTAGATGTGTAGTCGACAACTTGTAGAGATCCTTGTTGGAAAGGGTGATGATAGTGGCATCGGTGAGGCAGACGGCACTTGCAGCACAACTTTGAATGTCGATGAGCTCCATCTCCCCAAAGGAGTCCCCTGCATGCAAGACGGTGATGACCCGCTCCTTCTCTTCCTCTTCAAGAGGGTGTTTCTGGATGGAGACATCCCCTTCCACAATAAAGTAGACAGTGTTGTTGGGCTCACCCTGCTTGAGGATGCGCGTTCCCTTTGCATAGGTCTTTTCATCCAGATAGTCGTGGATAATCATCAGCTCCTCGTCGGTGAGGCCGCCGAACATGCTGTGCTTGCAGAGGAAAGCATTGTCTATGGTACATTCGCTCATACTCAATCGTAGCGTACTAAAAGGGGTAAAGCAAGAATGGAGCCTCATAAGAATGATTCACAGGCAGGCTTTTCTCTCTCCATTTCGATAGGAGTTTTGTGGCGAGTGTGGTGTTGGCATACCTAAAAAGAAGGATTCTTGCATATGCTCTGCTTTGTACATAACTTTGTACATTTTACCTATTACTCTTTGTAAATAAACCAATACCCTGTATACTGTCACCAGTATTTAGGAGGTTGCTTTGCCTTTGCTCTACTATGTGCAAAACTCAATAATTAGCCACATCCTGGTTATTATCATGCTCTACTATGTGTTTGGGCAGGGTGGGAAGAGGCAAGCCCAGGACTCATTGTTTGTCATGTTGCTCGTTTGTGCTTTGGCCTTGCTCTCCCTTGACTTCTTTTTGATCGTGCTTTCTGGAAGGGTATATCCCGCTTCGCAAGTCGTCCTCTCCCTCATTGCCTTTCTTTT
>CAZPOJ010000117.1:0-9217 GCA_964588005.1 uncultured Sphaerochaeta sp.
GCAAGGCCATGGAATTACAAGTTTTTCATCTGAGGAAACATTGTTCAGCTGAATTTTTCCCCTCTACATAAACACCAGAAGCAGCAGCAAGAAAATCTTACTGCTGCTTCTGGTTCATGTACATCTTCCCCGATTTAGGTACCCTCTTTCTTTGGTATTTGATCACATCGTTTCTTGGGCGCAATGTTTGTCTTGGTTTTCTTTTTTACCTCTATTAGACCAAGACAAATCTCGCCTCAGCTACACACTCCTTGGAGCCCATCAGCTTCATGCTATAAGCATCCGGCTGGCAACTGCCTGCATAGAGGATGAACTCACCTATCTCGTAGAAAGGCTTGCCGTCATCACCGATAACCAGCAGAGCTTCTGCAGGTATTGTAACCTGTAGCGTTTTCTTCTCGCCCTTTTTCACGTGAACACGCTGCATGGCACACAAGCTATGGCGGGGAACCCTAGTCTTGGACTCCAGATCCTTGCAATAGAACTGAACTACCTCTTCGCCGTCCATCGATCCGCTGTTCCCTACAGTCACCTCAACCTTGATAGGATCTCCTGCCTGAATCTTTTTGTTTTGTATCTTTAGGTCTGTGAAGGTGAAACTTGTAAACGAAAGACCAAACCCAAAGGGGTAGAGAGGGTCTTCCGTGTAGAACTTGTAGGTCCTGTTATGCATGGAATAGTCTTCAAAATGGGGGAGGGTGTTGTCATTTCTGTAGAAGGTCACAGGGAGCTTGCCCGAAGGACTGAACCCTCCGGTTATGAGACTGGCAATCGCCTTGCCGCCCATCGCCCCTGGGTACCACCCTTGGATGATTGCATCAGCTTTGTTGCCATCACCGAGGTCTATGGAACTGCCGCTGAGGCAGACGATGATAGTTGGCTTGTGACCCTCCATCACCGTTGTGATGAGGCTGCGCTGACTCTGAGGCAGCAGCAGGTCCTCCTTGTCTCCGGAGAACCCGGGCTTAGCCCCACCCTTGTCCTCACTTTCAATGGACTCATCCAGACCGACTACCAGAACAACCAGATCAGATAAGGCTACATGGGTCTTCACTTCCCCAAGGCGGTCGCCGTCATAGCCGGGGTCTTCCAGCTTATGCGCATGCAAGTGTGAACCTACTGAGTAGGTGACCTTGGCTTCAGTGAACTCCTCCCTGATGGACTCCAGTACCGTATGATACTGGTTAGCAGTGCCGTGGTAGTTGCCTTCAAGGGCTCGGATGGAGTTTGCATTAGGGCCGATGACTGCAACCTGTCGTACCTGGTTTTTGTTGATAGGAAGCAGGTTGTTGTTTTTCAACAACACCAATGACTTCTTGGCAACATCGAGATTCAGCTTGCGGTGCTCATCACAGTCCACCACATCATAGGGGATATCATCAAAGGCTATGTGAGGCTCAAACATCCCCAGCTTGACGCGTGTGGTCATCACCTTGATCGCTGCATCGCGGATATGGGCTTCACTGATGAGACCCTCCTTGTAGGAATCCATCATATGTTCGTAGATGTTGCCGCAGTTGAGGTGACAGCCATTTGTGAGGGCCAAGGCGATCGATTCGTTGGCATTCTTGGTCACCTTATGATAGAGATGGAAGTCAGCTATCGCCCAGCAGTCGCTGGTGATGTACCCGTCAAAGCCCCAGGTGTCGACAAGAATATCCTGAAGAAGCGTCTTGCTGCCGCAACACGGCTCCCCATTGGTCCTGTTGTACGCACCCATGACCCCTTCGACCCCTGCATCAACGAGGGCCTTGAAAGCGGGCAGGTAGGTCTCATGCATATCCTTGGGGGTGGCCAGTGCATTGAAGGAGTGCCTCTGGTTCTCAGGGCCGCTATGCACAGCGTAGTGCTTTGCACATGCTGCACTCTTCATATACTCAGGATCATCACCTTGCAAGCCCTCTACAAAGGCAACACCCAGCTCAGAAGTTAGAAACGGGTCTTCTCCGTAGGTCTCCTGGCCGCGTCCCCACCTGGGGTCGCGGAAGATATTCACGTTGGGAGTCCAGAAGGTGAGCCCCTTGTAGATCCCCCTGTCCCCAACACTTCTGTATGCATTGTATTTAGCCCTGGCTTCGTCGGAGATCGCCATGGCAACCTCCTTGATGAGGGGGGCGTCAAAGGTGGCAGCCAAGCCGATGGGCTGAGGAAATACGGTGGCCATGCCTGCACGCGCCACCCCATGGGCTGCTTCATTCCACCAGTTGTACTCAGGAATATCCAAATGCGGTATTGCCTTGCTCTTGAATAGAAGTTGGGAGGCACACTCCTCAATGGTCATTTTGGCAACCAAGGCCTTTGCTTTTTGCTTGTGCTTGTCGTTCTGTGCATTGTTCTTGTAGTTGTCTTTCATGTAAAACCCTTTATTCTTCGTATTGTGGCATGTCACCACACTCTTTCGGTGATCGGTTTTGGATCAAAGGTGGCATGTTCAACAGCTGCCTCCCACCTCTTCTGATCCAGGGGAATGTTTTGCTCTGTCAGGGCCTGTAACTCCAAGAGGGATGCACGGCTGATGGTAAGCACCTCACAGCCTAGGAGTGCTACCAGACCCCGGTACCCCTCCTTGTCTCCACACCTGGCCAAGGCGCGGTAGATGCTGAGCAACAGGAGGGCCTGACGTTCAAGCAAGATGGGAAAGGGATGTTCAGGTTCCCCGATCTTCTTGAATTCCGGCAGATTGGCCAACCTCTTCAACAGGGGAATAAACTCCTTGATACAGGTGCGCTCGGCAACATAGGGGGTGCTCTCCATATAGTTGAAGATGGAGGCCCCATTGTCAAAGTAGTCGCGCTCATTGTTGACCAAGCGCTCGACAACCTCTTCAAAAGGCTTGTAGATATCAGGGCGTTTTGACCAGGCAAGAAGGTTCAGCAGGTAGACACTCTCTGCCATGACCCCGTGGTCAGGCAGGAGTTGGACACACATCAGTGAACCCTCTCGTCTGGGTAGCGTACCTTTTTTTGCCACCTTGAGCTGGTTGTCGATGGTTTGCAGGATGAACTCTGTGGCCTTGTCACTTTTGTGCCACAACAACAGGTGGGCAAGATCAAGTTTTATCTTGGGATCCTGTTCCAGGGCAAATCTCTGTTCCAAAGGGAGGACCATTGCTTCAGAGGGTGCAATGGCAGCAAGCAACAAGGGTTCACCTCCAACCTCCTGGTCAAAAGGCAGATGGGTCCAGTCCTTCAGGTGCTCAGCGGTGAAGCTAGCTACCAGCTCTTGCGCGTCGAGGTGCTTGTAAGAAGCGACCTCCAAGCTATCCCCAGTTTGGGCGATAATCTTCTGTTGCAAGGCCTTTATGTCCACGGTGGTGAAATCTTTCTTTTCCCGTATCGCCGCCGCTGCCGCCAAACCGGTGACAAAGCCCAGATGCATCAGATCAAGTTGCATCCTGAGCCCAGGTGCTGCGTCATGGGTGGCTCCTAGCGCCTTGCCCACGACTGCAAGGCCATGGAGGACCTCTCTCTCCTTGGTGCAGGGGATGAGAGCCGACAGCGGGATTGCTACCGACATCGGAGGGGGTAGGAACCCTGCATAGACAATGTCTGCAGAGTTCTTTCCCTTGGGGTCATAGTTGCTGAAAAACGTTGCCACCGTATCATGGGGGCGTTTGAATGAGAGTATATCCTTAAGTGTTATTGTGCTCACTGCATCAATATGGCGCGACTCCCTGACAGCTACATAGGTGCCGTGGTCGAATAGGTCCTCTCCCAGCTTCCTTGCTCCCCTGATGAACCGAGTGAAGTCGGTGGGATCTCCAAGCACTACGGTGTTGGAGAAGTTGTTCCGATATCTGGCGGGGGTGTGGTACTGGGCTAAGGATGCCCATAGCGTCACTCCATCTCGTTTTGCGCCATACTGCAGGGATGCACCGCCGAACATCGCCACATCCCCATCGCCTGTGGCATCGATGACCTGCTTGCCCAGCAAGAGGGTGTTCCCCTTCCTGTGGCCGGTGAGCACCCCCTTGATCCTGTTGCCCTCGGAGGCTGTGGCAAAGAGGGTGGTATCGGTGAAGACCGAGACCTTCAACTCCTTGCACAGCTTGCTGATAGTTTTTTCCTTGAAACCGGGATTGCTGTAGTCAAACCGATGCCAGGGACCCTTCTCCCTTGGAAGACCGAGCTTGAGGTAGAGCTCATCGACCTCACCATCTATAAGGGCGGTGTCCTTGTACTGGCGCCCATACCAGTAGCTGCTTACACCCCCTATGGTGGAGGTGCCCCCCAGCTGGGAAGCACCTTCAACCAGGGCGGTGTGGTAGCCCTCGCGCGCACTGGCGATAGCCGCCATGCACCCGGAGGTTCCCCCGCCGATGACAATCACATCAAAGCTTTCGATCTCATTGATGGGTATCGCAGCTTCTGTCCTTGCATAGGAGTGTAGATCGAAGGTGGGGTTGTGTGCATGTAAGTCTAAAGAGGGAGGAAGGTCGATTCTTTCTCTCTGTTCAAAGGCGAGGGTACTGGTTGGTTGTGCCTCGACGCCCCTTTGGATTTCCTCTGCCAGGGAGTAGGAGAGGGGGTAGGGTCTCTCGGAAAAACGTCCAGCATCTATCTGTGCAAAGCCCTCCACCTGGCCCTTGAGATGGCTAAAACAGGAGAGTGCGAGCGCCTTGATAGCGTGGTCCACGTTCGGTGTATCAGGGGGCAACTCAACAGAGAGCAGGGCGTGATCTGGCTTGCTGCCCTCTCGGAGGGAATACTGTACCTCGGTGGCAGGATCACGGTAGTCGCCCTGTATACTGTGCTTGGAGAGCCCCACCACGTGCATCACGTATCCGTGAGAGGGGAGCTTGGAGGGAAGAACGGGCTCGCGAAGGTCATAGAACCTTTGGTATCCCAGTGCCATCACCCCATGTTTTCCGCCAAAGAAGAGGGTCTTCTCATCCTTTCCCACAGGTATTGCCCCGTAGAACAGCGTAATGTTCTTTTGAAGGCAGAGTTGTTCCCCATGGAGCTTAAGCTTGTCGGGGTGCAGGAAGGACTTGTCAAAAGCTGTGGGGAGGAGCTGGGAAAGAAGCGATGAAGGTAGTAACCTTGCTTTATCGTGTTCAGTAATCCAGAGCCTATGGGCACGGGTGAAGTCAGAATAAAGATGGGTGTGGGAAGTAGCGATAGCTACGCGCTCACCTCCCTCTGCCAACTTGACGGCAAGGGCAAGGCTGGCAAGGGTGCTTCCCAGCACCAGGGCATCAAAGCTCGCAACAAGCGGGGTATGGTGTAAAGTATCCAAAAGAAACTCCTGAGTATTCTTGTCTAGTAGGTGTATTCCTGGAAGAAGTCCTTGAACCAGGGGACGTAGTAGGTAGCAAAACTTCGTGCTGCACAATCGATGCGACTGTCCACATCAGCGAGGAGTGAAGGTGAGCAGTGTCCGAAGCTCATCAGGTCGAAGTGCATTGATGAGAGCCGTTTGAGGCTTGCCTTCCAAGCTTCCTCATCCGAGCCTATTCGGAGGCTGAAGCCCCCATGGAGGGTGTCTGCCGCTATGAGGATTTTGAGCTGTGCAGTTTCCAAGAGTATTGATAAGCTTCCGGGGCTGTGTCCCGGGGTGTGCAGGATAGTCAGTTTCATATTGCCAAAGTCAAAGAGAGAGCCATCTGCAAGGCTCCGGTCGACAGTACAAGGGGGGAAGGTGGTGCCATAGAGCAGGCCAGCTGTGGTCCTGATGGGGTCGGCTGTCTCTACTTGCTTCCTGTCCGCCTCATGGAGGTAGAGCTCAGTGCCAAAGTCCCGCTTGAAAAGGGAGGCTGCCCCCACATGGTCGTAATGGCCATGGGTGCCAAAGATTGCCTTGACCTCCTCGGGCTTATACCCCAGGCTCCTGATATTGTCCAAGCACGCACCATAGCCCTCGACTGTTCCACAATCAATGAGAAAGAGCCCTTGCTCTGTGTCCAGAAGGTATGCTGAAGCATCAAAGCGATGGGTCAGGGTAGCAGAAGAGACTTGGTAGAGGCGGTGGAGCAGTTTCATACAGGGATCCTTATTCTATTATGGGTTAGGGGTAATTCGAGCCAGATGGTGAGGCAAGTTATCACCACCATCTTTGTCTGTATCTTTGTAAAGAAGGGCGAGATTGTCAACATGACAAACTCGCCCCTATCAGTCGGTCTTAGAGGCCCTGGATTTCAGGGAACTCGTCCTTGAGAGCCTTCTTCATGTTACTGATGATCTGCTCATCACTGAAGCCGTTACGCACCCCTTCCTGTGCATACTTGGAGAAGAGGTTCTGTGCACGACGGGTATACTTGTCGGGAACGATGTCTAGGATACCTTCACTGATGGAGTCATAGGTCTTCAGCAGGTTCTGGCCAGCGAATTTCTCCGGTGCATAGCTGTCGCTCATCGCTGCTACAACATTCTTGTTAGCAGGCATCTGGTTGTTGGCTTCCAGGTTCATGGTCTGGAACTGTTCACTTGCCATAAACTTGAGGAACTCCATCACCAGAGGCTTCTTGTCAGACTTTGCGTAGATAGCACGATAGGTGCCACCTTCGTAGGAGTTTCTGGGGGGCTTGGCTACGCCGACATTACCGGTGTTGACCTTCCAGTCGGAGAAGAAGTCCCAAGAGGGCATAACTCTGATAAGCAGGTTACCTGCATTCCAGGCTGTTGCCCACTCACCACTCCATGAACCAACATTTGCAACCAGACCCTCGCTCTGCAGGGTCCTCATGATATCAATGAGATCATACCAACCATCTTCGATGGCGAACTTTCCGTTGCGAACGAAAGGAGTGAGGGAGTATCCCTCAACTTTGACCATCTCGCCAAGGTTGGGAAGCAGGAACACCTTGCCGTCGGACTTTTCCTTTACGTCCCGGGCAACTTGGATGATCTTGTCCCAGCTGGAGAGCATCTCAGAGATTTCCACATCATCGTCAGTGCCGAGCCATTTCTTCATAGCGTCGCGGGTATACCAGAAAGCTACAGGAGATACGTTGTCACAAATTCCCTTCAGCTCGCCTTTTGTCGTGCGACCCATGGCTACTGCCCAGTCGTAGTAGTCCTCGACCAGTGCATCTCCACCAAGCTCTGAGAGGTTGGCAAAGGTATCACTTTCGATGAACTTGTAGACATACCCTTCCTCAAGATCCATCAGGTCGGGAACGGACTGACCGCTCATGATGGTGGTCATAAGCTTGGTCTGGTACTCATTTCCGCCAAACAGCTGGAGATTGACCTTGATGTTGGGGTATTCAGCCTCAAACTTCTCTTTCAGGAAGGGTGCCTGGTCAAAGAAAGACCACCAGGTAAAGCTTCCTGACAACTCCTCTGTTACTGGTGCTACAGGCTCTTTTGCTCCTTGAGCAAAGAGAGACAAGGTGATGGTAAGCAAGACCATCGTCAATACAACTAATTTCTTCATACGAACCTCCTAGAACATTTTTTATCTGTGATTGCCCTACTTTGTACGGCAAACATTACCCTTTAACTGCATCGCCTGCGCTGATCTTGTCCATCAGCATATTGGATGCGAACGAGAAAATTATCAGAAGCGGAATCACTGAGATCAGGATACCGACATACTGGGCGCCAAAGTCTGCAACGTTGGCGCTCTTTACCGTTGCAATGAGCACCGGCAAGGTCATCTTGCGACCTTCACGGATGATGATCAGCGGCATGAGGTAGCTGTTCCATGACCCGATGAAGGCAAGTACTCCCTGGGTTACCAGAGCAGGGATCATCAAGGGAAGGACAATGCGGTGGTAGATGGTGAGCTCCTTCGCCCCATCTATGAGGGCGGCCTCTATCATCTCGTCAGGGAGGGTCGCATTGAGATACTGTCTGAAGAAGAATACGCCAAAGCAGTTTGCCATCCCCGGTAGGATCAGCGGCAGGTAGCTGTTGATCAGGCGCATGTCGCTCATCTGCTTGTAAAAGCCGATGGTTCCCACCTGCCCCGGTATCATGATGGAAAAAAGGATGATGCCAAACAAGAAGTTTTTTCCCTTGAATTTGAACTTGGCAAAGGCATAGGCGGTGAGAGCGGTCACATAGAGGTTCAGCACGGTTGCCGACGATGCTATGATCGCACTGTTGTAAAAGCCACGCCAGATATTGAGGTTCTCTGTCAGCCTCTGGTAGTTGCGGACAAAGGATCCTCCGGGCAGCAAGGTCACCGTCGTGTTGATCGCATAGTTGTCATGGCTAGAGGAGATCAACATGGTGTAGAAAGGGAAAAAGGCAGTGGCGGCAACAAGGATGAGAAAGGCGTAGACCAGGAACCTCATCATATACTTTCTGAATAGTAACGACTGGTGTGACCGTATTTTCAAGTGTTGGCTGTCATGGGTGAATTCTGTAGTTTGTGCCATATTACTTTTTCCTCCAGGGGAGTTGCATCTTTCGCCTCTTCTCTTGCGGGGGGTTGCCTGAGATGATCCGATAGGAAAGCAGGGATAGGATTGCGATTATCAAGAAGATGCCGTACGACACAGATGCCCCAAAGCCGATCTGCCAGCGCTCGAAAGCTGATTCATACATATACTGCACCATGGTGGTGGTCCTGTCCCCAGGTACTTCGGTGAAGACCATCTTGGAGACGTCAAACATCTGCAGTCCTCCAATGACGGAGGTGATCATGACGTAGATGAGGATGGGCTTCATAAGGGGTAGCGTTATGCGGGTGGCTTTTTGCCACGCATTAGCTCCGTCGATCTCAGCCGCTTCATAGATGGAAGGGGATATGGAGTTCAACCCAGCAGTGAAGAAGAGGATGTTGTACCCAAAGTTCTGCCAACAAATGGCCAGTCCTATTACCAGCCTTGAAAGGAGGGGAGAGTTCTCAAAGTGAATCGCCTCTTGGGTCAGGTTCAGTGCAAGCAGGATGTTGTTTACCGCGCCTCCGGGGTGGCTGAAGAGCATGCCGAACAGCACACCGATGGTGACCGGGGTAACCAGGTTGGGGAAATAGAAGATGCTTCTGAAGGTAGACCTTCCCCTGATCCATTTCGACTGCATCATCAAGGAGAGCACCAGGGCTAGGGAGAGCTGGGGTATGATGGAGATGAGCCAGATGGTAAAGGTGTTGAAAAAGCTCTGCAGGAAGAATCCTGAAGAGAACAACCGCTTGTAATTGGTCAGCTTCACAAAGGTCAGTGTACCGGACAGTGGCTCAAGATCCATAAAGCTCAAGAAGAGCGAATAGAAAATAGGGTATACGGTAAACATGAGGTAGGTGGCAAAGAAGGGTATTATAAAATAAT
>CAZPOJ010000118.1:0-9146 GCA_964588005.1 uncultured Sphaerochaeta sp.
GCAACGGTTGTGTTTCCTTCCGCAGGGAAAAATATGTCCCCAAGGGTGGGCCGGACGGCGGCGATGGCGGACGCGGTGGTGATGTTGTCTTTGTGGTAAAGAACAACTTGAGGACCCTTGGTCATTTGAAGATGGTACGCTCGTACCGGGCGGAGAATGGGCGTAATGGTTCTGGTGATCGGTGCTACGGCCGTGATGGCAGGGACATCGAGATTCCCGTCCCTCCAGGGACTGTGTTGAAGGACCCCAATACCGGAGAGCTTATCAAAGACCTTACCGGCGAAGAGCGTTGGGTGTATCTCAAGGGTGGACGCGGTGGTCAGGGCAACTATCATTTCAAGACCTCTGTACGGCAGGCCCCCCGGTATGCCCAGCCAGGTGAAAAGGGTGAGGAGTTGCGCGTTGGCGTAGAGCTTCTGGTTCTTGCCGATATTGGTTTCGTCGGGTTTCCCAACGCAGGAAAATCCTCGCTGCTCAATATGTTGACCAATGCCCGTACCAAAGTGGCAGGATATCCTTTTACGACTAAAATCCCCCAGCTGGGCATGCTGCGCTATGATGATCATGATATCGTACTGGCTGATATACCCGGTCTCTTGGAAGGGGCGAGCGAAGGTGCCGGTATGGGAATTAAATTTCTCAGGCATATCAATCGCACTACAGGGTTGGCATTTTTTATTGACCTCAGTGATGACCGCTACCTTGAGGCCTATGATATCCTGTGCAATGAGCTTGCGGCTTTCGAGCCCCTGCTTTTGGAGAAGAAGCAGGTAATCCTGGGAACAAAGCTCGACGAGCCTGGAACCAAGGAGAGGTTGCTTGAGCTACAGGCCAAGTACCCCGACAAAGAGGTCATAGGGTTGTGTGTCTATCTGGACATGGGACTCGATGAGGTCAAGAAATCATTTATAAAGATGGTTGGGGATGCAGAAAACCCGACCCTCCAGGCCCTTGGCGACAGCACGGTAGGCGGCTTTACCACTACTGTGGACACAGAAGCCGAGTATCATGACGAGCCGCACGAACTCTAGGGGGAAAAGGTGGTCAAGCGAGTCGCAACTGCTATGGTGGGAGGAAGTTTCAATCCGGTACATCTTGGCCATCTGCACCTGATCCACACGGTGGCTACCACCACAAGGTACCGCCGGTTTATCTGTATTCCTGTAGCCCAGAATAACTTTAAGCGTGATGCATCTCTTGCAGAGGCGCATCACCGCTTGACTATGCTCCATCTCAGCTTTGCTGCCTATACCGAGCTCTACCCCGATGACCCTCCCCTTGAACTGCTAAGCGATCGGTGTGAGATCGAACGGGGAGGGGTTTCCTATACCTACGATACGGTCAAGCACCTCTACCTGCAGTATGGCATCAAGGGGAGGCTCGGCCTGGTCATGGGGGATGACCTGCTGCCCACGTTGGAGAAGTGGCACAAGTATGACGAACTGAAGCAACTGGTCGCCTTTATAGTGATTCGGCGTGACAAGGAGGCATCTGCCTTCCATGACAGTGCTGTGGACCTTGAGTATATTGACAATATTCCTCTGGAGGACTCTTCGACAACTATTCGACAGGCTTGTGCCCGCCTCACTGGTGATGAAGAGCTGCCCGACTCTATCCGCTCCCTTATGCAGGAGGAGGTAGCCGCCTATGTTCAGCAGAACAGGCTCTATCGCTCTTGAGAAGGAGCTCTCCTCCTTGATGAGCGAGAAGAGGTTTCTGCATAGCAAGGCAACAGCGCTCTGCTCGTTGAGTCTTCTCCACCAGTATAAAGAAACTCTTGACCATACCCTCTGTTTTCAAGCAGGACTGCTGCATGATATAGCAAGGGAGTGGAAGGATGAACAGCTTCTCTTGTATGCCAAGGCGCACCTTCTCTCCTTGGAGAGGGAAGAGGAGGGCTCTCCCATCCTCCTGCACGCGCCTGTAGGCTCTCACCTGCTTGAACAAAGGGGTTACGACAGCTCCCTCTGTCTTGCTGTGCGGTATCACACGCTGGGAAGCCGGACCATGGGGCGCCTGGGGTTGGTATTGTTTATAGCCGACTATATTGAGGAGGGGCGAACCCACCTCACCGATAGGACACGGGAGGCACTTCGATCGCAGCCTACCCTTGAGATGGTTTGCTTGGAAATCCTCAAGATGCAGGAAGGATATTTGATGAGCAAGGGCAAAGGACTTGCACGGTGTACAGAGGATCTTATGCGGTTCCTCCTTGCTGGCGGGCTTCTATGAAGAGGGTGTCTGGGATACTGCTGGTGCTCGCAGTTCTTTTTTTTCTTGTACTGGGTGTGGGGTGCACCTCCCGGGAAGCAGAGGCCTACTACGGGCTCTTTGGCTCTGAAGGTGTTGTTCTTGTAGTGGAGGGCAGGCATATGGTGGTGATGCTCATCGGTCCCTCGCTGGTGGAAGGGTATGCCAAGGCAGAGGGCCTTGAGCCCAAGGTGGCTTTACAGGGGTTGGTGGGCATCCCTGCAAAAGCCTCTTTTGGAACTGATGAGGCTTCGCTTGCTGAAATGTACTCGTTGGTCACTACCCTGACCAGCCAGAGTCTTGGCATAGAGCGCTCTGAGGTGACAGCCTCCCAAGCTCTGGGGGTGTTGCAAAGCAGAGCTGGCGACTTGAGGAAAACTCCATTCGTCAGTACACTGGAGATGTTGAGTGGCCTTCCTGATGGCTTGGCCTTGTTACAGAAGATGGAAGTCTGCCACACCTATGATGTGGGGCAGTTTATCTTGATAGATACAGACACTGATTGGAAGTTATTGAAGGACTACTTGGGCCGATGGCTCAAAGGTGCCTTGCTTCTCGAGTGAAGGAGAACGATTTGATGAATATGACGGTAGCGGCCAATGCAGAAAGACTTGGCCAGTTCTTAGAAGACCACAGGTGCGTGAACATCAATATCTTGGATATTGCTGGTGAGTGTTCCTGGGCTGATTGCTTTATCATTGCAACGGTAAACAGTGTGGGTCACCTCAAGGGTGTCGCCCATGAGTTGTGGAGTGAGCTCAACGACCTTGGACTCTCCGTCGCCAACCGCCACAAATCACCCCAGGGTGATGGATGGGAGCTGATAGACTGTGGAGATATTGTCATCCACCTGATGAGTGAGGAGCTGAGGGATTTCTACTCCCTGGAGAAGCTCTGGACAAGTCGTGCAGTCCTTGATGCAGATACAGAAAAAGAAGAGTCTCAAGAAGAAGAAGACGAAGAAGAATAAACTGCTCCTTCTCTTCAATTTTTAACAAACATGGTGGTCACTTAGATCACCTTTTTTGTTTTCCACTTACCCAGTGAAAATCGGGTAAGATAAAAAATACCCCTGCACAACCAGTCTATATACATCCCAAACCAGACTCCGTAGACGCCAAAGCCAAGGAAGAAGGAGAGCACGTAGCTCGATCCTACCCTGAAGACCCACATGCTGAACATGGATACAACCATGGTGTACTTCACATCCCCTGCAGCCCTGAGAAAGTTAGGGATGGTAAAGGAGAGGGGCCAAAGCAAGGTACTTGCCACCATCGAAGTCCTGATGATGTTACTTGCCAGAATTGACGCTTCCAGGGAGAGGTTGAAAATCTTGACCACTGAGGGGGCGAAGAAGAACAGGGGAATGGTAATCATTGCTATGGAGGCATAAGCAAGAAAAAGAAGTCTTTTGCCGTAGTAGGTTGCCTGGTCCGGTCGTTTTGCCCCAAGGCTTTGTCCAATGATAGTAATTGACGCCATGTTTATCGCCCTTCCGGGGATGTTAGCCAAGGACGCAACTGAGTTTGCAATGGCATTGGCTGCCAGACCGACTGTGCCAAAGGATGCGATGAAGTTTTGTACCATGAGGCGTCCAATGTGGAAGATACTCCCCTCGACCCCTGTAGGGATCCCAATGGTGAGGATTTTTTTGACTTTATTCCAGTGCCATTCGAACTTCCAGATTTTGTGGATGAAGATGATGTTGGTCTTGTTGCTTATCATGACAACCATGATGCTTGCTGCCAGCGCCCTGCTCAGCAGGGTGGCAAGGCCAGCTCCGGCTACTCCCATCTCAAGAGCAAAGATGAAATAGGCATTCCCTACTATGTTGGTGAGGTTCATGAGCGAGCTGACCAGAAGGGAGACCTTGCTGTTGCCCATGGAACGAAAGAGCGCTGCACAGGCGTTGTAGGAGGCAAGAAACGGCAAGGAGAGAAGGATGTAGCTAAAATAGATGGTGCTGTTGGCGAGCACATCGGCCTCGATCGAGCCGAATATGAAGGATATGATCATGCGCCGTATCGGCATGCAGAGGATGAGCAACGCAGTAGAGACACTGAGTGATAGGATGAACAGCTGTTTGGCAGCATCGTTGGCCGAAACTTGGTCTTTCCTTCCAAGGTACTGGCTGGCGACAACAGCACCTCCTGTGGCAAAGGAGGCGAAGAGCTGGACAATTAAATGAGAGATGTTGTCTACGATGCTGACGGCACTGACTGCAGCTTCCCCGACAGAGGAGACCATCACCGTATCAACTATACCCAACGTTATGCTAAGCAGTTGCTCTGCCATAAGGGGGACGATAAGCATGAAAAGAAACCGACGGGAGAATAAAGGTTCTCCCTTTGACCGATGTGACAATTTATTCACGAACAAGAACCTCTTCTCTATCTTAGAACCGATAGGAGGTTATAACAAGGGGCTGTGTTCAGCTAGAGAGCTCGGTCAGATTACCTTTATGGTTTTCCATTTGCCCCTGAGGAACCGAATGATGAAGAGCAGGCCGCGAAAGATCCAGTCGATGTACATGCCAAACCATACCCCGTATACACCCAGGCCGAACTGGAAGGCGAGCAGGTAGCTCGATCCGACTCGAAAGACCCACATGGTAAACATCGAGACGATCATGGTGTACTTCACATCCCCTGCAGCCCTGAGGAAGTTGGGGACGGTAAAGGCTATCGGCCAGATAAGGGCGGTAGCGACCATAGCGGTCCTGATAATGTTGCTTGCAAGCAGCGAGGCTTCAAAGGAGAGATTGAAGATATGGACTATCTGGGGGCTGAAGATAAAGATGGGGATGGTCATCATGCCCATGGAGGCATACGTGATGAGGAGCAGCCACTTGCCATAGTGGAGGGCTTGTTCTGGCTTTCTGGCACCGATGCTCTGGCCTATGATGGTGATGGAGGCCATGTTGATCGCACCTCCGGGGATGTTTGCCAGGGAGGAGACTGAGCCTGCGATGGCATTTGCTGCAAGGGCGACCGTTCCAAAGGATGCGATGAAGCCCTGGACCATCAAGCGCCCGATGTGGAACATACTGCCTTCAATGCCAGTGGGGACCCCGATCTTGAGGATCTTCTTCACTTTCTCCCAGTGCCATTCGAACTTCCATATTTTGTGGATAAAGATGATGTTCTCCTTGTTGCTGATGAGGATGATCATGATGAGGGAAGCGACCACCCGGCTAAGTAAGGTGGCAAGGGCAGCTCCGGTCACTCCCAGATGCAAGGCGAAGATAAAGTATGCGTTGCCCACGATGTTGGTAATATTCATCAGTGTGCTGACAATTAGGGATATCTTGCTGTTGCCCATGGTGCGAAAGAGCGCTGCACAGGCGTTGTAGGATGCAAGAAATGGCAAGGAAAGAAGAATGTACAGAAAGTACGTGGTGCTATTGGCCAGGACGTCCGCTTCGAGTGAGCCGAAGATGAGGATTATGATCTCCTTGCGCAGGGGGATGCAGATGAGGAGCAGGAGGATGGAGACGACTGTAGAGAGGATAAACAGCTGCTTGGCTGCATCATTTGCTGATGCACTGTCCCTTCTTCCCAAGTACTGGCTCGCTACGACAGCACCTCCTGTGGCAAAGGCCGCAAAGAGCTGGATAATGAGGTATGATATGCCGTCAACAATGCTGACAGCACTTACTGCAGCCTCTCCAACTGATGCCACCATCATCGTATCGGCCATACCTATGGTAACGGCAAGAAACTGCTCTGCTATCAGAGGCAGGATCAGCAAGCGAAGAAACTGACGGGAGAACAAGAGTTCTCCCAAAGGTGCACGAGCATTTTTTTTCACTGACAAGAACCTCGGCCCCATCATAGGGGCAAAAACCCATAAGAACAAGTGAGTTCACCTAGGCAATACTCTTCTGTTTCTACACTCCTGACCCCTAGTTTTTTGTCAGAAGACCCTGGTCACTGTCGAAGGTTTTGTTTCTGAGATCCTTGAAGAGCTCGACCAGTCTGGTGACCGTAAGCTTGGACTTTTCCTCCCCGGAAACATCTAGGATAATGTTCCCTTCATCCATCATGATGAGACGGTTGCCAAAGTCGATGGCAAATTGCATGTTGTGTGTCACCATCAGGGCAGTGAGGCTGTACTCCTTGATGTAGCGCTCGGTCAGGGACATGACTATCTGGGCATTGCGGGGGTCCAGGGCTGCAGTGTGTTCATCAAGGAGGACCATCTTGGGCTTGCTCATTACCGTCATAAGAAGGGTGAGGGCCTGCCTCTGGCCGCCTGAGAGCAGCCCTACGTTATCCTTGAGCCTGTCCTGCAAGCCAATGGGTTCCAAAAGGCGTCTGAACATCTCGCGTTTCTCGTTGTTGAGGCTGATGCGAAGGCCTTTCATCCCCTTGGTTGCTGCTGTAATCATATTGTCCTCGATGGACATGTTTGCAGCGGTGCCTTTGGTAGGGTCTTGGAAGATTCTTCCGATGGTCATCGCACGCTTGTACTCTGCACAGTTGGTCACATCTGTTCCGTCGAAGATAATCTTGCCGCTTGTAAGGGGGTAGGTGCCGCTGACCAGGTTGAACAAGGTGGATTTTCCCGATCCGTTGGATCCTACCACACAGACAACATCTTCCTTGTTCACATGCAAGCTCACATCATCGAGAGCCATTTTTTCATTGACAGTCCCCGGGTAGAAGACTTTGGTCATATTGGTAATTTCTAGCATCAGTTCTCCTCCTTCAGGACAGCTTCATGTTTTGCTATCGAGCGTGCTATGGCTTTTTTCTTAGCCCCTTTGGAGGAGGCGAGACTTCTGGTCTGGGCAATGAACAGGGAGATGATGACCAGAATACCAGTGAGCATCTTGAAGTCGTTGGGGGTGATATGGATCAGGTAACCGTATTTTCTGCCAAAGAACATGAGGGCCTTGTACATGATGGCCCCAAAGATTGCCCGCAAGGTAAGCAAGGAGATTCTGTTGGTGGAAAAGAGGAACTCCCCGAGCATGATGGCCGCAAGGCCCTGGACGATCATGCCCTGGCCGAGGTTGGCATCTGCAAATCCCTGGTACTGGGCAAGCATTCCCCCTGAAAGGGCGATAAGGCCGTTGGAGAGGCCTATACCCATGAGCTTGAGCACCTCCGGGTTGATGCCCTGGCTTATGACCATCTGCTCGTTGCCTCCCATGGCTCCCATGGAGACTCCCAGGTCGGTGCGGAAAAAGATATCGATGAGTGTCTTTACAAAAAGAACCACCAGCAGTGTTCCTACAAGGGATGCCCATTCCGGTGAAAGGCTGGTAAAGAATTTGGGAAGCTTTGAGTAAATTGTCTCGACACGCAAGAGCGGCACGTTGGCCTTGTTGCCCAGGATGCGTAAGTTGATGGAGTAGAGCATCGTCATGGTGAGAATCCCTGCCAAGAGGCCGGGGATCTTCAGTTTGTTGTGGATAGCCGCAGTCACCATGCCAGCCAGTACTCCTGCAACAAAGGAGAGCACCAAGGCGATAGCGATTGGCAGGCCATTCACGATAGCCATAGTTGCCACCGCCGCACCTGTTGCAACTGAACCGTCGCACGTCAGGTCAGCAAAGTCCAATATCCTATAGGATATGAGAATGCCAATGACCATGAGTGAAAAGACCAGGCCATCTACGAAAATTCCTTCTAACATGTAAAACCCCTTAACAAGAAAAAACCGCCGCTCTCAAACAAGAGTGGCGGTTTCTCTAAAGACCCAGACTATTTCTGTCTGATGGTCTTTCCGTCCTTGATGAGCACAGCTGCACTGTCCTGCAGTGACTGTGGAATAGTATAACCAAGCTTGTAAGCCGTATCAAGATTGAACCAAAGCTCAAACTTGGTAGGATCGGTGATGTAGACAGTACCGATAGAGCCGGCCTTTTCACCCTTGAGCAGTTTTTCAATAACCTTGCCTGTTTCCACTCCAATGCTGTAGTAGTCAAAGCCCCACGCTATCATGGCATTGAGCCCGTCGACTCCCGAGGGGTCGGCACTCATCAGAGGCTTGCCAGCTTTCGTGGTGACATCATCGACAGAGGCGAGGGCGCTGATGACTGCGTTGTCGGTAGCGATGTAGATGGCATCGACTCGGCCGATGATTGACTGGGCAGCCATCTTTACTTCACTGGAGTTGCTGATGGCAGCTGTGACAAACTCTACGCCAAGTTTCTCACAAGCAGCTTTGGCCATCTCCATCAGGATGACACCGTTGGCCTCACCTGATGCATAGATATTTCCTACTGTCTTAGCACCGGTAAGGTCTACCAATAGTTTGATCTGCTCTTCGACAGGGTTCTTGTCTGAAACACCTGCGACGTTAGCAGCAACGAGGCCGGCCTCTGTGGCATCAGTGACAGCACTGAAGACCACCGGAGTGGATGAGGAGATGGGGAAGACTTGAGCAAGCGCCTGTGCTGAGGGAGTTGCAATACCGACAGCTACATCAACCTTGTCGCTTTTAAACTTCTGAGCGATGGAAGATGCTGTGGAGATATCTCCGTTGGCATTCTGCAGGTCAAAGGAGACCTCCAAGCCTGTTGTAGCGAGGTAGTCCATCAGGCCTTTTTCTGCAGCATCCAGTGCTGGGTGTGCTAGGAGTTTCGATACCCCTACCTTGTAGCCAGAGGCGGCTGGTTTTTCAGCAGCACCGGCTGCAAAAACAGGTGAAACAAGAGCAATAAGTGCAAAGAGCAGCAGAGCTGTAAGACGAAGTGTGAATTTCATACGAGTATCCTCCAAAGTATAGGGAAACAATGTTTGCGCAACTATAGCGTTATTCCTGCCTTTTGTAAATCATTTTATGCAGATTAGTGAATATTAATTCATATGTTATGCATATTAGTTGCTAATTAAGAATATTGAAAGAGAAGCCACTCGTTAGATTCTGGGGGGGGAGAAGAGCGG
>CAZPOJ010000119.1:0-8597 GCA_964588005.1 uncultured Sphaerochaeta sp.
TCTGCCAACCATATCCCCCATTGATGGAACTTCTACCGATGCGAATATTATTGAAGGAGAAATCCGTATTTTTATCGCACCAGAGACCTATCCTGTTTCAGGTACCTACACCTCAACCATCTACTGCATCCTTACCCAGACGTAAAAGCTTTCAGGTGCTCTTCATCAGGGTTTCGATGATCTTCTGGTCACTGGGGGCAAACGCAAGGCTTTTCAGCTCTTGGGCTTCTACCCACCTGTAGGTGGTGTGGACACTGAGTGTAGGCTCCTGCCACTCTCGACAGGTTACCTGGTATGCCTTCTGGTGGTAAAGTGTACCCTTATTGAGAAAATCATGGGTGTGTAAGAGAGGTCCGACCTCAATATCAAGCTTGAGCTCCTCTTGGAACTCCCGCTTCAAGGTCTCCTCTTCACTTTCACCCCATCGGTTCTTACCGCCGGGAAACTCCCAAAGTCCTCCTATGGAGCCTTTGTCCTCCCGCTTTGCTACAAAGAACTTCTGGTCTTTGGTTAGTATCCCTGCGGTGGTTATCCGCTCCTCTCTATATGTTTCCATCCTACCCTTCCTTATAACAATACTGATATCGGGACTAAAAAATGCAACAGGGCCACCACAGCTGTAATGAAGCCCAGGTTGCGCTTATTTTTTTCTACATACTTGCCTGTGGTCTCAACCACTGACTTCTCTGGAGGAGGCTTTTGCCAACCAGTATGCGTAAGACCATGATAGATATACCAAAACGTAAGCAAAAGCGTATTGGCCAAGGGAATGAGGTCGCCCAGCAGACGAGGCCCCGGTGCCACGGGGAAAAATCCCAGGGCGAGGCTCAAGGCAAAGCCGGTGATTATCAGAGCTAGCCGAAACCCGCGATTTGTGCGAAAGACATACCTTAGGGAGAGCAAGAGGGCATACTTCCCCCCATAGGCATCACTGAGCAAGATCCCTGCACCCAGGAGAAGATATACTATCGACAGAAAATATATTTGCATCACCGTTCTGCTCCCATGACAACCTCTCCCAAGATATCCACTAAGGTCTCACTGTCGTAGTAGCCACGCTTGCTCCTGGCAACCCATCCAGCCTCCTGATGAAGCAATACCCCCAGAAGGGATGCCCGCCTTGGTTCCATACCCCCAGACAAGAGGGCGCCGATAAGACCGGCCAGCACGTCGCCGCTGCCGGCAACCCCCAATGAGGGGTTGAGCCCTTCTACTAGAGCGATTCGCCTTTTGCCCGGGGTGACGATATGCACCAGGGAACTCTTTACTACCAATATGGCATCGAGGCGGTCGGCAAGGTCTTGGATCATGGAGAAGAATGCGAGGGGGGTATCCTGCGGCACCTGATCATACAGGGCTGAGGCAAGACTCTTTAGCTCTCCAAGATGGGGAGTGATGACCAAAGGGCCGTGGGCGATAAGCCCTTGCTCTTTGAGCAGGGTGGCATAGGTTGTGATGCCGTCGGCATCAAGGACTATGCTCTTGCCCAGCGAGAAGATCTCTTGCAACAACGATGAGCGCCCTCCTCCCCACCCCGGACCGACCAAAAGAACATCATACGAGGAGAAGGCCTCTCCCTGCTTCAAGAGGCGTACCATGACAGAAGGCGATTCGGTCGCTGCAATGGGATAGACATCCTCGTCACAAAAAAGGGTTACCAAGCCTGCTCGGGAAGCGAAAGCAGAGCGCGCCGAGAGCCTTGCTGCTCCGGTATACTCCTTACTTCCTCCGACTATTGCCAGATGGCCACGTTGGTTCTTATAGGATGAGGAGGGTAGTTTTTCCAAGGAGAGATCAGCGAGGGTGTACAGTTCTGCGGCCACAGGGGCCTTATCCAGCAACTGGGGAGGAAACGAGGGGTTTTTTACCACAATCTCTCCACAGGCAAGACGGGTACGGGGGTGGAACATAGCAAGCTTGTCCAAGCCGAAGGTCACCGTAAGGTCTGCTTTTGCATGGGTAGAAGCGACAGGAACATCTTCACTTACTCCTGAAGGGATGTCTATTGCAACCGTGTAGGCAGGACTCTGGTTCACCAGTTCTGCAAGAGTGAGGGCAAGCCCTCGCAAGGGTCCCTTCAACCCGGTTCCTGCAAGGGCGTCAAAGATAAACTCAGCTTGTCCTATCGCTTGTTCGACCCGCGGGGGAAGTACCTCATCGAGGTGGATGAGTTCGATGCCGTACTGCCGTATGATCGCTGCCTGACGTTCGCACGAGGAGGAGAGGGTCTTGGAGGAAAGGATGCACAGCACGCGGCGAAAGCCGCTGTTATACGCAAGACGTGCAACAGCAAGACCATCACCGCCGTTGTTTCCTCCTCCACAGAGGAATACCAGCGAGGCATCCTTTGAGGGTATCCTGATTTGCACTTCGCTCCAGACTCCCATGGCGGCACTCTCCATCAAGGAGAGGGCTGGCAACTTGAAGAGGGACTGCGATGCCCCATCGATCTTGGCAATTTCAGATGAGAGTACAACATGCTTCATAGCAGTACTGTACAGCAGGAAAAGAGGGTGGTCAACAAACCACGCTTGACAGCTTTTATGAATCTCTGTAGGGTAAAGGTGTCCTGGGGTGGCCCCGATGGCCTGAGATCAAACCCGTTAACCTGATCTGGATAATACCAGCGTAGGGAGACAAGCAACTCTCAACAAAACCAATTCCCCATGGCAGAATACCACTAAGGAGGTGCTTTATGTTTAAGCATCGCAGTATTGTAACAGTTCTAGCCATTCTCCTCGTCTCTTCCCTCATCTTTGCACAGGGAAAGAAAGAAACCCAAATCTCATCACAGCAAGAGATCACCGTATATGCCTATGATGCATTCTGTGGCGACTGGGGCCCAGGTCCCACCATCGTAACCGAATTTGCAGAGAAGACCGGCATCAAGGTAAACCTGGTCAGTGCTGGTGATGCCATCGAGATGCTCATCAAGGTCAGTGGGGAGAAGAACAACCCCCTTGCCGACGTGGTGGTGGGAATCAGTGACGACATGGCGGCAAAGGCGTATGGTTTTGAGCTGTTCGAACCCTATGAAAGCCCGGCACTTGCCTCCATCCCTTCTTTTTTGCAGTTCGATCCCCACTTCAGGCTCCTTCCCTTTGACTACGGTAACTTTGCCTTTGTCTATGATTCACAGAAGCTCACCGGCGATATGATCCCCACCTCCCTAGGAGAGCTGACAGACCCCAAGTACAAGAACAAGGTCCTTCTTATCGATCCCAGAACCTCTTCTGTCGGGTTGGGCCTCTTGCTCTGGACGATCGAGGTCTATGGCGAAGAAGGCTACCTCTCCTGGTGGGAAGCTATGAAGCCCAATGCCCTTACTATCACCGAAGGGTGGTCCAGTGCCTATGGGCTCTTCACCGAAGGGGAAGCCCCTCTGGTCTTGAGCTACACCACCAGCCCTGTCTATCACGTGACGTATGAAGAGAGTACCCGGTACAGGAGTGCCCTTTTCACCGAGGGGCACAGCACCACCATTGAGGCTGTGGGCATGCTTGCCTCCAGCAAGAAGAAGGAAGCTGCCAAGGCTTTTATCGACTTCCTACTTACCGATGCCCAGCTGGATGTGGCTACAGCCAACTCCATGTATCCGACAAATAGCGATACCGTGCTGCCTCCTGCTTTCGATTGGGCGCCAAAGCCCCAGAAAAGCCTCTCCCTTGATGCACTCGCTATTGAACAAAATCTCGATAGATGGCTAACTGAGTGGACGCAGGTGATGAGCAGATGAAGCAGAAGGTTGGAGGCGAGTATAGAGGGTTCTACAAGGTAATGCCTGTCCCAGGAGCTATAGTTCTGCTGGCGCTTTTTCTTGTGCCCCTCTTCTTCACCCTTTCTACAGCTTTCATAGGTGAAGAGGGCTTCTCCCTCTCGCGCATCCAACATGCCTTCACTTCAAAATACACCATTCGTATTCTCCTGTTTACCCTCTACCAAGCGGCCTTGAGCACCCTTGCCTCTGTTCTTGTAGCCTTGCCGGGAGCGTACCTCCTGGCAAACTACTCCTTCAGGGGCAGGCGGTTCCTCAGGGCTCTTACAATCGTACCCTTCGTCATCCCCTCGATCCTCGTTGTTCTGGGTTTTGTCATCTTCTTTGGCAACAACGGCTTTCTCAACCAGTTTCTCATGAGTGTCTTCTCCCTTGAGGAGCCGCCGATCAAGATTCTCTACTCCTTCAAGGCTATCATCCTTGCCCATACCTTCTTCAACTTCCCTATTGTGATGAACCTCGTATCAACCTACTGGGAGCATATGGATACGAACTGCGAGATGGCTGCATGGACCTTGGGTGCAAAAAAGAGAGAGGCTTTTTTCACCATCACGCTACCGAGGCTCGCCCCTTCGATCATCTCAGCAGCAACGCTGGTCTTCCTCTTCTGCTACAACAGCTTCGCCATCATCCTGGTCCTGGGAGGAGGGCCCCAGTTTACCACGATGGAAGTTGAGATATACCGCCTGGCACGCACCTCCATGGATAGCGGTGGGGCTGCGGCGCTCTCGCTCTTCTCCATCATCATCACCTCGGCACTGCTCATCTGGTACAACAAGAGCCAGAAGATGCTCGCCAGGAGTGAGGAGTACAACACCACTTCCAACCCCCTCGCAAAAAAGAAGCCCACCATCACAGGAAAACTGCTTGCCCTCATCTACTCGGTGGCAACACTGCTGTTCATCCTCGGGCCGATAGTCTCCATTGTAGTACGCTCCTTCATGGCCTCGGCTACCCGCTCGGGGAGTGAGAGCTTCAGCTTCAAGTGGTATCGTCAGCTCTTCGCCCTGGAAAGAGGGACAGGCCATATGGGTTCATCCCTCCAGGCCTTGACCAACAGCCTGCTCATTGCCGCCTTGGTTGCCTTGGTAACAGTTCCCATCGCCCTGACCTTGGCAACGGCCATCCGCAAGAAGGGCTTCGCCTCTTCAGCTTTGGAGCTGTTCGGCATGCTGCCTATGGCCGTCAGCTCGGTTATCATCGGCTTGGGCTACTTCTTGATCGCAAACAAGATTCGCGGAGGGGTTTCGGTGGGCTACACGCTGGTAGTGCTTGCACACATGGTCATCGCCATCCCGTTTGTCCTGAGGACGATACTGCCCGAGTACCGTAAGATGCCCCTCTCCTATATCCAGAGTTCCCTTACCCTGGGAGCAAGTCCCCTACGCACCTTCTTCCTCATTGAAATCCCCCTGCTTAAAGGGGCCTTGATAACCGGAGGAATGTTTGCCTTCGCCCTCAGCATGGGGGAGATCACGGCAACCTTGACCTTGGCAAACAGCGCCATCATCACCCTTCCTATAATTATGTACCGCCTGATAGGCTCCTATAACTTCCAAGGTGCCTGCGCCCTTGGAAGCATCCTCATTCTTGTTTGCAGTATCGTATTTCTCGTCAGTGAACTGGCAAAGGGAGAGAACAATGGTCGATAAGGGTCTGAGCTGTACCTTAAAGGCGTCCTACCAGGACTTCGCCCTCGATGCCTCCTTTTCCGTCAAGGAAGGGGAACTCGCCTGCATCATCGGCCCCTCTGGCTGTGGCAAGAGCACCACGCTGCAACTTATTGCAGGGCTCATTACCCCTGAGGAGGGAACTATCCTCCTCAATGGGAAAAATATCATCAACGACCCGGTACATGAAAGGGAGATAGCCATGGTGTTCCAGGACTACGCGCTCTTTCCCCATATGAACGTGGCACAGAACATCGCCTACCCTATGAAACTGCGGAGCATCAAAAAAAGAGAACGCATGGTGGAGGTGGAACGATTGCTCGACCTGGTCTCGCTTAGAGGCTACCAGAAGCGCAAGCCCCAAGAGCTATCCGGAGGGGAGCGACAGCGGGTCGCCTTGGCCCGAGCCCTTGCCTCCCAGCCACAGCTGCTCCTCCTTGATGAGCCGCTGTCGGCCCTCGATGCCAAGCTACGCAAGCACCTACGCACCGAGATACGAAGAATCCATGACGAGACAGGCATCACCACCGTCTACGTAACCCATGACCAGGAAGAAGCCCTTGCCATTGCCGATACCATCATAGTGATGCAAGACGGAAGAGTTGGCCAAAGCGGTACAGGCGAGGATATCTACCACAAGCCACAGTCGCTCTTTGTCGCCTCCTTCATGGGGGAGGGCAACATCCTGCCCTACAACCTCATCTTTACCAACCCTCAAGAAGAGACAGAGGCCACCAAGCCCCTTGAAGGTGAACATACGCTCTTCTTCCGTCCTGAACATGTTGTGGTCCAGGATGACCGCTCCCTGCCCCTTCCTGAGTTCTTCCCCCACCTAGAGTTCAAGGATGCCCAGATGGTCTCCTGTGAGTTCCAAGGGGACCATTTTAGGGTCACCCTGCTCTGGAATGGAGAGACTATCATAGCCCACTCCCTCGATCGCCCGCGATCGAATGTGGTGAGGCTCTCTGTCAGGCTTGAGAAGACCAGACAGTTCCTCGATGGTATATTACTGCCTTATTAGCAAATATACCCTACCTAGGGAATAGCACTATCGTCTCATATCTGTATACTAAAGATATGAGACGAGCATTTTTGGTCTTCCTACTCCTACTTCTCATCACGAGCAACCCTCTTTGTTCGAAGGGAAAGATTGTTTATGCCTTCGATATCTCAAACTCCTACTACGCAGCAATCCCCCACTTTGATGATGAGATACCTTTTCGAAGCAGCAATACAACCTCGCTAGCCCTTGGACTGTTCGGCTACGAAGCAGAGACTTTCTCCCTGGGCCTGGACTTGCATGCCCTGTTCGTCACACCCTCCATCCCCTTTGGCAACTACCAGGGAAGAGGCTTTAATGCTATTGGGTTCAAGGTACGCGCCACCTACCAGATAAACCATAACTTCGCCATTTTTTCCAGTATCAGCAGCGAAGCCAACTACTACCGCTCCATCAAGGAGGCCTTCATCTCCTACTCCTTGCAACTAGGGCCGCAGTTCAGGGTATTCGAGACAACGATGCATGCTATGGATATCACCATCCCCCTTACCATCCATCTAAGAAAGGAGATAACCGCCCCTATGCTGGGAGTAGGCCTTCGCTATAGCCTATCCCCACACAAGAAACAGGAGAAGCCATGAAAAAACTCCTTATGCTACTCACCTTGTTCAGCCTCCTGCTGATCACATCCTGTGAGCTCTTCATGGATGAACCTGCAAGGAACGGGACCATATACACCGTACACATAGCCTTGGATTATCAAGACTCTTCTTACAATCACCTGTATGGGACAATTCCTGATGCAAAAGAGCTTCAGAGAGCCTTCTCAAAGGTTGCCCAAAGAGATGGCAGGGAGCACCAGAGCTTTCTCATGATTCAGGAAGGAGAGACCCCGGACACTCTTGACGAGCTCTACCCTTCCAAGAGTAATGTCATAAACCGTTTGACTGCCCTGGCGAACATTACCACTGAAGACGACCTTACCATTCTCACCTACTCAGGCCACGGCGAGGAAAACAGTGGCAAGCTTGTATTGGGGCAGGCCTCTTTAGTCGCTAATACACTGATGAGTCCTACCGAGTTGCTTTCACTCGTGACCGCTATCAAAGGCAAGAAGCTTGTCATCCTGGACAGCTGTTTCAGTGGTATGTTTGTAGAAAAAAGTCCCTCTTCAACCAACACGGTCATCAGCAACTCAATCCAAAAATTCTTTGAGACCTACCACTCTTCCGACCCGTATGAGAAGCCCGACCTCTATGTGCTTTCCGCCAGTGCCCATGCTGACTCCTATGAAAACCCTTTAATAGAGGAGACAAACCACGACCATGGCTTTTTTTCCCAAGCCTTGCTGAAGGCTTTGGGATGGGACCATCCCCATGACGATGACCTTTCGCAAATAAGCCCTACCTATCCTCCAGTTGCAAAGGATGGACAGATCACCGTCGACGGGCTGTTTGAATACATAAAAAGCAACCAGATCATCCCTTCTCGTTTTTCGTTAACGAAGTATCAGGGAAAACACCAACACCCCATGACCACCGGAGGCCCCTTGGACCTGGTGTTGTTCAACCTCTGAAGCGAATGATATGATCTACCCTCTTACTTTTTGAGGTGTGCTTGTGAAAAAGATACTGTTATCCCTTGTTCTGTTCGTTTTGCTATTCCAAGGCTGTGAGCTCTTCGTGACAGAAGAGCCCCTTGGCTCCATCCATGCAATCTATGTGGCCCTGAACTACCATGGCACTGATGTCACCTATCTGGAAGGAACCCTCAACGACGGGACTGAGCTTGATGCTTGTCTGGAAAGTCTTTGCAATAGACATCGGCGAACCTACAGATCCTACCCCCTCATGCAGCGAGGGGGAGAGCTTCTTGAGAGATCCAAGGCTCGTCTTATATATGCCTATGATGATCCTAGTGCCTATAGCTCCCTTCCTACTAAAAACAACGTACTAGAGCAGATAGAGGCATTGAAACCCCTGCTTACAGAGAAAGACCTGACCATCTTCAGCTTCAGCGGTCATGGGCTGGAGGGAGGGTCTCTGGTATTAGCTCCCCCTTCGGCAGACAACCCTACGATCTTTACCCTTGAAAGAAACGTGAAAGAAGGGGTACTTCTCAGTGTTGGAGAACTCTTGTCGGCACTTTCGGC
>CAZPOJ010000120.1:0-1149 GCA_964588005.1 uncultured Sphaerochaeta sp.
TTTTATATGGCGTGGATGGTTGGTGAGAATACCATTTTGGTGGGAAAATCATCCATATCACCGGCCATCCGGCGGATAAGTATATCCGCCACACTCTGCCCAATCTGATCGATAGGTTGGGCAGCAGCATAATGGCAAAACTTAAGAAGAGGCGCATAGAACATATGGTCAAAGGATGCAAAGACCATCCTGGAGCACTCTTGCTCGCTTCCTTCTGCTGCAAGGCAGCTGGTTGCCCCGATATGTACCATATCGTTGACCACAAAAAAAGCACTCGGACAGTTCTCTTTTGCAAGGGCTTGTTGCATCAAGGCGTAACCGGACCTCTGGCTCATACCACCTTGCATGACAAACTCCTCTTCAACAGGGAGGTTGTTTCTTCTCATGGCATCAAGATACCCTCGCAGTCGCTCAACTGAGGTGTGCACTGTTGGCTTCCCCCCCAGGAAACCTATCCGTGTATGCCCATCACGGATAAGGGCACTGGTCAGGTCATAAGAGCCTTTTCTATTATCAACAAGGACCAGGTCACAAGCCAGGCCTGCTATCTCCCGGTCCAGCATGACTAGCGGGGTAGCCTTCAATGCAGGAAGGGTAAAATGTGTACCCACATTACTTGCCGGGACCACCACCAGGGCATCGACATTACGCTCCAACAGCAGGGAGAGCTTTAGCTTCTCCTCCTCCATGCTGTTCCCGGACGAGCAGAGCAGCAAGGCATAGCCCAGGGGACCGAGCAACCGTTCGAGTTGCTCGACTATCTCAGTGAAGAAATTATTGGAGATCTCAGGGACTATGATACCGATGCTCTTGGTCCTTCTCATCTTCAGGGAGCGGGCGACAGCATTGCGTTGGTAGTTGAGCGTCTTAACAGCCTTGAGTACTTTTTCCTCAGTGACAGCATTCACTACCCCAAGGTTATTCAGCACCCTGCTGACAGTAGCGATGGATACTCCTGCCAAAAGAGCGACGTCCTTGATAGTAGCGTGTTCGTTTTTCTGCATTTCCCTAACCTACAATTCGTAATATAGGTATTGTAGTGAAACTAGGGATAAAAACCAACCTGCTACAGGTATGCTATTATTACCGTCCTTCAAATAGAACTGCCTACCGCAAGATGTAAAACTGTTTGATATGCACACTTTTAGG
>CAZPOJ010000120.1:1249-8593 GCA_964588005.1 uncultured Sphaerochaeta sp.
GTTTGATATGCACACTTTTAGGCAAATTTGACTATATCGTACTATATTAGTATCTTTTAGGTATCCGGCTATACCGGAAATAGTTTTGTGCAGGATAAAACCAAGATAGCCAACGGCTCTCCAATAGGAGCGATTGTTGTATCTTTATCTAAAAAGTATGTATCCCTCCTTTGGTTTTCACCCTGCGTTACAAAGGAGATATGTATGACTAAGCAAAATAAAATAGCAATTGTTACAGGAGCGTATGGAGGAATAGGCCAAGCTGTTGCAACACAGCTTGCAAAAAAAGGCGTTTCTGTCGTGTGTGCCGATCTGAAAGGAGCTGAAGATACGGTTAAAAGCATCAAGGCCCAAGGTGGGCGTGCAGTAAGTAAGAAAATTGACGTGAGCATCGCATCTGATTGGAAAAAAATGATGTCCGAAGTAAAAACAGAGTTCGGCGGCGTTGATTATCTTGTCGCTGTTGCAGGTGTGGTAAACAGAGTCAGCGCTGATACAGTGGTCGACCTTACCGAAGAGGCTTGGGACACCGTACTGAACATCAATGCAAAGGGCGTGTGGCTTGGCATGCAGGCAGTGATACCAAGCATGCTTGAACGTGGCGGTGGTAGAGTTGTGAATATTTCGTCATTGGCAGGATCAAAAGGCCTTCAAGGTCTTGCATCCTATTCAGCATCCAAGGGCGCAGTGGAAGCCCTTACCAGGCAGGCTGCAGTCGAGTACGGACGCCAGGGAATCCTTATCAACAGTGTAGCTCCCGGGACAATCGAAACCTCGATCAACAGAGCAACGCTTGAAACTGAGGAAGGTGCCAAAAACAGCATCGCAACAACAGCTATTGGCAGATGGGGCCAGCCTGATGAACTTGCTTCAGCAGTAGTCTATCTGTTAGAGGACGGATCTTTCGTTTCCGGACAAGTGTTCCACGTTGACGGTGGTTGGTCGATCACCGGTGGTGTTGAATACGGGGACTCAAGGGAGATGTAAAAAAGCCTATTGTCATCATCCTTGGCGACTCTCTGCAGCTAGTGTCGTAGGGATGGTGGAAAAGCTTGCCAGAGAAGCTTGATTTAGAAGCCCGCCGTTGCATGCAATGGCGGGCTTCCTCTCTTAGTCAGGCACTAGTCTGGTCAGCAAGTACGTATGTGTATCATTGAGATACAAAAAAAATCGGAATGAATCTGTCCGGAACCCGGCGGGACCCATTCCTATAAAAGAAGCTTAACCGCATCTTTTTGTTCAGCTTGTATTTGATATAACAATCTTGCATTGCCGTCAATCCAAGCCGGCAAAGAATTCTACTATACTTTTAGCAAAACCATACGTTGACACAATACCATCATTCTTCTCAAAATAATCCTGATGCATCAAGCATCTCTTGTTGATTAATGAACTGAGGTCACCCATCCCTTCTCTCTTTTCCTTAAAAACGCGCACAATAGATTGGGAGCTAGAACCTAGCTCCCATCAGAAAATATAGAACAAACGATCAAGATGATCAGGGATGAAAGACCCTCACCTTCTGCTCGCGCTTGATCATGTCCCTTCCCTCCTGGAGTGTTGCAATCGCACCTGTGGCATACATCTGCATCAGAGTATTGCCCAAGGCTGTTGCCTCCACAGGACCTGCATAGACTGTGAGGCCTGTCTCAGTGGCTGTCCACTGGTCGAGGATCTCATTCTTGCACCCACCACCTATGATGTAGAGGGAGGTGAACTTCTTAGCAGTTATCTCCTCCAGCTGTCGGATGGAAAGGGCGTAGATCTTTGCAAGTCCCCTATAGATGGCAACCATGAACTCACCCTTTGAGGAAGGGGGAAGCTGTCCATGTTCGACACACCACTCTTTGATGCGGTCGACCATGAGGTTGTCATAGCTGTTGGGCTTGAGGAAGCGCTGGTCAGCAGGATCGATATACCCCTCATAGGCCGAGCAGGCAAGGGTCTCCTTATCCAGCTCTTTCCAGGATATCTCCTCGCCAAGGCTCTCCCAATGGCGTACACACTCCTGCTGGATCCACATGCCCATGATGTTCTTCAAAAAGCGCACATTCCCACTTGCTGCCGCCTCGTTGGTAAAGCCACTGTCCAAGGCAAGCTTGGTGATGATAGGCTCCTCTATCTCCACACCCAAGAGAGACCAGGTCCCGCTTGAGATATAAAGAGGTACTTCACCTTTGGATACAGGCACTGCAGCGACGGCACTGGCTGTGTCGTGCGCTGCACTTGCTATCACCAGGACTTCAGGGGGAGAACCAACTTCATGGCAGAGAGATGCCGTCAGGGGACCGATGACGGTCCCACTGTCGACTATCTCGCCAAACAGAGCCTTATCGAACCCCATCTCATCGATGAGCTCCCATGCCCATGTCTTGGCAAAGGGATCATAGAGCTGGGTGGTCGAGGCATGGGTCCTCTCATTTTTCATCACCCCTGTCAGCCAATAGGCCAACAGGTCGGGAATCGAGAGGTAGTGACGGGCAGAAGCGAGTGCTTCTGGGCGCATCTTCTGCATCGCTGCAAGCTGAAAGAGGGTGTTGAACGAGTTGAAGGCGATGCCGGTCTTTTCAAAGACCCGCATCTTACCACCCAACTTTTCTGACACTTCCTCGATCATGCCATCGGTTCTGCTATCACGATAGTGGTAGCAAAGCGATACCGGAGCGCCAGTGCTGTCCAACAGGACATAGTCGACCCCCCAGGTATCGATGCCGATCGAACCTATCTGTGAGCCATACTGGGCGAAGGCTTTCTTCAACCCAGTCTTGATTTCAGAGAACAGTCCGAGCAGATTCCAGTAAAACTCCCCCAAGATCTGGTCGTTGTGGGTTACAAATCGGTGCACCACCTCGAAATTCGTAAGGTCGCCCACAATTACGCGACCGTTGGAAGCGCCCAAGTCTACTGCGATGTGCTTTTTCATCCCTACTCCTCGCAATTTGCCAAGAGGTATGCCTCAGCTTCAGCTGACCATAGTCCATTATGCTTCTTTACCAGCTTGTCGAGTTCGGCAAACAGGGGCTTGGTCTTGCCCACCTCTGCAAAATCCTCGATTGCTGTCAGCTCACAATCAAAATGGGGGTAGATCATCTTCTTGCCACCAGGGATGGAAGGAAGGTTGATGGTAGTTTCAGGTACTGCTTGCAAGCCACCAATGTGAGTTACCAGTCCTGCAGGGTTGAGTTCGCCCCGACCCATCATCTCCAAGGACTCGCGCATGTCATCGGTATTTCCACCGCTGGTGCCCACAATGTGCGTTGAAGCGTAGTGGACATTATAGAAGTTCAACGTAGCTGCAAAATCCTTACGCTCGGGACCTGCGAAGAAGTTGAGACAACCGTCGCGGCCAAGGATACTGTCAGCCTGCTCGACCAGGGCTCTCACAGGAGCCATGACCATAACATCGTCATACCCCTTGCCATCGGTAAGGGCCATGAGCTTGGCGACAGGATCAGCAACAGATTTAGTATTAAGGTATATGAGTTCTACACCATGCTTTTTTGCTTCCGCTACAGTATAGACTTCTGCAGCACGCTTGAGGCGCGCATCATCAATATCGGTGACAACAAGTCTTCCTGGCTTACGGTCACAATGGATGGCGTAGTCAATAGCACAAAGGCCCATGGGACCGACACCTGCAAGGATAGCAAGGTTACCGCCCTCTACAATACCCATATGGTGCTTGTAGGAACCACTTTTGGTATGGTACATCGCGTGGAATGTCCCGACAACACAGGAGACAGGCTCGGCAAGGCCACCGAGGAAATAAGCGTCCCCTTCATAGGTGAGCAGGCAGTCCATATCCATCACCTGGTGAGGGATGATAACGTAGGTGGCATTTCCTCCAACATAGGGGAAGGAGTAGCCGGGGGCATCAAGGGTGCCTTCATAGTTGATGGCGGGCTGGATTGAGAATTTAGATCCGGCCTTGAACTTGTCCTGCCACTTCTTGCCAACCTCAATGATCTCACCACAGAACTCGTGGCCGATGATGATGGGGTTCGTTGCCACATCAGAGGGGACCCTCTTATGGCTTGCTCCCTGCTCGGCGGCCTTGTGGTCGCTCATACAGATGCTGTTGGCAATTACCTTGGCAAGGATCTCATCTTCCTTGATTGCGGGTAGTTCAAACTCTTCGACTCGAATATCATTAGATCCATAAAGTCTAGCTGCACGTGTTTTCATAGTACTCTCTTAGTTGAGCATGACCTGGCCGCCGGTTACCGGTACAGCCTGGCCTGTCTCATATTTTTGTTCGACAATGTAACAGATCGCCCGCATGACATCCTCGGTTGTGCAACCGCGGCCCATAGGGACTTTCGATTCATAGGACCTTCTTACATCTTCTACGGTTTTTGCACCTGGAACTTTTCCTGTATTGAGGTACTGGACAAACAACCCCTTCTCAGGGTCGGACCAAAGCGGGCCATCGAGGAAATTTCCAGGACAGACTGCATTGACCTTTATGTTGTCCTCGATAAGTTCGAGGGCAAAACTTTGGGTGAGCCCGATGGTGCCGAACTTGGCACCTGCATAGGCTCCATTCTTATTGGATCCTTCCAAGCCCGACTTGCTGCTGATGGTGATCAAATCTGTAAAGTAGGCTTGTGAGGCAACATTCTGCAAAGCCATCACAATTGAGGAGTACTTGCTGCAGATGAAGAACCCGGTATAGTCAACACTGGTGACAAACTCGAAGTCCTTCAGGGTCATCTCCTTAACAGAGCCTGCACGAAGGACCCCTGCATTACTGACAAACAGATCAAGGCCCCCGGTTTCCCGAACAACCTCGTCCATCATAGCCTCTACCGAGGCTTCGTCTGTCACGTTCACATGGAGGGCCTTGGCCACTGTGATACACGCAACATAGTTCAGGCTCGCTGCAAGGTCCTCTGCCCCCTGCTTGTTCATATCGGCGATATAGACAAAAGCACCCATTTCACTCAGGGCGCGGACCATCCCCTCGCCAAAGCCTTGGGCACCTCCGGTGACCAGGACTATCTTGTCCCTGACCACATCATCACGCGTTGTTGAAGGCGGCAGGGAGACTATAGAGGAGACCCCTTCGCCCCTCGCCGCTTCATCGTAGTTGGTTCCAAGACCAAACTGGATTGTCCTGCCCTCAATGCCGATGACCGCAGGATAGAGGTTATTCTTCCCACAATAGGTGGTGAACTCTGCCATCCAGCGGGTGGTGATGCGCAACACCTCATCCCCCTCTTCAACCGGGGAGAGAGTCAAGTCTGCGCTCTTGCCCTCCGTGGTGTGGACAAAGAGCCCCTTCACCCCATCAAAGGTCAGGCCTCTGATGACAGGGGGTAACTCTTCAAGTATCTTCTCTGTAAAACGGACCATACCTTACTCCTATTCAAATAGTTTGATGAGTTCCAAGGGGTGACGGCTATCCATCTTCCTACCCAAGGAGGCGTACATGACAAGCCTCTCATCAAGGCTTCTTCCTGCATAAGGATTTTCCGGATGAAACAGACCGAGCTTTGCATCCCGGGTAGCCAGTTTCTCATGGGCGACAAGTGCCCAAGCCGAATCGACAAGGTGGCGACAAGAGGGTTGCAGCAGCTCGGGACAGTTCATGCTCTGGCGTGAACTGTTGATATCCACACCGCTGATCTCCATCAGGTTGCGCTCCTTGGCAAGGCCTTGCAGCCTATGCATCTGCTCGAGGGTGTTTCTTGGTGGCATATACGTGATTGCCGGATAGCCGATATCAACGAGCAGATCCAGCAGCTCTACCAGAAAGTCATCCTCAAACTTCTCAGCCTTCTTATCCCCGGTCACACTCTGGGCGACATCGCCTAGGTATGCGTAAGCTGGAATACCCCCTATGCTGTTGCCAAAGGCAACCACATCACGTACATCAGGACACTCGGCCTTTGCCGGCTGGATAAAGAAACGGGGGAGGAAGTTACTCTTGAACACACCCAACAGGTCATAGACGTAGTGAGGATTGTCCATATCGAGCAACAAGGATTGCACCTGCTGAGAAAGTGCTATCTTCAAGTCTTTTTCTAAAAATCTAAGCACACCCTCACCCTTGCCAAACATCGTTATGCACTGGCTGGCCATTGCATAGAGGATATGGCGTTCGGTGATGGAACCTCCCTTATCAGCATGGGAGAGAGGCAGCACATCGCGTTCAAAATCAAGGTCGAAGCCATAGGGGCCGACCATCGACTGCAGAGCCTCCACCTGTGCCTTATTGCGCTTGTTGCGCTCCAGGTTCACAGGCTTCAGAAATGCTGAGACCTCATCAATCTTCTGATGGGGCACCCCATGGACGCACATATAGACAATACCGGGGGAGTCGGGGTTGTTGATCTTCCGATTCGCCAGGGGTGTGTCCAGAAAACTCACCCTCAGCTCAAAGCCGACAGTGCTGGCAATGCCCAGATCCTGTGCTGTCTGAAGCAGCTCAGGGGCAGCGCCAATGCTGTCGTGGTCGATACTTCCGACTATCCCAAGGCCTGCCTTCCACGCAGCGTAGGCTGCCGCTGAAGGCTCATAGGGGCTGAACGACCAGGTGGTATGTACATGGTTGTTCACCTCCTCTAAAGCTTTGCGACTCAGCGAGCCTTTTTCGATCAGAGAGCCGAGCTCCCGGCTCGCCTGGAGGCGAGTCGGAAGCTCGGGGCTATTGATGGCTGTTTCCAGTTGTTGCAAATCCATGGGTACCTCGTCAGTTCTCATTTATACGCCTTCACGGCTCGTGCGATGAAACTCACCATCGGTGTAGTTATAGACAGGGACATAGGAGGGAAGAGGGAGTACCTGCTCATGAATGGCATCCAGAACTGAGGAGGCCTGGGCAAAGTAGAACTCTTCCATCTCGGCAGGAGGAGTGATCCAGTTCTTGGATCCCACCACCACAACAGGAGCATCAAGGTACTCAAAAGCCAGACGGCTGAGGTTGGATGCGACCGTATGCAGGTAGCTTCCTCTCTCGGCACTGTCGGTGACCATGACACAACGGCCGGTCTTCTTCACGCTCTCGATGAGCATCTCATACTTGAGGGGGTTGATCCACCTCAGGTCGATGACCTCAGCCTGCATGCCAAACTCTGCCTCGAGCCTCTCAGCAGCTTTCATTGCTGTGTAGAGTGAAGGTCCCAACGTCACTAGCGTAAGGGCATCGCCCTCTCGCTTGATAGCTGGCTCACCTTCAGGAATTTCATAGTAGCCCTCAGGCACCCCTTCCTTCACAAACTGCTCACCGATACCGTAGAGCTTCTGGCTTTCAAAGAATACCACAGGGTCGGTACCACGCAAAGCAAAGTTGAGCATGCCCTTCACATCATAGGGAGTTGCAGGGTACATCGCCTTGAGCCC
>CAZPOJ010000121.1:0-8584 GCA_964588005.1 uncultured Sphaerochaeta sp.
GCCGAGGTAAAATATAGCTGTTGCCCCCCTAATTGTCAATAAGAGGTAAAACCACTTCTTGGCTATGGCCACTTTCCTGCTTGCCTCTCTTTGGGTTTCCTCTTTTTTTCCTTTTTGCCTTTTACGCATCATTTCATTGACAGTGTCTAGGCTTAATGGTATTTTTCATAAGAATGTCCGCAAAAGCGGAAAATGTTTGGCAACAAAGAGGTTTATGATGTCTTCAAACGATAAAACAGGCGACAAGAAAGGTGGAGGAGAGTCTAAAGTACTCGACTTCAAGAAAGGCAAGAAGAGTGGCAACGTTGAGAAAGAACAAAAAGTTCTTGTTGCAAAGCCCAAGAAAAAGATAACCATAGGCTGGGTTTTTGGCATGCTCATCCTATTGCTGATCGCTGCCTCCTTTGTTTTGGCACCAGCCATACAAGCATTCATAGGGCCCTCGAATGCCGATGGTATTGTCTTTGGTAAATACGGCAAGGAAGATATCAAGTATGCATATGGCAACTATTTCTACGACCAGGTGCAGAACTTTGGTGGTCAGTACAAGAATACAGGCGATAACGCCACCCAGACTCTCTACCAGATATGGAAAAGTGCCTATGACAGTACAGTCCTCTATACCGCAGTAAACCAGCTTGCTACCAAGGCAGGTCTCATTGCTGCAGATGAAGTGGTCAACCGAGCCATCATCAGTAGCGGTGCATACAACAAGGACGGTAAGTTCGATATTGAGCTTTACCAGAAGGCAACTGCTGAAAACAAGGCATCCATAGAGAAGTCCATCCGTAGGGCACTCCCCTACCAGATCGTCATCGATGATATTGGCAGCGCTCTCTCGTCCTCCGCTGAGGCAGACTATGTTGCCAAGATGGCTTCTAATGGACGTACTTTTAACTATGTCAACTTCAATGCATCACTCTATCCTGATGAAAAAGCCAGTCTTTATGCCCTGGAGAACAAGCAGTTGTTCTACAGCATGGACCTGAGCATCATCAGCGTAGAGACAGAGGAAGAGGGAAAAGAACTTACCGCTGCAATAGCAAGCGGTGAGAAAACCTTTGAAGAGGCCGCTCTCTCCTCCAGCAAGGACTCCTACGCTGCCGACGAAGGCAAGGTCGGCCAAGTCTACTACTTCGGACTTGTCTCGAACTTCAAGAACCCTGAAGATGCCACCAAACTCCTGACTGCAAATAGCGGTGATGTGATCGGACCCCTCGAAGGACCCGGAGCCTGGTCTATCTATAGGCTTGACTCCACCCCCCTTGAAGCAGACTATGCAGACCCAGGCGTACTTTCAATGGTCAAGGCCTACCTTGTCTCCAGTGATGACCCTACAGTGGATGAGTACCTGCTCACCTTAGCCCAGGAGTTTGCCCAGGAAGCCAAGGATGATTTTGCCACTGCTGCTGAGAATGCCGAACTTGATGTGGTCACTGTCGGCAGTACTCCGTACAACATGGCACAGTCCACCTATATGAACAACTTAAGCACGACAGACCCTCAGGGCATGCTTGCAAGCGCTGCAACCTCAGAGGAGATAGCTCAGAAGCTTTATGCTGCTGAACTGGGGAGCGTCCTTGAGCCTATCAAGAGCAACGCTTCCTACTTGGTGGTACAACCTGCAGAAGAGACAACCGATGAAGGTATGGGTAGTTACATCCAGATGTTCTACAACTATCTCAGTGGTTCACAAAATCAGCAGGACCTCTCCCAAGCTCTCTATACTTCAGATCAGTTCCAGGATAATTTCCTTGGAACCTTCTTCTCCACCATACTGGGCGAAGGCTGATACTAAAGGGCGGTACATGAAAGAGCTGGCTTCGGCCAGCTTTTTTCATGCCCACCCCCCTGCCTGCATCCACTGTGTCTCTCTGCTATACTTCTCCATATAGGTCCTATGAAAAAACATTTATACACAAAGAAGAAATCCCGCCACCCTCTAATACCCTTGATCCTCTCCCTCTGCCTTTTGTCCCTCCTGATATTTCTTGTCGTGTACCTAGGGTTGACCCGGACCAAAGTATATGAAGAGGTCTGCCGCCATACAGAGCTCTTTGAGCTACCTCAAGATCCATACGACCTCACTCGTGCCGTAGAACAGAAGAAAGCCTTCACACTCACATATCCTGCAGACGGGAAGTTTACCCTGCTCTGGGGAACAGACTTCCATCTGCGCCGAGGGCCTTTTGCAAATAGGAACAAAGTCTATGCCCTGCTAGAAAAAGCCTTTGTGGAGAGTGATCCCCACCTTACGCTCATCACAGGGGACCTCCTGTTCAGCTTCGATGGAAAAAAGATGCTCAGGGAGTTTGCCCAATTCATGGAGGAACACCAGCGCTACTGGGCGTACACGTTCGGCAACCATGATGGAGAGTACCACCATGACCGCCTCACGCTGGGTGATATGCTCGAAGAGTACCCCCATGCCCTATTTTCACGAGGGGAGAGCTGGGTACTTGGGGAAAGTGATTATATCATCGCCCTGACAGACCAGGGCGAGGTGGTGCAAGCCCTGATGTTGCTGGATTCCCATGACCACCGCGTCTACGAGGGGGGCAAGGGCCCTGATTACATCTACCCCTCCCAGATAGCTTGGTACCAGTGGGTAGCCCAAGGCTTGGGTGCCGTTCCCCTCTATGCATTCTTTCATATCCCCCTACCCGAATACGCCCTGTTGTGGGAGAGTGGAGAGGCCCTCGGGGTCATGGGGGACCAGATGGTAAATGTCCCCTGGGAGAATACCGGCCTCTTTGAGGCTATGCTGGAAGACGGCAACACTGTTGCCACCTTCTCCGGGCATGATCATCTCAACGACTTTCATGGAATCTGGGAGGGGATAGAATTGCACACAGGACGAAGTGCTAGTTATGGCTCCTATGGTTCAAGAAACCATGCAAAGGGGGTGAAAGTTCTCACGTTCGATAAAAATAATCCCACAAAAGTTCTGGTTAGGACCTATACTGTTGATGACTGGGGTATCTGAGACCCCACTTGAGGAGGTTTCCATGCAAAATGAGATTACAAAACCTATCCCCTTGCTGGATAAGAAGGGACATATCACCGAAGAGGGGTGGGCAAGAAAACCCCTGTGGCAGTACAGACGCAAAGATATCAAGGCGTCCAAGCTTGCAATAAAAGAGTGGGACTACTACGCCCTTATCAACCAAAGGGAGGGCTATGCCGTCACAGCCACCTTCAGCGACCTCGGTTATGCTGCTGTCTTTGCTATCTCCTACAGTGACTTCAATAGGAAGGCATTTGCACAAAAGGACGCCATCAAGTTCTTCCCTCTGGGAAAGCTGGGGCTGAGTGCGACCTCCACAGAGGATAGCCAAGTTGCATGGTCAAACGACGAGCTTCGCTTTGCATTTATAAAAAGAGGGGAAAAACGGCACCTGATGTTTGCCTGTCCTGACCTTGAGCTGCCTGATGGAAGGGTCGGCCTTGATGTAAATGTCATTCTCACGCAGAAACCGGAAATGGAGAGTATCAATATTGCAACCAGCTGGAAGGAGAAGCGATCTGCATTCTATCTCAACGAGAAGGTAAACTGCATGCCGGCGGAGGGAACCATCAGGCGAGGCTTGGAAAAGGAGACCCTGCGCCTAGGTGAGACATGGGGAGTCCTGGACTGGGGACGGGGAAGATGGACCTACCAGAACCGCTGGTACTGGAGCTCTGCTTCGGGCCTGCTTGAAAATATACCCTTCGGCTTTAATCTGGGCTATGGGTTTTCCGACCGTACCCCAGCGAGCGAAAACGCCCTCTTCTACGACGGGGTAATCCATAAGCTTGACGAGGTTACCTTTCACATCCCTGAGGATGATTATCTGCTGCCCTGGAAGTTTACCTCAAACGACAATCGCTTGAACCTGGACTTCCAGCCCGCTGTCGACCGCAACTCGACTACCAATTTCCTCTTGATACAGTCACGCCAGCACCAGGTATTCGGCTATTTCTCGGGTACGGTACTCCTTGATGACAAGCAGGAGCTTACCCTGGCTCGTTTTCCTGGATTTGCAGAGGATGTCTATAACCGTTGGTAGGTAAAGGATGATTAGCAATGCCTTTGTCTTGAAACTACCAGCACATTTGTGTAAAGTGTTCAGACATATGTGTATTTCGCGGCTGTCCAATACTCATGCAGCCATTTAAATATCAGGAGATTCATGTCAGATTTAACAAACTTTGCGGAGCTCGGACTGTCCGCACAAACTATTTTTGCGCTCAAGGCAAAAGGCTTTGAAGAGCCAACCAAGATTCAGTCAGCGTGCATTCCGCTCCTTCTCAAGGACCAGGTAGATGTAATCGGCCAAGCCCAGACAGGTACCGGTAAAACGGCAGCCTTCGGCCTTCCCATTCTAGAAATCGTAGATGCCTCACTCTATCAGGTGCAGGCACTTATCCTCGCACCAACAAGAGAGCTTGCCGTTCAGGTCTCCGAGGAGATCAACTCCCTCAAGGGAGACCGCCACCTCGAGATAGCCGCCGTATACGGTGGCGCCTCGATGGAGTTGCAGCTTCGTAAGCTTCGCAGAGGCGTGCACGTAGTGGTAGGAACCCCAGGACGTATCCTGGACCACCTCCGCAGGGGCTCCCTCAATCTTGAAAACCTCAAATTTGTCGTGCTTGATGAAGCCGACGAGATGCTCGACATGGGCTTTGTGGATGACATTGAAGAGGTTCTCAAGCAGACACCTGTCAATAAGCGCATGCTCTGTTTTTCAGCCACGATGCCCCCCCAGATTCGCAGGTTAGCAGAAAGATTCATGCAATCTCCTGAACTGGTAAAGATTGAGCAGGATGCAGTAACCGAAAGCCTTACCGACCAGGTCTTCATTGAACTGAGAGAGGGCGACAAGTTTGAAGCCCTGACCAGAATCATCGACATGGAAGAGAGTTTTTATGGCTTGGTCTTCTGTCGAACCAAGATACAGTGCGATGAAATCGGGCGCAGGCTATCCGAGCGCGGGTACGGTGCTGAACCCCTTCATGGAGACCTCTCACAGAAACAGCGGGAGCTTATCCTTGCCAAGATGCGTGAAAAGAGCATCAACATAGTGGTTGCCACCGATGTGGCAGCCCGAGGCATCGACATCCAGGAACTCACCCACGTCATCAACTTCTCCCTTCCCGAAGACCCCGAGGCGTATATCCACCGAGTGGGTCGTACCGGACGTGCAGGCAAGAAGGGAACTGCCATCACCTTTGTCGCTCCTCGTGAGTTCAAGCGCTTTACCTTTATCAGAAGAGCATCGAAGTTTGATATTCGCCGTGAGTCGGTTCCCAATGCTGAGGATATCATCAGCACCAAGAGGGCAAGAATCGTCACCACCCTTACTGAGCTTGCCAGCAAGGACCTTAACTTCGACCTTTTCCTGCCGTTGGCCCAAGAGCTGCTGGAAGGCAATAATCCCGAAGATGTTGTAGTAGGTCTGCTCGATCACTTCTACAGTGACCAGCTTGATGTCACCAAGTACAGGTCCATCGGCGGTGGCCCACAATCACGTGATGATCGTGGTGGCCGGGGCTTCTCTGAACAGGATGGGTTCACAAGGCTCTTTATTGCAAGGGGACGCAAGGATGGTCTGGACAAGCGACAGCTGATCGACTACCTCGTCGATCAGGCAGGTGCCCAGGATAGGGATCTGCAGGATGTCTCAGTCAGGGACAACTTCTCGTTTGTCTCTGCTCCTGTCGATGTTGCAGAGAGAATCCTCCAGGTGTTCTCTGACCGAGGATCTGGGGGTAGACCCTTGGTGACTCGGGCCAAGCCAGACAACCCCAATGGCAAGAACCTTTCCGGAAGGACCAGAGGCGACAGATATGAAGATCGCCCCTACCGCCCTTCACGAGGTGGCGGCGGTTATGACCGCTCAAGGCCCTCAAGAAGAAGAGATGATGAGTATCAACCGTATGGACGTGATTCACGACCAGGCGATGGTGATCGACCTTTCTACAGTGACGACCGTGACCGCTACAGTTCGCGTCCCCGTCCTGCAAAAAGTAGGAATTATCCACCTAAGAAGCGCTACAAGGATTAACTGCCAACAAGGCCCCAATCAACGTATGATTAGGGCCTTTTCTCTCCCTACCATCCAGTTACACATCTGAAGGGTTTCTTTTTTTTGCAAAGCTATGATATGATTATCGGAATACTTCCAAACCAGTCAGGACATCAGCTCGATTTGTCTGGAGAGCTATCCCTCTCACTAGGAGCATCATGAAATTTGATATGTTATCGTTTGTTGGAAAATACAGCAAAACCACCCTTGTGTGCATAGTCATCACCACCATATTCTTTCTCTACCATGCAGTTTCACTTGAACTCAGCGGGGACTACACCGACCTGTTGTACCAGATTGAGGACACCGAAGTCTTTGATGGGGGTACAGGCGACTCTGCACCTCCCAGGCAAGCCATGGATCTAGAGTACCTCACCCTCGATACGGAGGTGCTCAATGCAAATGCAAACCTTCGCGCCAGCACAGACTTCTCGCCTCTTTCCGAAGAGGATGAGGGGGACTACCCCTACAGTTCGTCCTACCTGGTCATGGTTGAGGCAAAGGATCTCTATACGGCTGAGAACCTCACCCTCATAGAGAAAACCATGCAAGAGCTAAGTGATACCAAGGAGTTGAGCGAGAGCTCCTCCCTGCTCAACTTCGTCACCCTTGAAAAACGAGGAACGCGCCTGAGGAGTATCCCCTTCTCCCCTACCCAGGGAAGAACCCTCTGGACAGATGAGGAAGCCTCTCTGCTGAAGAGCCGCGTAGAAAAGGATCCTATCGTCAAGAACTATCTGGTGAGTGAAGACATGACCAGCATGCTCTTCTCGTTTCAGACCTCAACTTTGAGCGATGTGCGGGAGAAGGAGCTGTCGGCAATGCTCGATGGACTACGCAAGAGCGGAATACAGGTGTACATCAATGGAACGGCAGTCATGAGCAACCGCCTGATGCATTACCTCGGCCGGGACCTCAAGGCCCTGCTAGGGTTGTGCGCCCTTGCCATCCTGCTGGTCTATTACTTGAGCTTCAAGGCAAAGCGAAGCATGCTGCTGCCCTTCTCCATGTCCATCATTGGTATCATATGGACGTTCGGCACCATGAAGCTGCTTGGCTACGCCCTAACGGTGGTGAACATCGTAACCCCTTGTATGGTACTGAACCTCGGCTCCTCCTATGCCATCCACGTCATAGGCGAGTACTATGCCAACTACACCAGTGGGAAAGACTCGATCGAATCAACAAAGAAAATCCTGCGTACCATAGCCTTCGCCTGCCTGACTACCGTAATTGGGTTTCTCAGCCTGCTCTTTTCCAAAACACCGGCGCTCAGGGAGTTTGGGATAGCTGTTGGGGTTGGTGTTACTTACTGTGCAATACTCTCGGCAACCTACCTGCCTGCCATGCTGACGCTTGTCACCCCTCCAAAACCTCTTCAACTTGAGACCTACAGCACAGGATACCTCGCGCAGTTAGTCGATCAGGCAAGCAAGGTGGTCTTGAGACGATGGCCTCTCTTTGTCCTGATATGGGTGGTGGTCATTGCCGGGTACTTTGTCACCAAGGATCGGGTGAGCATCAACACCAACTATATGTCCTACCTGCCGGAAAAAGATCCCTTTGGCAAGGAGAGCCGGCACTTTGCCCAGAAGATGGGCGGTGATGCCCCCTTCATCCTCACCATAACAGCACCCTCTGATGAAAAGAACTTCTTCCTGCAAAGTGAAAACCTCTCCAAGGTGTACGACTATGAGAAGGCTGTACTTGAGAAAAGTGATGATGTCATCCAGATACTCTCCTTTGCCTCCTACGTCAGCTTTGCCAACTCAGTCTACAGCGGAGAGACAGGGATACCCACCTCCTCGGGGCTGCTCAACCTGTTGAGCAGGATGGTGATCCTGATGAACAACCAGAGCAAGGCAGACCTGGGGGCGATCCTCAACGAGGATGGCTCTGAACTCGCCCTCTTTGTGCAGAACTATGATGCCAAGGACAAGGGCCTCATGACAGTCGCCAGCGCAGCGCGCGTTGAGGAGGTCTTGCAGGACAACCTCTCCCTTCTGCCCAATGGAACCAAGATTACGATCAGGGGGGAGCCCCATGCCTCGCTGCGCTTCTCCAACCTCCTGCTGTCCGACCAGAAGAAAAGCACCTATATCAGCTTTTTCCTGGTCTTCCTGGTCGTTTTAGTGGCACTGCTGTCCCTTTCACAGGCCCTTTTTGCCCTTATACCCATCCTTACCGGAGTGATGGCCAACTATATCTTCATGTACCTCCTGGGCATCCCCTTTGATATGATCACAGTGACCTTCGCCTCGGTGGCAGTGGGAGCGGGCATCGATGATGCCATCCACTTCCTCCTGCGCTACAAGTCTAATCTTCGCACATTGGACCTCCCTTTGAAGCAGGTAGTGGCTACAACCATCAAGGAGACAGGAAGGCCCATAATTCTGACCACCCTTTCCATCATAGCAGGGATGCTCATGTTCCTTTTCGCCTCGTATACTCCGGTGCGGTACTTCGGGAGCTTGATGAGCATAGCGCTGCTCAACTGCATGCTCGCCACCATCTTT
>CAZPOJ010000122.1:0-8518 GCA_964588005.1 uncultured Sphaerochaeta sp.
ATATGAAAATCATTCTCAATCAGGATGTCGCCAACCTCGGAGAAGAGGGAGACGTTGTAATTGTAAAGGACGGGTATGCACGTAACTACCTGTTGCCTACCGGTACTGCGGTACTGTTTAACCGGACAAACCAGGCTTTGTTCAATTCCCGCCAAGCAGCAATTGAGAAACGCAAAAATCAAAAGCGTACCCTGGCATCAGACTTGAAGGCCAAGCTTGACGAGACGTCTATTACACTGGTTCTGTCTGCAGGTGAGAGTGGCAAGCTTTTTGGCTCGGTCACCTCGGCAATGGTACAGGACGAGCTGAGCAAACTGGGTTTTGAAATCGAACGCAAACGCATCGAAGTCTCTTCACACACCATCAAGATGGTAGGCACCTACACTGTGCGTATCCGTCTCTATGAGGAAGAGAGTGCAGAGATTTCTTTGGTTGTAGAGAGCGAGAGCCAGGTGAAGGCACGTGAAGCTGCTGCTGCCAAGGTTGCTGCAGAAGAGGCACGCATCGCTGCCAAGGCTGCTGCTGATGAGGCGCGCATTGCCCAACAGGAAGCCAAGGCTACAGCTGATGCAGAACAGGCCAAGATTGCCCTAGCTGCTGCCGCTGAAGCAGAAGCTATTGCAGCTGAAGCCATTGAGGCATCCAAGCAAGCAGAAGCAGCGGCGGAAGTTGCCGAAGATGCTGCCGAAGATGTTGCCAAGGAAGTTGAAGCTGCTACAATAGCGGAAGATGCTACTGAAGTAAAAGAGTAATAGCATGGCGTCGAATAGCATGCTTGGACGCGTTCCCCCTCAAAACGAAGAGGCCGAACGCGCTGTATTGGGTGCAATCCTGCTCAATGACAAGGTCCTTGTAGAAGTGACTGACTTTTTGGGTAGGGGTGATTTTTATCGTGTTGCACACCAGGAGCTGTTCGGTGCCATTGTTGCATTTCGCCAGGAGAGTTCTGAAACCCTTGACCTGATCACCTTGAGTGCCTATCTCAAGGCCCATGATCTTCTCGACAAGTGTGGCGGGCTCTCCTACATCTCCACACTCACCAGTGATGTTCCCACCACTACCAACGCCGCCTACTATGCCAAGATCCTCAAGGCTCTCGCACAGAGGCGCAAGTTACTGCTCTTCTCCTCTAAACTGAAGGACAACGCCTACGACGAGTCGAAGGATATCCAGAAGGTAATTGACGAGGGCGAGCAGGCCCTCTCCAAGCTTAACAACGAGACTGCAGGCAGTGACAACTACTACAATATCAAAGATCTGATAACCACGACCATCAGTGATATTGAGGAGCGCAGCACCACCGGGATAAAGAACGGCTTTGACTCCGGGTTTGCTCCACTGGACTCCATCACCGGAGGATTCAAGAAGCAGGAACTGATTATCGTGGGAGCTCGCCCTTCTATCGGAAAGACAGCCTTTGCCCTCTCCATTGCCTTGAACATGATTGTCAAGAAGAAGTATCGGGTAGGGTTCTTCTCCCTGGAGATGAGCGCCTCCTCCCTTATGGAGCGTCTGTTGACCGGCCATAGCCGGGTAGACTTTTCCCATATTCGGAAGGCAACGCTCAAGCACAGCGAGATGAACGCTATCATAGACGCATCAGGGTCACTCTACGATGCTGAGCTCTATATCCAGGACACCCCCAATATGAAATTGATGGAGTTGCGTGCCCAGGCAAGGCGTATGAAGCTCGAACATGATATCCAGATCATCTTTGTCGACTACATCGGTCTTATCGATGCCGAAGCTGATGCCCGCATACCCCGCCATGAACAGATCTCCATTATCTCGCGTTCGCTCAAACAGCTTGCCCGTGAGTTGGACCTTCCTGTAGTCTGCCTTAGCCAGGTCGGAAGACAGGCCGATGGGGTGGAGCCCAAGCTCAGCGACTTGCGTGACAGTGGCTCGATCGAGCAGGATGCCGACGTTGTGATCTTGTTGCATCGGGATGTGGGAAAGAACCGCACCGACGATGAGGAAGAACGGCGCAAGAACAACGTCCAGGAGACAAAGATCATCATGGCCAAGAACCGTAACGGTGAGACCGGAATTTTCTCCCTTGCCTTTGTCAGCAATATAGTCAGGTTTGAAGAGATGGAGTACAGCAACAAGTATATCTCAGGAAACAATCCTAACGCCTGATAGCGAGAAAGTGGAGCATATCCGCATACCCTAGAAAAACAAAGATGCCAATTACCAGGGCGATACCAACCAGTTGGAGAATCCAATAGATTTTTGGCTGTATCCGTTTTCCTGTAATCCATTCAAACAGGGCAGTAAGCATCTGTCCTCCATCAAAGGCGGGCAGGGGTAGCAAGTTGGCCACAGCTAAGGAGATGCTCACCACCCCCAAAAGGTACCACAGGGCCCTGAGGCCACTGCCAGTAGAGCTCTCCAACCCCAGTGAAGTTATATCCCCGATCATCAGGGCGGCTCGTGCTGCCCCGGTGAACTCCTGGCGTACGTTTTTGCTTTTACCCTGGATGAGCATCACCAGCGAAGCGAGGGTCTCCTGTACCATCCTCAGCGATGTATTCCAGCCACTTCGTATGCTGAACGGGGAAGATTCCACCTGTCTGGTTTGCGAGGCTAGGGAGAAGTTCCACTCCCCTTTGCCCCCTTCGTCCAAGTCAGGACGAAAAGAGAGCATCTGAACACTTTGTCCTCGCCGGACAAGGAGCTCTGTCGTGCCTGTCGTCTTTGCAAGGGCGACCAGGAGATCCAGGTCACTTTCTACTGCCATCCCGTTCGCCTCTACTATTCGGTCTCCTTGGAGCAACCCTGCATTATGCTCGGGTGTTGCAGGGCGGACCCCTCCTACAATGGGCTCCCGCAAAACGGTAAGACCGTAGCGTAAGCCACTCTCGCTCCTCTCTCCCCTTACCGGGATGGTGAGCACATCTTCCTCTCTTTCAACGGTAAACATTTGCACTCCTACACTGGAGAGAAGCCTCTCCTCCAACTCCTCCCAGTCACGAACAGGCTTCCCGTTGAGGTGGGTGACCCTGTCGCCGGTGAGTAAGCCCCCTTCACGAGCAGGGCTCGTTGCGCTGTTGAATAGGGAGGGATACTCATCAACCAACGCAATTACAGGCTCTGTGGAGAGCACACTGGTGGGAATAGATGCAAGAAGGGTATAGAGCAGGATGGCAAACACCACGTTGAGCAGGGGACCCGCAAGATAGGTGACTATCCTCTTGAAGGGATGCACTGAGAACAACGATCCCTGCTCTATGTGTTTAAATGTTTTATCTTGTTGCAGGAGGGCACGGCGAAGATCATCAGAACCCTTGAGACGACAGTACCCTCCTAGGGGAAATGCACTTATTCTATAATCGGTTCCTTTATGATTTTTACCCCAGAGCTTGGGCCCAAGCCCAAAGGAGAAGACCTCCACATCGATCTTGCAAGCTCTTGCAGCAACCAGATGTCCCACCTCATGGATGAGTACAACAAGACCGATACCCATCAAGCCGATGAGGTATTTGCCTAGGAGAATCACTGTGCTGTTCATACATAGCTTCTTGTCAGCTTTCTCGCCTCGGCATCGAGGGCGAGTGTCTCCTCAAAGGATTGAGGAGCACGCTCCCACGGCTGTTCCAAGGTTTTTTCCACAGCCCGGATCATCTGGGGGTAGGTGCACCTCCTATCGAGGAAAGCGTGCACGGCAACCTCATCAGCTGCGTTGAAAGCCAAGGGGGCTCCCCCGCCCCTGCGTAGGGCAGTGAAGGCGAGTGCCAGAAGAGGGAAGCGCTCGTAATCAGGCTTCTCAAAGGTGAGGGTGAGCGAGGTGAAGTCCAGAGGGCTCACCAGGGACTTGCCACCTTCCACCAGGGCGTTGATGATGGGAAGGGTCATGTCAGGGACGCCCATCTGGGCATAGATGGCTCCATCGACATGACGGATCATCGAGTGGACTATCGACTGGGGGTGGATGACGACCTCTATTTTTTCAGGGGGCAGGCCAAAGAGGTAGGAGGCTTCGATGACCTCAAGGCCCTTGTTTGCCATGGTTGCGCTGTCTATCGATATTTTCTTGCCCATCTTCCAGGTGGGGTGGGCAAGTGCCTGCTCTACGGTAATGTGGGCAAACTTCTCTGTGGGCAGGGTCCTGAAAGGACCTCCGCTAGCGGTAAGGATCAAGGAGTCGATCTCCTCAGGTGCCCTATGCTGTACCAGTTCGGCAAGGGCGCTGTGTTCGCTATCCACCGCTATGATCTTTGCCCCATGCTGCTGGGCAAGGGAGAAGAGGTAGGAGCCTCCACACACGATGCTCTCCTTGTTGGCAAGGGCGAGGTCGAATCCCCGCTCTAAGGAGAGAAGCGAGGCCTCAAGCCCTGCAAAGCCTGCGATGCCATTGAGCACAATGTCAGCATCGAGGGAGGCGAGCATATCAGAGAGATGGGCGAATGTATGAAAGCCGTCTTGGGGTGTGCACCTGCCACCGGTAAGGCAGACAGAGGTGCACGAAAGTTCTCTTGCAAGGGAGAAGAGAGCCTGTTCATTGGTATGGGCTGATAGAGCCACCACAGTGATAGGAAGCTGTTTCTCCAAGATCGCCTTGATGGCGGTGGAGCCGATGCTGCCGGTACAGCCTAGGATGACAACCCTTTTCATAGCTTAGAACAGGGTGAGCAGGAGCCAGTATACAGGGGCACTGGCCAGCATGGAGTCTATGGAGTCCAACAGTCCACCCCTTCCGGGAATGAGGTTGCCGCTATCCTTTGTCTTTGCTGAGCGTTTGAATGCACTCTCTATAAGGTCGCCAATATTGGCAGATATGCTAGTAAGAAGGCCGAGTAGAACTGCCTGGGGGATGCTTACCATCTCCTTGACCCCTGGATAGAAGAGGCAGAAGGCGAGGGCCAGCAGTATAGTGCTCACTGTCCCCCCTACAAAGCCAGCAATACTCTTGTTGGGGCTCACCTTGATGAAGCCCTTGTTGTTTTTTCCAAAGGAGATGCCAAAAAGAAAGGCAAATACATCATTGCCAAAGACAAGGAGGAAAAAGAGCAGAAGGAAAGCTGATGGATGGGGTAGCGCAGTAAGGCGCATGATAAAGGTTAACAGCAGTCCGGGGTAGATAAGCAACAAGCTCGCCCCACCTATGCGGGTGAAGGTCTTGGCATACTCATCTTTTGGTCCTGAGACCAGTTCTGTTGCATATATGACCAGTGCCATGGTGACCAAGGCCAGCATGAGCAGAGGTAGATCGGGAAAAAAGGTTATTTCAAGCCACTGAGCAAGTGGCAAGAGGGCCGCAGTCCATGAGGGGAAGTTTACCTGGGTATCCTCAGCCTTGTTATAGAGCCCCTTGAGCTCCATGGTGGCAAGGGATGCGGTAAGCATGGCAAGCAGGGCGAGTGCAAGAAACCCATAGTAGGGCAAAAAGAAAATGATCGAGAAAAGCGCAGGCACCGCAATGAACGTGGTTAGTACCCTTTGAACCATTGAACTCATCCTACCCCCCCGAACTTGCGTACCCTTTGTGCGTAATCCTTGCAGATCAGCTGAACGTCCTCTGCTTTCCAGTCAGGCCAGAGTTTTTCATAAAATCCAAGCTCGGCATAGGCACTGTCCCAGAGCAAGAAGTTGCTCAAGCGCCTTTCATTGGCGCTACGTACTATCATATCGACAGGGGGGACCTGGGGCAAGTCCAAATAGAGGCGAATATCTTTCTCACAGAGAATCTTTTGAGGATTTTCTGCCAGGAAACGGTTGACCGCACGACAGATTTCGTCTTGGCCGCCATAGTTGATGGCGAGGACGCAATTGACGTTGGTGTTCTGCTCGGTTGCCTTGACCGTCGAGGCTATGGCAGCCTGGACATCAGGGGGGAGACCTTCAAGGTTCCCGGATACAAGGATCTTGATCCCATGCTTGTTGTAGAAGGAGAGCTCTCCATGGAGCTTGGAGACGAGAACTCCCATGAGGTAGGATACCTCCTGCTCGCTTCGTTTCCAGTTCTCTGTGGAGAAGACATAGAAAGTCACAAACCCGATGCCAAGATTCGAGGCTTCCTTGATGACCCTCTTGAGAGCCTTGAGGCCTTCAAGATGGCCCGCAGCCCGGGGGAGGGCACGTTTTTGTGCCCATCTCCCGTTTCCGTCCATAATAATGCCAAGATGCTTGGGTACAACCGGTGAAACTTCCATCAGATCTCCATGATCTCCTTCTCCTTCTCATCGGAGAGGTTTCCCACCTCTGCAATATAGGAGTCGGTCAATTTCTGAATCTCTGCTTCGGAGTCTTTTTGCTGGTCTTCGCTGATTTCACTGGCTTTTTCCATTTTTTTCAGCTCGTCCATAGCTTCCCGACGTACATTCCTGATAGCGATCTTGGTCTGTTCGGCGGTGGCCTTAGCACTCTTTACCAAGGTCTTTCTTCTCTCCTCGTTCAAGGGGGGGAAGTTGAGACGGATGAGTTTGCCATCATTGTTTGGGGGTAGGCCGAGGTCGCTTTTGAGAATAGCCTTCTCGATAGCTGAAAGAATGCTCTTATCCCAAGGTTGGATGACGATCATCCTGGCTTCCGGGACACTGATGGTGGCAACCTGGTTGATAGGAGTCTCGTTACCGTAGTATTCGACACGAATCTTATCTAAGAGGGAAACGGAAGCACGTCCGGTTCTCAATGAGGAAAAGTCCTTTTCAAGACTTTCAAGACTTTTTTTCATTTTGCTTTCGCAAGTTTCTAATACCTGTAGCATACAAATCTCCAATAGGGCCAACCGCTCAAAGGATGAGCGGTTGGAATGAATCGATTTACCTTATACTTCGCAGGAAGCTTGTCCTGCAAGGATGTAGGTGAACTTTGTAATCTCAAGGTTTCCACCGGCAGCCTTGCCAACTTCCTTGGCTTTTTGTTCCACAGTCATAGTGTCGTCCTTGACGAACTTCTGCTGGAGGAAACAAATCTCAGCAAGGTGCTTGCTGAGCTTGCCCTTAACAATTCCCTCAACAACCTTTGCCGGCTTGTCAAGCTGCGCTGCCTGGGCGGTAAAGATCTCTGTCTGCTCTGCAATATAGGCAGGGTCGACTGAGGACGTTGAGAAGTAGGAAGGGGTGAAAGCAGCGACGTGCATGGCACAGTCTTCTGCAAAGGTCTTTACCTGCTCATCGTTGAAGAGAGCGGGGTTGTCACTCTTGAAAAGGACGACGACTCCAAGAGAACCCTCACCATGGACATAGCGTGAGGCAAACTCATTCTCGCCAAGGGGGAGGACGACGACCTGTTTGAGGGCCATGTTCTCCTTGATGACGGTGATAAGGTCATTTACCATTGCATTGAGCTCGTCGTTGATCTCTGTGTAGCCTTTTTCTATCACTACAGAACAGATGTTCTCCCCGAGTTCGGCAAACTGTGCGTTTCCGGCTACAAAGTCGGTCTCACATGAAAGCTGCACGATGACAGCCTTGTCATCGGTCACCCTTACAAAGACACGGCCGTTGTTGGTCGCCCTATCCTGTCTCTTGGCGATGGCAGCGAGGCCCATCTCCTTGAGGAACTTGTTGGCTGCATCAAAATCTCCATTGGACTTTATCAGCGCCTTCTTACAATCCATCATGCCTGCGCCAGTGGCGTCACGCAATCTTTTTACGTCTTCTGCTGTAATAGCCATACTTTGCTCCTTAGTCCTCGTAGAGGGTCTCTTCGTCGACGGTGATGGCGCTCTTGTCATCAGCGACCTCTTCCTCTGCTACGGGCTCGACAACCTTCTCTTTCTCCTCGTCAAACTTGGAGAATTCAGCACCCTCTTCGGTGGAGAAGACAACTTCTTCATCCACTTCCTCTACCACTTCCTCTTCGACTGGCTCGTCTTCATTTCCGAGTGTCTCAATGATCTGGATTCCAGCTTCATTGTCAGCATCGATCACTGCATTGGCAATAATCTCTACAAAAAGGGTGATGGCACGGATAGCGTCATCATTTCCAGGGATGGGATAGGTGATGTCTGTGGGGTCACAGTTGGTGTCAACGACAGCAATTACAGGGATACCAAGGCGCTTTGCCTCTGCGACTGCGATAGTCTCCTTTTTGGTGTCAATGATGAAGATTGCTCCGGGAAGCTCCTTCATATCCTTGATACCACCAAGGTTCTTCTCAAGCTTGATCTTCTGCTTGGTAAGCAGGGAGACCTCTTTCTTGGTCAAAGATTCAAAGGTACCGTCATTTTCCATCTTCTCAATCTTTTTGAGCGTTGCGATGGACTTCTTGATAGTGGTGAAGTTGGTCAGCATACCGCCGAGCCAACGGTTGTTGATGTAGGGCATTCCACAGCGCTTTGCTTCAGCTTCAATAGCCTGCTGAGCCTGCTTCTTGGTGCCGACAAACAGGATGGTCTTGCCCTGTTTTACTACTGCACGAACTGCGTCGTACGCTTCAACGATACAAGCAGAGGTCTTCTGCAAGTCAATGATATGGATTCCATTTCTCTGGCTGAAAATAAAACGAGCCATCTTGGGATTCCATCTTTTGGTCTGGTGACCGAAATGCACGCCTGATTCTAGCAGGCTTT
>CAZPOJ010000123.1:0-8489 GCA_964588005.1 uncultured Sphaerochaeta sp.
AGGAAGGAGGCTTGATAAACCTGCAGGTTCCCTACATGGTTGCCATCAACACCAGAATCTCTGAGTTCATCCAGCCCCTGACGCTTATCACACAGCTCAAACACACTGACATCTTAGAGTAGTCTGAGCCTGTTCTGGAAGCAATCTCATCATGGTCCCCATCAATATACGTTGATGGGGACCATGTTTTTTCACTGTATAGAAGCGTGGCAAAGTACCCGGAAACCAGGAGGAAACAGCTGTTTCCACTCTCCATTCGATTACAAATACCTATGTATTAGCACTTTTCTCTTTTGTAAAAACAACAAAACCTTCATATTCTTCCAAACAAATACTTTTCTTTGAACTATTTTTCACCCAGCATTATAGTGCAATAAGAGAAGAGCATGCTATCAGAAGAGCTCAAATTTACCTCTAAGACAAGACTAGGATAATTTCCGAAGGCCCTTTTGGTATTTTTTTCCTCAACGAAAACAGCTTTTGAATTACTTATTGCACTGCAATGCTTTGAACTGAAGCAAATAGAAAACAAAAGGAAAATCCTTGTAGTTTATTACTCTGCCAACTAAAAATACTAGAATTTTTCCACATGAATATCTAGGAAAAATGTTTGTTTTTTTCCATATTTCTTCCTGCTTCTAGCTTTGATATTCAGGGCTTATTTATTACCTTGTAAGGGCTTGACAAAGTGCCATACTCATAGTTTAATTAAGTTGTCGGTTTCAGTTTTCATTGCTCGTTATGTACTAAAAAGGTCTTTTTGATTTTTTTTACTATAGAGTTTCCATGCTCTGAAACCCCCAAACGTTTTATGGAGGTTTATATGAAACGAAAAACACTACTTGTGTTTCTTTTAGTTGCGCTATTCGCGCTCCCTGTATTTGCCGGAGGGTCCAAAGAGGCCAAATCTGAAGAGAAAGTTATTAGGATAGCTGAACAGGTCCCCGGCCTCATCACCCCAGGTGTATGGGATGGACAGGTCTTCTCGATGAATAGTTCCATGTATGAATATCTTGCCGAGATTAATGTGGAGACGGGAGAACTCGATCCTGTACTCGCCACCGAGTGGTCCACAGTCGACGGCAGCAAGTGGATTTTCAAACTTCGCCAGGGTGTCAAGTTCCATGATGGAACACCTTTCACCTCTGCCGATGTCAAGTTCACCCTTGAAAGAACTCAGGACCTCGGTCTTGGACACCTGAAGAAACAGGATTTTGAGGTATTGGAGTCTGTAGAGACCCCCGATGACCACACAGTCATTGTCAATCTTACAGAACCCAGACCTACCTTTGTCTATCAGCTCACCGACTACAATATGGCGATTCTTTCCAGCGAGTACGACTATGCCAAGCTTGGTGAATCAAAGCCCATGGGAACCGGTCCTTTCATGATGAGCCAGTACATTCCCAAGGAATCTGTTGCAATGGTGAAAAATCCCAACTATTGGGATCCTGCCCTTCCTAAGCTTGATAAGATACTGATCTACTTTATTGGTGATATTGATGCAAGTGTATCGATGCTGGAAGCAGACCGCGTGGATGTTGTCAACTTCCTCACCCCTGTCATCAAGAGTCGTCTTGAAACCATGGAGGGAATTTCTGTCATATCGCCCTATCAGGAGCAGCGCTTTGTTGCGATGAATGTGGATATGAAGCCTTGGGACGACAATCGTGTCCGCCTTGCATTCAAATATGCCATGGATCCAAACATCCTTGCAAAGAGTGTAACACAGATGGAGCTTGGCCAAGGTGCACAGTATAACGAAACACCCATCATGAACATGCTCGCCGAGTATAAGGCCCTTCCCCTACGAGAACGTGACCTGGAGAAATCCAAGGCCTTGCTTGCAGAAGCCGGTTATCCTGATGGAGTGAGCGTTGAACTCTACTATGCTTCTGACCACCCCTTTGGAAAAGAGTTGGCACAGACTTTGAAAGAACTCTCAGCTCCAGCTGGCTTTGATTTGGACCTCAAGGGCTTTACCCGAGACGTCTATCTTTCCCAGTACTGGCTCAATGTTCCTACATCCGTCACTGGTTGGGGTGGAAGAATCGATCCATCTATGCTGTTATCCCTTGCCTTCAAGGGCGGTGGTGCCTGGAATGAGTCACACTTTGACCATCCTCGCGTCAATGCTCTCATCGATATGATAACTGCAGAAATTGATGAAGCTAAAAGACTTGCGTATTACCATGAGTTGCAGGAGATCTTCTACGAGGAAGGTGCATTGTTGAACGTGCAGGTTCCTTACCTGGTGGGAATAAATGATCGGGTCATCGACTATAAACAGCCGCTGACCATGCTTCCCCAGTATAAATACACAGATATAAAATGAATAGAACACTAACAATTATTCTAAAAAGGCTTGGGTCACTTCTTGTGACCCTGGCCGTTATGTCCTTCATCATCTTCATGCTGGTAGAAATAATGCCAGGGGATGTCGCTCAGATGATCTTGGGACAGAGTGCCACACCCGAGGCTGTTGCCGCCCTTCGTGAAGCGCGAGGTTTGAATGACCCTGTGTTCCAACGCTATTTTCGTTGGGTTGGAGGGGTAATAACCGGCGACCTTGGCGATTCAATCTACATGCAGGGGGTTTCGATCAATTCGATCCTCTGGCGCCGGGTAGGTCACTCTATGATTCTCGCCTTGACTGCCTTTCTCATCTTTGTACCGCTTTCCATGTTTTTTGGAGTCTTGGCGGGAGTAAAGGAGAAAACGCCCACTGACTCGATAGTCTCGTTTTTTGGCTTGGCTACCATGGCTTTGCCGGAGTTTGTCTCAGGGGTCTTCCTTATAACCATCTTTGGCGTACAGCTGAAATGGTTGCCTATTGTCAGTGTAATTCCCATCGGGGAAAGTTTGTTCAGCAATCTGGAGATTCTGATCATGCCGGCGCTTTCAGTTACTTTTGTCATGTTTGGGTATGTCTCCAGAATGCAGAGGTCCTCCATGATACAGGTGATGCACTCTGATTACATCAGGGCTGCTGTACTGAAGGGAATGCCACGTAAGTATGTAATATTCCGTCATGCCTTGAAAAACGCCCTCCTGCCTACCATTACCATCATAGGTATGAATATGGGTTGGTTGTTTGGAGGCCTGGTCGTCGTGGAGACGCTTTTTGGATTCCCGGGCATGGGCAGCTTGCTCATGACTGCGATCAAGACCCGTGATGTGCCCTTGATCGAGGCGTGTGTTCTCCTGATCACCGTCATCTTCTCCCTATCGACGATGTTTACAGACGTTCTGTACAGCTATCTCGATCCTAGAGTCAGACTACAAGGAGGTCAAAAATGATGAAATATATAGTATATCAACTAAAAAAATACCCCCTTGCAATAGCTGGGATCACCGTACTTCTCTTATGGATAATCATAGCAATCTTTGGACCGTTTATGGTGAGCTATACCCATACCGCCATGGACTCAGCCAATCAGATGGCAGCCCCCGGTGAGGCTGGGCACCTGTTGGGAACCGATAGCATGGGTCGTGATATCCTGGCGAGAATCGTATATGGAAGCAGGTCTATTTTGACTGTTGCCCTTATGACCTCTATTTTTTCAACAGTGCTGGGAATTCTCTTGGGATTTATGGCAGGATATTTTGGGGGCAAAATAGATGCAGCCTTCCTCAGGGCAATGGACATTCTGATGGCCATCCCCCCTTTGGTACTCTCCATGGTAGTCTTGGGAATTATAGGAGACTCGAGTATTCTTACGCTTACCCTCATTGTCTCGATCGCCTTCATACCGGCTACAGCTAGGGTTTCACGAGGTGTCCTTTTGACAGAAAAAAGCCAGGAGTATGTAGCTGCTGCCAGGATCAGGGGAGAGAGTCACCTATACATTATGTTTGTTGAGATTCTTCCCAATACCACCGGGCCCATTCTTGTTGAGGCTACCGCAAGATTTGCCTACTCCATCATGATGGTTGCATCCTTGGGCTTCTTGGGGGTAGGACTCCAACCACCGACGCCGGACTGGGGAATGATGGTCATTGAAAACAAACCCATCATCTCACAGGCCCCTTGGGCTGTGTTGTTTCCCGCCCTTGCTATCGCCTCTCTGGTTATAGCAATCTCGATTTTCTCTGACTTTGTCAGCAAGGTACTAATTCATGAACGATAAAATACTTGATATTCAAAACTTGAATGTCCTATTCAACACCTACGAGGGTAAATTCTCTGCGGTGCGAGATGTCTCGCTCAGCCTGGGAAGGAATGAGTCCATAGGGATAATCGGAGAGTCTGGGTGTGGCAAGTCCACCCTAGCCTTCTCCATTATGCGTTATCTCGCCCCTAATGCTGAGATGGACGGGGCTATTATATTCAATGGTAAGGATCTTATGGAGAATACGGAAGCTGAAATGGACACAATACGGGGAAACCGTATTGCCATGGTCTTTCAGAACCCCTCCACCAGCCTCAACCCTGCCCTCACCATCGGATTCCAGCTCGATGAAGTGGGTATAATGCACCAGAAATTGAGCAAGAAAGAGGCTCGAAAAGCCTCGATAGCCGCACTTGAACTGATGAACATCGGCGATCCCAAGGGCACTGCAAGACGCTACCCCCACCAGATCAGTGGTGGTATCCAGCAGCGTATCTGTATTGCCATGGCCATTCTTTGCAAGCCGGACATCATGATCCTGGACGAACCTACCACTGCTTTGGATGTGACCACAGAAGCTGTCATCCTTGACTCCATCAAAGACCTCAAGGACAAGCTGAACATGTCCCTCATCTATATCTCCCATGATATGGGTGTCATCAACAAGGTATCCGAACAAATTGTGGTCATGTATAACGGAGAGGTTGTCGAGCAGGGCCCCAAGGCCAAGATCTTTGAACACCCTTCCCACCCCTATACCCGGGCCTTGATCAACTGCATGCCGCGTGGTGGAGTTGTAAAGGAAAAAACCAAGCTCAATACCATCAAGGGGCACGTAAAGAGACGAGGCATCATTGAAGATGGCTGTCCCTATGCCGATCGCTGTGATGCACGAAACGACACCTGTGAAGCCTTGTACGGCATGAGGGCCATAGAAGAGTCGCATAGTGCGGCGTGTGACCGTGCGTATGCAGATGATATTGAAGAGACCATCAAGAAAAAGAGAAAACCGAGGGTGCGTAAAGTGGCTCCCAAGGAGACCAAGACAATCCTTGAGCTTGAAAACCTCCACAAGACGTATGGAACCAGACGCAAGATCTACGCTGTAAATGGTGTGGACGTTGCAGTAAACAGTGGAACAGTCATTGGTATCGTAGGAGAATCAGGGTGTGGTAAGTCCACAACCGGCCATATGGTTGCCGGGCTGTACAAACCTACCAAAGGAACCATGACCTTCGATGGCGGTGATATCACCCTTGGATGGAAAAAACGCTCTCCAGAAACCCTCAAGGATATCCAGCTCATCTTCCAGAACCCGGGAAAGAGCCTCAACCCCTCCCATACTGTGGAACAGATAATCGGTCGTCCCATGCAACGCCTCTTGAACATGAACTCCAAGGAGGAACGCAGGGAGAAGATCATTGCTATGTTGCTCAAGGTTGACCTAGGCGCTGAGTATCTTGCCAAGAAGCCTAACCAGCTCTCTGGTGGGGAACAACAGCGTGTAGCCATTGCCAGGGCCCTCTCCATCTCTCCAAAGATGATAGTGTGTGACGAACCTACCAGTGCCCTGGACGTATCAGTGCAAGCTTCAGTTCTCAACCTGCTCAATGACTTGCAGCATGATAGCGAGGTTACCTACCTCTTCATTTCCCACGATTTGAATGTCATCAACTATCTTAGTGACACCATCATGGTGATGTACGCAGGTAAGATCTGTGAATATGGTAAACGGGATGAAGTGATGAGCAAACCATTCCACCCCTATACCGAAGCCCTGCTCTCTGCAGTGCCTGAGGTTGACCCGACCAAGCAGAAGGATCCCATCCGCCTAGAAGGAGGTCTTCCTGATCCTGCAAAGAAACCCAAGGGTTGTCCCTTTGCCGGAAGATGCCACAAGCAGGTGGGAAAGATCTGTGAAGATCAGTATCCACCTATGGTCAAGTTCAGTGAGACTCACTACTACAACTGCCATATAGCAAAGCCAAAGATGTGAAGGATGTGAAAGATATTGAAGAAAATCAGGTGCTCCAGAAATGGGGCTCCTGATTTCTATAAGGCTCTTCTAGAAGATTTTCACATACAGCATACTTGGGTACATAAAAAGACTGGTGGGTACAAGTACTATGGTTTAACAGATATAGCATATTTCTAATGCCATCAGCAGGGTGTATAACTTTTTGTATTGCTATAAGCATAGTTCAAGAGGTCCATTGTGAAAAAAAGTGTTTCGATTTTGGTAATACTGGTTTTGCTGCTTGGGTTGTTTGTTTCCTGTAGTAAGCAATTAGTTTTGGGGTATATATCAGGAATAACTGATATGCTTTTTACGTTTTATCGTGAAAAACCCCAATTGCCCGTATCTGGATTAACCGGGACACACACCGGTACTATATCCGGAACAACCTTCACCAAAACCTGGGATTTGTTCGTGGAATATGACGCTGTGGGGTTTTCCGGTGAGTTTTCTGTTAAGATAATCATGGAAGAAGATATTGATCTTGGAACATGTAATTTTGTGCATTTTGAAATAAATGGCAAAGAATATACAGAAGAACAAGTTACTGCGTTTCTCGGCAAATAGACGCTGTATCTCCTATAAACAGTTCCCTACTTTCTCACTGAACAGAGGGCGAATACAACGCATGGCCAAAATTTATTTCCTTTACCGGCATCTTCTTGTTGAAGATTGACGGTAAAGTTCTTTTCAGTATCAGATCCAAAAAGAAACTCCGACTGTTTACATGCAAACAACGTCTCTGCCAGCCTGCTACCTGAAGCTTCCCTATGTCATACAGGATACACTTTGTCTCAACAAACGCCTGTTACAGAAATCATTTCCACAGATAAAAAGAAATTTTTGCATAGAAGTGTCATAAGCAAGTCGAAAAACTCACACCTACTTATAGTAATGCAGTAGTAATAATTTTTAGGTATCATACCAATAGCTTAGTAACCAAGAGATAATTCACAACATACATATCCAATAGCCTAGTTCTTTTCTATACAATAGAAACTCTTTTGTTCTTTTATAGACATAGCTTGCTAAAAACAAATCAACAAATCTAAAACATGAGTTTTAAGATAGGTGCTAACAAAAGTGTTGACATAGGTCATGCTAGAGTGTAAGCTATATTTAATGGATAGAGAAGTCTCTCTTTTCGAGGGATAGAGGAGAGTATTATGAAAAAAACCTTTTTGATTATAGCCTTAGCAATAACTATGGTATTCGGAGCAACAGCAGGATTGTTTGCAACAACAGATCCAACTGCTGTTCATATAAATACCTATGTTGCTGAAAATGTAGGGAACACAGGAATTAGGGCTACTACAACAGCATTGGCAGAATCGTATACCAGTACAGCTTTTGATACACTATTCTTTTCTTCAGCAAGTGATGTAACAATGGAACAAAATGAAGATGTTTCACAAGGTGGTCAAACAGGTATTTTTTATATACTTGCTCGTAGAGTTGTTAATAATTCAATAACAATAAAAGTTACTGGAACTAAATTGAGTTTAAATGGCTATCCAGATGTTGAAATACCGTATTCATTAAAAAGAGATGGCCTAGATACAAGTAGATTTAATACAGATCCGAATAATAGTAATACTTCTTATACCCTTTCCTATTCTGCTTCACCAGTTGGGGGAATAGTGAGAGCATATAATCAATTTACCTATAATATACCACAAACTTCGAATGCTTCTTCTGGTAGTTACTCTGCTACAATTACCTTTGAAATAATTACATAATATAAATCAATATATAAAGACAAAAAAGGAGGCTTTCGTCTCCTTTTTCTATGTGTTTACCTGTGTAATTATTTTGTAGGTGTATTTCATATATAAGCACTTCTAGTAATACTAGGGATACATACAAAGCATGTATCCCTAAACCACTCTTTCTCTATATGTTAAGAAATCTGTTGCTGATACTCCTTCATCAATCTAGTAAAGAACTGGATGTAATCCTCATCCCATGTCCCTGCACAGATGGTCGTACGCCGTATGGAAAGCTTGCTTGCGATGGTGAACTTGTCCTCGTCTGTTCCGAAGATGGTCTTGACCATGTTCTTCTCTCCTGCAATCCTCACCTCATAGAGATACTCCCCTTTCTGCGTTACCTCCAGCGCATCGCTGCTGTTGGCAAGGTAGGAACGGAGGACCTGTTCATGCTCGGGGCTTTTTTCGGTGTTGATCATGTAGATGCTGCCCTTGATGAATTTGGCAAGGGTGTGTTTCTTCCCTAGATCCAGAAAGAGCACCTTCTTCAGGGTATACCCTTCGTTCAAGTTCTTCTGCAGGGTTTCCTTGACCGTCTCCTCATCCATGTCCAGAGGTATCATCAGCTCGGCTAGCATCACCTCGTTGTCA
>CAZPOJ010000124.1:0-8486 GCA_964588005.1 uncultured Sphaerochaeta sp.
CATCCCTTTATATAAATACTGTTACGCGCGCGAGACAAATTATCAATAAACACAACCAAAGAAGCTTTGTGTGTGTGATAAATAATATCCTTAAGAAAGTATTGGAAAAGGATGTACAGGTGTCATGAAATAGAGAAGTGTTAAGGCTTCAGCACTCCGACATGGATTCTGTAGGTCTTTAAATCACTCTCCAAGCAAGAAAATAACTCTTGCTCAAACATCGCTTTCTCTTTCTCGGTCTCGGGCAACGATCGGTACACCTGCATCACAGCATGCACCTGATTGAGGTTGTCGGTCAGCCCTTTTTTAAAAGGTTGTAGGTTTTGGTACTGATCATTGCTTGTGAAGCAATGAATGCGTTGGTCAGGTGCTTGCCGTTGACAAGCTTGGTTTCCTGAAGCTTGCTCAGAAACTGGCCCAATGCCGGTAATGCCGGCTCTCTTTTTGCCATTTTTAAAAATTTAAACGTTAATTATTAGTAAAAAAAGGCGGAATCATTTCCATATAGTGGAAACGGTTGAGCTTGTATATTTAAAGGCTTTTGCATTCCTTCGCAGTGTAAAAGATAAAATATAGTTTTAAAAAAATGAATCACTTTCATGTTAGTTTTTTTAAGGGCTACTCAGATGTAGAACCTACTGATATTTCGCTGGAAGAAGCAGTGAAAATCATCAAAAACGATACTGCCCTGAAAGACCGTACCGAAAAACATCGTTATTATCTGCAACAAGGCTTGAAGCGGGATGCCGAGCGGGAGAAATCCTGCTGTCCGTGCTTCTCCGTGGCTGTGCGCTTCGAAGGTGGCAAGACCCGAAAAAACGTCTGCGCCTGGACGGGCTATAGCTTGGTGGATATGGACCACATCCCTGCGGAGCTGATGGAGAATATCCTCAAACGGATTGAGGCGGATGAACATACGCTGCTGGCTTACATCACTGCCAGCGGTGCGGGCATCCGCATCTTGGTGCGCATCGAAGACTTGAACGGGCTGGAAGGCGATAAGGCTTTCCGACGTTATAGCAAGTGTTTCAATGATGTCAATGCTTATTACTCGCGCCTGTGCAAGTTCCAAAGCGACGGGCAGTGCAAGAATGCCACGCGGCTCAGTGGCATGGCGGCAGATGCCAACGTTTACTTCAACCCCGATGCCCAGCCGTTGCTGAGGAGGGAGGCCACTCCGACAAGCCGGTCTGAGGAGGAGGATGCTCCCTCGGAGGCTCCCAAACGCAACAAGCGTTTGGAGAAAGCGGTCAAGGCTGCCCAACAACTGTTGGAAGAGGAGGGACTTACGTATAGTGAGCATCACCACAATGAGTATGTGATGCGAATGGGGTATCTGCTCAACGAGTATGGAGTGGCGCAAAAAACAGCGGCTGCTTGGGCAGTGGAACAGTTTCCCGACTACGATGGCAACGTAACTGCGGTGATAGCTTCTTGCTACGAGCATGTAGAAGAACATGGCACTCGTTCCTTCGGGCGTAAGCATAAGGATCAGGAAGGTACTCGCTTTGCCACCGTCAACGATATTGAAGAGTTCCTGACGCAGCAGGCCAGCTTTCGCAAGAATGTGATAAGCGGCAAGACGGAAGTCTGCATACCCGACCTTACCGAGGGATTTGCCGAAATGGATGATCGCTGCATCAACACGCTGTGGAAGCGATTGAGCCAGCAAGACAAGGTGGTTCATTTCCTCGACATGCGTGCGCTCATTGAGTCGGAATATACACCGCTCTTCAATCCTTTTGAGGATTACTTCAATAGTCTGGAGAGCTGGGATGGTGTCACCGATTACATAGGCGGGCTCATTGCCACCGTGAAGGTGAAGAGTGACCAGAATTTCTTTGCACATTGCTTCAGAAAATGGCTGGTGGCCTCTGTGGCTGCGTTGTTGGATCCTGAGGTGGTGAACCATGAGATTTTGGTGTTTATCGGTGAACAGGGGCGTTACAAAACTACGTGGATGCAGAACTTGCTGCCGCCTGTGTTGCGATCTTATTTTTATTTGAAGAGCAACTCCGATCGAATCATCAAGGATGATGTGCTCACCCTCACCGAATGTGCGTTCGTGTGTCTCGAAGAGTTGGACGAAATGAGTGCTGCTCATATGAGCCAGTTGAAGGCAATCGTCAGCATGAAGGTGGTGAACGAGCGTGCTTTTTACGGTCACTTCAAAGAGAGACGCCCGCACGTGGCCAGCTTCTGCGGCACCAGCAATCATACGACTTTCCTCAATGACTTGAGCGGTAGCCGTCGTTGGTTGCCCTTCGAGATTGATACCATCGAGAATCCCTATACGCACTCCATTCATTATGACGGAGTGTATGCGCAAGCTTATGCGCTCTGGAAGGGAGGCTTCAATTATTGGTTTGACGATGAAGAAAATAAACTTCTGAAAAAACATAATCGGATGTTTGAGGTACCCTGCTTAGAACGTGACTTGGTGCAGATGTACTATCGTCGTCCGTTGCCGGGCGAGGCGTGTATCTTTGTTACCAATGCCCAGATACTGGGGCATATCAGCAGCGGCATCCATCATCCGTTCAATCCCACTCGGTTGGGACAGGTGATGAAGCAAGAGGGCTACGAATGTATCCGCTCAGGCGGCTGTCGCGGTTATCGGGTAGTGGAGCTGAAGAACGACGAGATTTATCGAAATCAGTGTGCGTTGGCTCACTATACTTAACACTCTTATCTGCATCGGCTGACGCTCTTATCTGCATCGGCCGACGCTCTTATCTGCATCAGCGAACGCTCTTATCTGCATCAGCCGACGCTCTTATCTGCACCTCTCCATGCATTGCTTTCCTCCTTTTCTTGATTCGATCAGGGTTTTCCCAGAAATTGGAAAATCAGCTTGACCTGTAGGGAGGTGAATACTTGCTGACGGGAGGTGTATCCTGTTTTCAGCAGGGCTGTGCTGAGTTCTTCGTTTACTTTGAGCCACTTTGCCAGCCGGTTGAGGGCAGAGTAGGGACTGATGCCGGGAGCATAGGCTATGGCAAGTTCGCGTTTGTAATAGGGATGTATCGGCCATGCTTCATGCGGCAGATCTTCTGTGTGAACAATGGGTTTCATTTCTTTAGATGGTTTGTTTTGTACTGTATAAAGGTACAAAAAAAACAACAGTCTACCTTCATTCTCCACCTCTATTTTCCACTATCTTTCATCCTCTTTCATGGGCTTTGGCTTCCTTTCATATTCGCCCTGGAGGCGTGTATTATCTTTGTTGCATCGAAAGGAAAGAAGCGCTTCCTCCTTTTTATTCTTTAGTATTAATCTTTTAAATTTTAAGTATTATGTCATTAAATTACAGTATTGCCATGTTGGGCAATCCGATGAATGCAGAGGAACCCAAAAAAGCGTATGCCAAAGCGCAAATCTCCGAAGAGTTGTCGCTGAAAGAACTCTCTAAAATGGTGGCCGGACAAACCACCGTGAGTCGTGCGGATGTGTCGGCCGTGCTGATTTCTACAGTCGATAACCTGTTTGACGCATTGCGGGCAGGCAGACAGGTGGACTTTGGTGAACTGGGCAAGTTTCGCCTCCAAGTAACCAGCAAGGGGGCGGAGTCGGCCGATAAATTTACGTCGGACAATATTACCGGTGTCAATATTCAGTTCGTGCCCGGAGAGGACTTGAAGAATATCTTTGCCGGCATGGAATTCACTACCGTACCTACTCGTGCTGCTATGAAGGCTGTGCTCAAGGCTCAGAAGGCAGGAGAAACCACGGTGGATATCTCTACCAAATCTTCGGGCGACAACAATCCTGATGGAGGTGGCGACAACGGTGGTAGCGGTGATGATGGAAATCCGTTAGGATAATGTATAACTTAATAGATAGAATTTTATGAAAAAATCTTCTTCTACCTGGGGTTTTGTTTTTAAGGTAATTGCTGCCGTGGCTACTGCTTTGGCAGGAGTATTGGGCTTGAGTTCCTGCATCAATCTGTAACGGGATGAAGGCAGGGAGTTTTTATCAGAACTATCGGGAGGTGAACCTCCTGATAGTTCATTGTAGTGCTACGCGCTGCGACCGTGATTTTTCAGTAGACGCATTGCGGCGTTGTCATCTTCAGCGAGGCTTTGCCAGTATCGGTTATCATTTCTACATCACCCGCGACGGGGAGGTGCATGTGTGTCGTCCGGCTCATCAGATTGGGGCGCATGCCAGCGGTTGGAACGACCGGAGCATCGGCATCTGTTACGAGGGCGGACTGGATGAACAGGGGAAACCTGCTGATACTAGAACGTATGCTCAGAAATGTTCGCTGCTCGATTTGCTGCGTCAGCTGAAAAAGGATTATCCTCAGGCCCGTATCTTAGGGCATTACCAGCTTGATGCGTCTATTCACAAAGCGTGTCCTTGCTTCAATGCCAAGCGGGAGTATCAAACGTTATAACTTTTCTACAAAGCCTATCGGCATATCTACTTGTGCGCAGCCCAGCATTTCCAGTTGGACTGCCACTTTGCTTTTTCCATTGATCGTTACAAACTCTCCTTCCAGTCCTGCCAACGGACCTTTCACCACTCTTACCGCATCGCCTCTGACGAAGGGGGTACTGTTAATCTCTACTGCTTCCTGACTGTAGTCGAGCATGAACTGAAAGCGTTTCATCTGCTCTTCAGGAATGACGGCAGGGGAGCTTTCACCCCGCAACACCAAGTAGCGGCTGACGGCTTGCAGGGTGAGGGGCAAGGCACGCTCTTTCAGATTGACGTGTACGAAGATCATCATCGGAATGACCAGACGATCTACTTTCTTGCGTCGGTCGCTCCATTGACGTATCTCGCTCTGTACAGGCAGATAGCATTCAATGCCCATGGCGGTGAGCCGTTGGGCCGTCTTCTTTTCAAGGCACGACTGCACGTAGGCTACCAGCCATTGACGGGAGTGAGTAGAAGGGGTTGTAGATATAGGATTCATTGCGTTCGATCGTTTTTTTAAAAAGTACTCCAACGGCAGCGCTCTGTCGCCAAAGTACTTTACTAACAAACAAATATAAGCGCGCTACGCGGTCGCCTGTCACATAAAGTGCGGGCGAACCTTGTTTATCAGCGGCTTATGTCTTCCTGCTAAAAGCAGATTTTGAGTTACTAATTTGTTTTTTAATTCGTTTTTATTTGTTGGAAGCGTCGTAACCGTAGCCATAGCCGTATTTCTTGCCGTAGCCGTAATACCTTCCATATTTTCCGTAGCCATAGTAATAGCCGTATTTATTCTTGGTCATGTCAAGCCCGTTGATGACTGTGCACAAGTGGGGCAGTCGTTTCCGCTCCTGCAACTCGTTGATGAGTCGGTAGTCGTTCTTGTGTGTGTAGTCGGCACGGCAAACGTAGATGCTGACATCCGCTACACGGGCTATGATTTGGGTGTCGGTCACCATGCCGATGGGGGCGGTGTCCATAACGATGTAGTCATATTCCTGACGCAGCGTGTTGAGAACCTCTTCGAGTGCGGGACGTGCCAGCAGTTCCGTAGGGTTGGGAGGAACGGCACCGCCAAACAGCAGGCTGAGGTTGCTCGTGACTTGCGAGGGTTGTATCAGGCTGTGCAGATCGACGCTCTGAGGGGCAGACAGGTATTGGGTGATTCCTTTTTCCTTGTGGGAAGTGTGGAACACTTTGTTCAGTCCGGGTTTGCGTATGTCCAGTCCGAGGAGGATGACCTTTTTGCCCAAGAGAGCCAGACTGACGGCCAAGTTGGAGGCTATGAAGGTTTTTCCTTCGCCACTGGTGGTGGAAGTAACGAGAATGACTTTCTTATCGGGTTCGCCCATCATGAAAAGCAGATTGGTGCGCAGGTTGCGGAAGGTTTCTGTCATGAGGTCGTTGTCGTTTTCACGAACGACAATGGCGTGGGCATCTCCCGACTGTCCGGCTAAAGGCACGTCACCAACGATGGGGACGGTAGTGAGTCGCTCTACATCGGAATGTCCTTCGATGCGGAAGTTGAGCAGATGCAGGATGTAAATAATGACTACGGGAATGCCGAGCCCGAAAACAAGGGCTATCATATAGATCATTTTGCCTTTGGGAGAGACCGGGGTGTTTTCTGCCAATGCGTCGTCAATGATTTTGGCATTGTTGGCGGTGGCTGCCAGGGCGATGTTGTTTTCTTCACGCTTTTGCAGCAACATCAGATAGAGTCCGGCCTTGATTTCCTGCTGACGCTGGATGCTGACGAACTGACGCTCTTGCGTGGGAGCGTTGCTGATGCGCCCGGCAAATTTGCTTGCTTGGCGGTCGAGGTCGGCCTTGGTGATGAGCAATCCTTTGCGCACACTGACAAGGGTGGTGTTCAAGTTGGCACGCATGTCGTGGATGCTGCTGTCGAGCTTGCGGATGACGGGGTTGCTCTCCGACGAAGTGCGAAGCAGGCGGGTGCGCTCGAGAACCAACAGATTGTATTGGTTGATGAGTTCGGCCAGAGAGGTATCGTTCAATCCTACGTTGGCGGGCAGCACCACTGCCGGATCTGCTTGGTCGAGATAATCGGAGAGGTATTGAATGAGGTTGAGTTGAGTGCCGTTCTCTACACAACGTTTTTCGTATTGCGACTTTTCGCTGACGGCCAGCTGAGCATCGGCGCTGAGGTCAGTCAGTCCGGCACTGCGCTTGAAGCTTTCCAATTCTTGTTCGGTGGTGCCCAACTCTTGGTTGATGACGGCGATGCGTTCGTCAATAAAGTGTGCGGTGTTTTGAGCTACCTCGTTTTTGTCGTTATTGGCATTGCGATTGTACATCTCTATCAGCTTGTTGATGAAGTCTTCGCCTCGCTGTTTATGGGTGTTTTTCAACGAAACAGTGGCCACAGAGGTGGTTTTGCTGGTAGGTTCAATGGTAAGTGCACTTACATAACCCTTGGCTACTCCGAGGGGTTTTACAATCGTTACATCCAGAGTAGTGTACTCGCTGGATGCACATTCTGTATTGGGGAGGAAAGTCAGGGTTCCGATTTCGCTGGGCAGTACCGCAGGCAACTGATCAAAATGCTTGCTGATGGTGCGTTCGTTGATCTCGACAATCACATCCAACTGTCCGTTGGGCAGAAGATTGAGTGTCAATAGGATGGGGCCGGTGAGGCGCTCGGCATCTTCGGGCGAGAATCTGACCAGTATGGGAGAGTTGCGGTAAAGCTCTATTTCCTGAAAGCCATCTTTGGTAAAGTAATGGGTGTAGAGTTCCAGTTCGTTGACTACATTCTTCACCAATGTTTTACTGAGAAGTATTTCGATTTCGTTGTCGATGTTTTTAGTGGAACTGAAAATACCCATATCTTCAAAAGTGCTGAGGTCGCTGCCGGCGCTGCCGCCTTTCTTGTCGTCTTTGATGATGATGGAGGCGGTGATGTTATAGACCGGAGTGGCATATTGCAGGTAAAGCCAAGCGCAAGCCAAGCAGGCGATGACGGAGGCTATGAACCACGGCCAGCGGATGAGGCATCTGAAAAAAAGGGCCTGGTAATCTGTCTTTTCCTCCTTTTCATCGAATAAGTCGTCGTAAAGATCTTCTTTCATGATTGTTTTGTTTTCTTTTCTTATTTGGTGATCGCAATGATAAGGCTGACCATGGACACGAGGGAACCAATCACCGAGAACCAAATGGTGGTGCTGGTACTGATGTTGGACGTTTTGGCCTTGGTTTTGTTAGGAGTGACATACACGATGTCGTTTTGTTGCAGGTAGTAATGAGGAGACTGCAAGATGTTCTTATCATTGAGGTTGAGTGTGAAAATTTCACGTTTGCCATTGGCGTCTTCGCGAATCAGCTTGACATTGTCGCGGATGCCGTAGATGGTCATGTCGCCTGCCATGGCAAGGGCCTCGAAGAGGCTGACTTTTTCATTGGAGATGGTGAAGGTGCCGGGGCGTTCTACTTCTCCAATCACGGATATCTTATAGTTGACCATTCGAACGGTTACGATAGGAAGTTGTTGAAACTGAGGAGCTAACTTTTCCCGGATGTGGGCTTCAGCTTCGCTTTTGGTGAGTCCGCCCACCTGAAGAGAACCTAATACGGGAAAATCGACTCTACCGTGGTTGTCAACCAAGTATTGCTGCAAGACGGGTTGGCTGGTCAGTACTCTGTTGCCGGTATTAGCGAGCGGGGTAGCTACGGTGAGGTTGAACGGCTCTGCCAGTTCGGGCTCTTCCGGACAGCTCACTACAATGGTCAACAAATCTTTAGGCATGATACGAGCATCGTACAGAGGCATATGGTCTGGGGTTACAGTGGTTAGTTCCGGGGTCTCTTGCAGGTAAGGCACTTTTTTGTACGATTGACAGCTTGCCAGTAATACGGTTACTGCAAAGACTATGAAAATATTCTTTCTCATCTAACTTTTTTTTTTTTACAATCTATAAATTCTCTCTAACTTTTCTATGGAATAGGTTTCTTCCCTTATTTTAGTAGTTTCTTTGTGTTCACTTCAATAAGCTTCTTTGTCTCCGATGATGCCATTTTTTACGGTCTTGTATATAATG
>CAZPOJ010000125.1:0-8462 GCA_964588005.1 uncultured Sphaerochaeta sp.
ACGAACTAAAGCCAGGCATGTACCTTTATTCTCTGATTGTGGACAACAAGCTCATCGATACAAAAACTATGGTGCTAACCAATTAGCTGTTGAGTGAAACCTTTTAGTAAATACTTGATGCGGGTATTTACGTGTTGTAGCCAATGCAAAAAAAAGACACAGACAGTATGTAATAATAACCAAAACTTAAATGATATGAAAATGATTAATTTACTTTTAACTATGAGTGTTTTTATGATAGGTACTGGATGTTCAAAAGATAAACCTGAACCATCAAAAGACAAAATTATTGGAACATGGATAGAAACGAATCCTGATTTATTTGATGGTATCTCTGATACAATTGTTTTCACCGAAGATGCATCTATAAAGAAGCATTTTTATTTTGATGGATGGAGTTATACTACTTCTTCTGATACAATTTCATTTAAAAAAGATGAAAAGGTAAAAAAATTTTTGTATTCAACTGCAAAAGAGAATGAAATGGTTATTTATAACTTTATAGATAGGTCAATAACTTCCCAAGTAAAAGATATTCAATTCTCTAAAATCAAATAAACTATGAAAACGAAAATATTATGCATTGTATTGTTTTTTTACGCTTTATATTCCTATGCACAAGAAAATCAGGTAAAAGACTATTATTACTATAAAGGAGAAAAGAAAAATCTGAATATAAGTAAAACAAAGCTTGTGGTTTACTTTGAAGAAGATATTATTTTCGAGCAATCAATTGAGAAAACATATAGTGTTTCACGAAAAATAAAAGGAAATGAATCTTTGACAGTTCAACAAAAAAGGCCAAGATTAGTTGGTTTCGAATTGAAATTTGATTCAAAAAGATATAACGAAACCTATAATTCTTTGAAAGCAAACTCCAAAATAAGAGCTATTGAACCTGTAGTTGGAGATTCTCTTCCAATAGCAATTTCAAACTATTTTTATGTAAAAATAAGAAATGATGCTGATTCTGTACTTCTATTTCAAAAGGCAAAAGAAACAAAAACAGAAGTTGTTAGAAGAGTTGCTTATACCGATAAATGGTTCGTTCTTGAAACAAACAGAGAATCTATTTCAAATTCTTTAACTGTTTCGAATTTTTTCTATGAAACAGGTATGTTTGATAAAGTTGACCCCGGATTTGTTTTTGATTTTTCACATAATTGTGTATCAGATACAAGATATTCAGAACAATGGGCTATTGATAATACAGGAATTGATATCAACGTGTGCAATGCTTGGAATCTGACTACCGGAAATAACAATATTATTCTTGCAATTATTGACCAAGGTATTGATAATAATCATACAGAATTTACAGAAACTAATTTTACAGCATCTTATGATGCTGAAGACAGAACATCGCCTGCTCAACTGCATGGTGACCATGGCACTCATGTTTGTGGCATAATAAGCTCGAATCGGAATCAAGCAAGTATTGCTGGTGTTGCACCAGAACTTAGTATTATGGAAATTAGCCATCCATTGACATTAATTTCTACAATATCAGAAGATTTAGCAACTGGGATTAATTGGGCCGTTCAAAATGGAGCTCATATTTTAAGTAACTCATGGGGTGACCAAGGAGGAGCATATTATAATAATTTATATAGTGAATTATTAGAGGACGCAATAGACAATGCTCTTGATAATGGTAGAGGAGGTTTGGGTGCTATTGTAGTTTTTGCTTCAGGTAACTGGTCGCCAGCGATAGATTATCCCGCTTATTATAGACCCGAAATATTAGTGGTTGGTTCTATTACATCAGCAGGTCAACGTTCAAGTTTTTCAGGATATGGGAATCAGTTAGATATTGTAGCTCCCGGTAGTGCAATCCTTTCGACTATTAGAAATAATCAATTTGCAATTTTTAACGGGACCTCTATGGCTACGCCTCATGTGAGTGCTATTGCTGGAATGATATTATCGAGATTCCCCAACCTAACTCGTTTACAGGTTGCAAATATAATTGAAGCATCAGCGCAGAAAGTTGGTGGTTATACATATCAAACGACAACAGGCCGCCCAAATGGTACATGGAGTAATCAAATGGGATATGGATTGGTTGATGCTTTTGCAGCAGTTCAATGTACAACGACAAATTTTATCAATCAAACAGTGACATCAAATACAACAGTAACTGGTTGTGATGTAAATATTCAAAATGTCAATGTTCAGAATAATTCAAAACTGACTATTGATGCTCAAAATGATGCAACCATTAATGGGTTTTTTGAAGTACAAATTGGTTCAGAGTTAGAGATAAGATAATACGCTTAGAAAAAGTCACCTTTGCCTCTAATACACTTTTGTTATCATGTACGCAGCATTTTTAACTTATTTAAAATACAATATTGTTAGTTACTGTTTACATTTATGTAATCAATATTTATCTTTTAAATTTTATGCTATGAAAAACTTTTTTCTCATTTTTATTTTGGTTTCTGTTTTATTCCCGATTAATGCTCAGATCCAAGTAAACTCTTCCGGTCATATAGGATTGAGTGCAACTGCAAACTCTAGTTATAACCTTGTTTCTTCCGGTTCAAATTATTTTACAGATTACTTAGGAATCAATTGTGTCCCTGATGTCAATTATAAATTAAAGTTAGCAGGAAGGTCGTTATTTTCAGGACAATTAACTGTGTCAAACCCGACAGATGATGTTACATTTTATGCTATATCAAACAGCATGCATGCCCCATGTGCAGTATTTACTTCACCCAGTACATATTATAGTCAGGCAATTGTTTATATTAGTGGGGGAAATGGAACTCATTATGGTTTATATGTAAGTGGTGATGCCTTTTCAACAGGTTCCTGGACTGGGTCTGATTTACTACTGAAAAAAAATATTCACATGTTGGATGGTCAGTCAATGCTAAAGAAAATAAGTAAAATTGACGGAAAAACATATGAATTCAAAAATGCTGAAGAGTTAGCCCCTTTTGATGGTTCTATAAACGACATAGACGAAAGAGCGTATAACACCGAAATGAACTTACCAAAAGGGATCAGATATGGTTTTATAGCACAGGAGATTGAACAGGAATTTCCAGAATTAGTAAAGACGGACTCTTTTACTGGTCTTAAAGCCATAGATTATAACGGAATGGTGCCTGTTTTGCTGCAATGCATCAAAGAGCAGCAAAAGCAAATAGAAAAACTCGAAGACATGATTTACGGCTCAGTCTCCTTTAAAAGCCTGAAAACTGAAGGTTCTAATACAGCTGTATTTGGTCATGAAACCATTGAAGAAAATGAACTGTTTCAAAACACACCAAATCCCTTTATCACCTCGACCGAAATCCGATTCAACATCAAATCGAATTCAACAAATGCATTCATAGGCATTTACGATATGAATGGCACACAAATCAAACTTGAAAAAATCCACCTGAGCGGCAAGGGTTGCGTTTCAATCGAGCCCAACGAACTAAAGCCAGGCATGTACCTTTATTCTCTGATTGTGGACAACAAGCTCATCGATACAAAAACCATGGTGCTAACCAATTAGCTACTAAGTAAAACCTATTTTGTACTTACTCGATTGCGGGTATTTAAGTGTTGTGGCCAATACAAATCAAGCACATTGCAACAAATGAACTAAAAATAAGAAATATGAAACCTAAATTTTTAATCTCAATTTTAGCATTTTGTGTATTTTCAAATTGCACAAAGAGCGATGGTGATTCTATAGATAAAGAATCTTCAAAAACAGAAAAAATTGTTTTCTACACAAATGTTCAAGCAATGCTTAATTGCGGAGTATTTGACGTTAATGTATATGTCGACAGTTTACTGATTGGTAATATTTCAGAACCTTATATTGAAGATAGTTACCCTGACTGCCAAGATACATCATATTCTTTATTGTTCGAGACTGATACAGGTTATCATAATATATACGCTGAATTTAGTTGTGGACAATATGGTTTCTGGCGCAAAGAAATATCTGTAAATTCTGGCGGATGTAATTATTGTTTCTTGGATTTTAAAGAGTGCAACCTAAAAGAGAGTGATTCAAATAAAGGTAATGTTATTTTTTATACAAATGCCCAAGCTTTATTAAATTGTGGCCCTTTTAATGTAGACGTTTATATTGATAGTAATTTAGTGGGTTCAATAACAAATGCTTATGTTGACGAAATTAAACCTGACTGTATTGAAAGTGATTTTACAATAAAAGCTGAAATGGCAGTTGGAGATTATAAATATTATGCGGTTCCAAATTGTGGAAATTTCAACAATTGGAGCGGAGAATTTAATGTTTTCCATGATAGTTGTAACTACATATTTTTAGATATTAATTCATTAACTCAACACTAATAATTATGAAAAATTCAATCTTAATTTTATCATTTCTTTTGTTCTTTTTTAATGTTTCACAAGGACAAATTAGCATTATAGACGCGACTAAAACCGTGAATAATTATATCTTAAAAAACGAAGTTGCAGACTATCTTTTATATAGAAACGCAAATGCAATTGACTCAAAATCATCAATCTCTACTTTTAATAAACGCATACAAACAAGTGAGTTTACTTCATGGGTGTTTTTTATAGATAATAATCCTTTAAAAAATTGGGAACATGAATGTCTTTATGTGTTTATCGATAAGAAAACAGGTAAACTAGAAACATTAAAATGGACATTACCTCCAAATGATTTAGATAAATGGGAACTTCTTACAGAAATTAAAGAAACTTCCGAAGTTAAATTATTCAATTTTAAAAAGGATAACATTACTACATTAAAATCTGGGCTCACTCCGGGAAACTGTTATGCCGTAATCATCAGCGGAGGTTATAATAGTAGTAATAATTGGCAACGGTACTGGAATGATTGTTCTGCGATATATACTACATTGGTTGATGTCTATAATTATGAGGATGACCATATTTTTGTTTTAATGTCAGATGGCACAAGTTCGGGAAATGATAGAAGAATAAGCGGAGGTTATGATTCTTCGCCTCTTGATTTGGACAGTGATGGAGACGATGATATTCAATATTCAGCAACAAAATCTAATATAACTACTGTTTTTAATACACTTTCATCAATATTAACAAATGATGATTATTTGTTTATTTTCTTTACAGACCATGGAGGTCCAGAATCTGGACAAGATGTAATTGTTTATCTTTGGGGAGAAACTATGCGAGATGATGAATTTGCAACTGAGGTCAATAAAGTAAATGCTGGACATATAAGTGTTATGATGGAACAATGTAATAGTGGTGGATTTATTGATGATTTAGAAGGTCAAAATAGAGTAATTGCAACTGCTTGTGCTTATAATGAATCTTCTTGTGCTTTTGGTTATTATGGTTATGATGAATTTGCTTTTGACTGGATTTCTGCTGTTGCTGGTGAAGATCCATATGGTAATACAGTTAATGCAGATACTGACGGTGATGGTTTTGTGTCAATGCAAGAAGCATTCGATTATGCAGAATCTCATGATAATTGTTCGGAAACACCTCAATATAGTTCTACAAAAGACCACTTGGGTAATTATCTTACATTATTAGGGTCAGATGCATGCACTACAAATTATGTTCAAAATAGAACAATAACAACAAATGAAACGGTTACTGATTGTAGTATAGAGGTTGAGAATGTAACCATACAGAATAATTCAAATGTTGTTTTAGATGCTGCGGAAGATGTTATTATTAACGGTGAATTTGAAGTTAAATTAGGCTCGACACTAGAGATTAAATAATGTACAGGCCATAATAAATAGCACTCTGAGCGGCCTGCAAGGCCCAGCGAGGAGTCGGTGTTGGACTACACCCGCCGTTGGGGAGCTATGTACTTTGTATGGATAGTGCGCTTCTTAACAGAATGAAAAAGCAAATTTGTAACTCGTAAATTATGTGTTTTTTTTCCGGCCTCACCGTCCCTGTTTCTGAACTGATCAGTCATTTCAGGTTGGAGCAATCTGCAGCCGGCTTCCACTACGAGCCGAGCGCCGAATGGAATGCTTTCAGCTTTCCCCAAACTCCGGTTATTACCAACCGCGATCCCGGCCGCCTGCAATTGTTCCGCTGGGGCTTATTGCCCTCCTGGGCCAAAGAAAGCAGTTTTGCCCAATACACACTCAATGCCAAATGGGAAAGTCTCAGCGAAAAACCCTCTTTTCGTCCTTACCTCAACCAACGCTGCCTGATTCCGGCCAATGTGTTTTACGAATGGCAATGGCTTGATTCCAAAGGCAAACAAAAGAAAAAATACCGCATACAAGTCAGAGACGAATCCGTTTACGCCTACGCCGGCCTGTGGAACCGCTGGATCGATCCGGAATCAGGCCACCCCCTCCATACCTATACCATCATCACTCAACAAGCCAACGAGCTGATGTCGGTCATCCACAACAGCAAACAACGCATGCCCCTGATCCTCCGTCCCGAAAACGAAAGCCGCTGGCTGCGCGGTGAAACCCTGCTCCCTAACGAAGTGCAGCTGGTGGCGGAAGTTGTGTAAACCGGCAAAATCCGCTTAGTGATTGCAGAAGAAAGGTATAATGCAAGAATGACTGTGAGGGCTTATCGAATCAGCTTTTTCACCTGAAAGGAGCCATCGCTCAAAGTAAAGACTGCCAGATAAAGCCCCGGGGGAAGCGGAGAAATATCCATCAGGCCTTTTGTTGCGGCGACAGGCGATTTAAGGAAAATACAGCCGGCCATGTTCATCAGGCTGATGTCCTCTATTAGGTAATGATCGCTAAAAAGCTGATACTCCAGAATGAATGTTGAGGGTCGCAGGTTGATGCAAAGTTGTTGCTGTATCGAAGCGTCTGTGGTTTGAAGCGAACTGAGCTTTTCGGGATCATCGAAAACATCGTCCAGCCAGGCCAGACGCTTTTCCAGCCAATCGGCCGTATAGTTGAGATTATCGTAATCTACTGCCAGGCTTTTGTTCCAAACTTTTAATTCTCTTTGATACACTCCGTTGTTGTCCAGGTAATCGAACTGCTCCCGAAACATCTGCATAATTCGTTCATGAGTAAGCTGTTCGCTTCTCAGTTCAGCCCAGCGTTCCTGCAATTTCAGGGGGAAATTATTGTTTTCGTGAGGCCTGATCAATCTGTTGAAAAGACCATTCCCGATAAGGCCATGCGTCAGAGGGCGACGAGTGCCGTCCCATTTCATACCCAGGCTGCCGTCCAAATCCCAGGGCACGTAAAAATAAGGCTCATCGCTGTCGTAACGGGCAATATAGATGTTTTTACCGCAATTGTCCCTGGCTCTGATAAGGTTCAGGAAAATAAAATAATCCACTGCATTATCCAGATCAAAGACAGCTGGTATGCCCTCGTAAAAACCAGCAGACTGTTCCTGTAAAACAAAACGCACAAAGTCGTAGATGTTCGCCCAGTCTATAAGCTTTTCGGGATCGGAATTCTCGTCGGGATCGGAATTCTCGTGAGATTCGGGACTTTCATCAGAATCGAAATAAGCATCGGGATCGGGATACTTATATTCCAGGCCTCCCCACAGTATTTTCTTGTTGTCGTAAGCGGGCAGGGAGGTAAAGGTGGAAGCCCCCCAGCTCACCCCTTTGTAAAGTTCTCCTCTGATGCTTCCGTTTTTGTATTTCTTGAGTTTGAGTTGTTCCCGGTCTACTCTTTCGCTCAAGGTATAAACACCACGGTATTCGTTGTTCAGAAACAATTCCACATATTCTTGCCTCACTCCGTTTAAGGCTTCGGGTTCTTCCTGGGCATAATACAAAGCCGACATACTCTGCCAAAGTTCAAAGCAAAGTTTGCTACGTATTCTCAAAGGCTCGTTGTACATGGCCTGTAGGTTCCAGTCGTCGTCGTTTCTCATGCCCAGCAGGCTGTAATCTTTGGTGCTTTTTCCCTCCGAATCGGCCCAAAATTCTATTCTTAGCGATTTTTTTGGATAAGACTGAGTAGTACCTCCGCGGTATTCTACTCCGATGGTATCTTGGACAATGTTTCCCTCTTTAGTGCAGAGATAAAAGATGGCTGGTACCCTGGGTTCATCCCTGATGGTGTTTTCGGTTTCGATACGAATTACCGGGAGCATCGTGCAATAAAAGTCGTATAGAATCTGTTCATTGTCTGTCACCACATAAGCCTTCCCGGTCTCCAACTGCTGAACTGCCGTAGCAAAAGTAAAGGTCTTTTCTCCGCAAACGAGGCTTTGCTTTGCGCCCGGACACAAAGCGTTCAGCTCTGTCGTGGATTGATTAACCAAAATAATTTTTTGTTTGACATCCACATTCAGATAGCGTTCATCAATAGGAATTACTCCTTCTGCCGCATAAAGAGGAAAAACCGACAAAGCACCTGACAACAGGCAGCAACAGGCAACAAGAAATCTCAGTTTACTTGCAAGAAGAGAACTAATACGTACAGCTTTGTTATGGCAAAAACAATTCATAAACAGCGGCTAAATAAACCGGATACAGGCGCTCATTACCAAAC
>CAZPOJ010000126.1:0-8434 GCA_964588005.1 uncultured Sphaerochaeta sp.
CTATTAAAGGATACTCTTCTGCTGAGCTGCTTCTTGTTTCAATTGGTGCAAGGGGTACAGATAATCTTGCAGATTCATCATAAGTAGAGGAGCATCCTAGAAGGGAAACGACAAAAAACAACATCACACAACTAAATGTGATGGCTTTACCTACTGAAATACGACCATTAAACACTCTATTTTTCACTGTATGCATCTCCAATAGTTGGGAGTATTCCCTCCCACAGAGGCAATATCTCAAGACCTTGTAGCAAATACAACAGTACCATATATCTACTCTAAGTGATAGTTTCTTCTTATCTAGGTAATTGCCTTGGACTGTTTTATCAGTCGATACTGCTATCTGTGATTAGCTCTTGTCTTATATTGCTCGCCTTTTTCTTGTACTTTCACAACAAGGGCAATCGTGGTATCATCAAAGGGATATCAAAACATGTACAGTCAAGGAGTAGAACCATGACATTTGCTGAAAAAATGAAAGCCCAAGCTATCGAGGCTAATAAGAATCTTGTACTTGCAGAGGGTACAGAACCCCGCACCATTCAAGCCGCACGCAAGATCATTGACCAGAAGATTGCCGCTTCGGTCACCCTGGTAGGAGAGGAAGATGCCATCAGGAAGGCTGCTGAGGCAGTAAACACTTCACTGGATGGCATCATCCTTGAAAACCCCCTTACCAACGCCGACAGGAAAAGCTTTGGTCGAGCCTACTATGAGCTGAGAAAGCACAAGGGCATGACCGAAGAGGAAGCCTTTGCAGGCATCGCAGACCCTCTTCGCTGGGCAGCTATGATGGTTCGCCTGGGCAAGGCCGATGCTATGGTAGCCGGAGCTGAGAACACCACCGGTAATGTCTTGGTTGCAGCGTTCAATATCATCAAAACCAAACCCGGCATCAAATTTGCCTCCTCCTGCTTTGTCATGGCAACAGACAAGACCGACCTTGGAGCAGACGGATCGTTCATATTTGCCGATTGTGCCACCATACCCAATCCTACAGCAGAACAGCTCGCTGAGATTGCAGAGGCTTCTGCCATCTCGTGCAAGACATTCCTGCAGACTGAGCCAAAGGTAGCAATGCTCTCCTACTCCACCATGGGGTCCGCCAAGGGCGATATGGTCGACAAGGTTGTCAAGGCTACTGAACTTATCAAGGCGAAGCTACCCTCCCTTGCTGTTGATGGTGAGTTGCAACTCGATGCAGCGATCATTGGCAGCGTTGCTGCAAGCAAGGCTCCCGGTTCAAAGGTAGCAGGTTCAGCCAATACCCTGATCTTCCCTGACCTGCAGGCTGGAAACATCGGATACAAGCTGGTCCAAAGACTTGCAGGTGCCGAGGCGTACGGCCCGATCCTCCAAGGTTTTGCCAAGCCGATCAGCGACCTCTCAAGAGGGTGTTCGATCGAGGATATCATCATCACCAGCTCGATTACCCTCGCCCAGGCAGCCGCTCTGTAACAGGGTTGCCGTATGGTAGGAGGAAAGGGCCCTTGCGGGTCCTTTCCTCTGCTTAATTGTCCTTCTTGCGTCTTTTTGCTAGTATGCCTTCACCTGTAAGGAGCTATCCAACCATGGGCCTTTCAAAAAAGTCACTTGACCTCTTCGACCCCACCCTCACCCCGGGGACCATCATCTGGGCCTTGGCATGGCCTACCATAGTCGAGCAGATACTCCAAGTCACCGTTACCTTCGCCGACTCTGCGATGGTAGGGGCCCTAGGGGAACAGGCTACAGCCGCCATCTCGGTCACCAGCTCGACCATCTGGCTGGTAAACGGATGGATGAATGCCCTGGCACTGGGCTTTGGTGTCCTCATGGCCAGGCTCCTTGGATCGGGGAAAAGTGACCGGGCAAAGCTGGTCGTCCGTCAGGCCCTGCTTACCGCCTTGGGCTTCGGTCTTTTCCTCTCCCTGCTGTTCTTACAAGTTGCTCGCTTTCTTCCCATCTGGATCGGAGCAGAAGAGGCAGTAAGGCCCTTGTCGCAAGCGTACCTCTCCATCATAGCACTTGGATATATACCCAACCTCCTGATGATTACCATCAGTACACTGCTACGCCTAAGTGGAGACACCAAGCGACCCCTTTACCTCAACGCCTTTAACAACGCCTCAAATATCCTCTTCAATCTCTTCTTCATCTTTCCATCCATCAAGATAGGCTCCCTGACCTTACCCGGTCTTGGCCTTGGGGTAAGGGGAGCGGCCCTAGCAACGACCCTAGCCTGCACCCTGACGGCAATCCTGCTTGTGTTCGTCCTGTTCAAGGGCGAACACAAGATTAAAATAACCTTTAGGGAGCGATGGGCCTTTGATCCTCAGATCCAGAAGCATGCATTGCGCTTGGGAATTCCCATAGCCTTGGAGCGGTCCACCCTCTCCTTGGGACAGATAGCCCTCACCAAGATGGTGGGGACCTTGGGAACCACAGCCCTTGCCGCCCACTTTCTGGCCATCAGCGCAGAGTCGATAACCTACCTGCCTGCCTCAGGCTTCTCCACCGCTGCAACCACCTTGGTGGCCCAATCCCTCGGACGTGAAGACAAGGCGCTGGCAAAGCGCTATGCAAATCTCTGTGTACTGTGGGGAACGGTGATGATGAGTCTGATGGGTCTGGTGCTTTATCTGTTCGCACCTCTTCTTATGATGCTATTTACCCGGGTAGAGCCAGTTATAACCCTGGGGGCGCAGGTTTTGAGGATAGAGGCCTTTGCACAACCTGCATTCGGCCTCTCCATCCTAGTCTTTGGAGTCATGCGCGGTGGCGGCGATACCAAGGGTCCGTTTCTCATCTCCCTTACAGGGATGTGGCTCTTACGCCTGCCACTGGCTTGGCTGTTGCTCAGGTTGACAGGATTGGGACTGGCAGCAGTATGGATCGCCATGATGAGCGACCTCATGCTCAGAGGCGCTATCTGCCTCTACAGCTATAGACGAGGATCCTGGCTCAAGAGTTGGAAACAGCCTCACTGATGGCAATGAACTGAGCCCAATCGAGCTGCTCGGCCCGGAGCCCGGGGGCAACCCCACTCTTTTCCAAGATACTGGCAACCCCATCCTTGCCGAATTTCGCCCCGACCCTTCCTCCCAGGAGGTTGTTCTTTATCGTCTTTCGCTTCTGTGCAAAAAGGTCACGCACCACCAGAAGAAAGACCGAACGAAGAGAGGGGTCTACCAAAGGAGCTTCACGCTTGTCCATGGTGATGACCGTACTGCTTACATTGGGTTCAGGGTAGAAGCTGCTTGCTCCGATAGTAAAGGCACTCTTTACCCTGTAGTCCATCTGAGCCAGCAGGCTAAAGGAAGACCAGGCTTTCTCCCCGGGCTTTGCACTGAGGCGCAAGGCGACCTCGGTTTGCAGGGTATAGACCATCTTGGGGGGAAGACACCCCGCTTCAAGCAACTTTGCTATGACCACAGACCCCACATTATAGGGGAGGTTTCCGCAGATCCTATCGGGGGTCCCTTCTGCCTTCCACAGTCCTTCCCACGTCCTGAGGGCATCCCCTTCGATGAGACGGAAGTTCTCATCCTCACCGAAGGCCTGTTCGGTGAGGATACGACAGAAGCCGTGGTCTATCTCAAAGGCTGTCACAGAGCACCCAGCCTCCAGGAGAAGGACGGTCAGAGACCCGATCCCAGGACCAACCTCCCAGACCTTCATATGAGGATCGAGGGAGAGCTCCCTGGCTATATTCTCTCTGATATGGCCATTTATGAGGAAATTCTGTCCAAATTTCTTGCTCAAGGCGAGCCCTTCCTTGTCAAGCAAGCTCTTGATGGCCTTCGGTGAATCGTAAGCGAATTTCCAACTCATAGGAGTCTCTCCTTCTTTTTTGCAAAGCCCGTTCAGCATAGCCAATTGAGGCAAGGAGCGTCAACACAGCAAAGAGATAGATGAGAAATCCCTCTTTGGCCATACCCCCTCCGAACAGTTCTGTTCCAAACGAGAAAATGGCATGAAGTGCTCGATAGAGAAGCACAACCAGAGGAGTAAACACCCGTCCAAAGAGAAATACCAACAGCGAACTTCCCATAAGGATGAACATCAACGGTGAAGCCAAAGGGGCTATGAACAACCCCCCTATCTGCCACGTACCCCAAACCACCAAGGTGGGCACTGCGGTAAAAAGGATGGCATATAGGGAAGCAAAGAGCGGCTCAAGAATCCGGGGCCGGTGAAATAAGAAGAGCTTGTTGCACAACAGTCCTCCATAGGCGGCATAGCTGAAGAGGCTTCCCATACTTGAGAGAGCCGAAGGAAAGAGTATCGTCTGGATACAGGCAGTTGCAAAGTAGGAGTAGTAGGAAGCCATCTCTCCTGTAAGAAACAGTGAGATGATGGCCATCCCCATAGCCCTGACCAAGGAGGGCTTGGGCCCCACCACAAGGACATACAAGAGGGCCAACCCTACAGAAGAGGCCTTCCCACGCCTCCTGCCCAACAAGGGAACCAGGATTCCTGACAGAAGGGCGATAAAAAACTGCAGGTGCATCCCCGAAAGGGCGAGCAGGTGGGCACAGCCACTACCTAGGCTCGCTTCCTTGAGAGGGAAGGCGCTATCACCAGTTCTGCCCAGCAGGAGCATCAGGGCAAGGGCGCGCCCTTGTTCATGGTCTATCGCCATATAAAAACGCCTCTCCACCAAGGAGAGGACCTTGCGCCTGAAAACCCTCCACCGGGAAAGGGAGAATACCTGCAGAGAGTCGGCAAAGAAAAGCGAGCTGTCGGGGGCTAGCTCCCCATAGAGACAGAGAAGCGTACCACTGACCAAGACCTCATCAACTGCGACAAGGGCACTGAGCACCCCCTTTGCACTCCCTTCGGCCCCATCTTGGGTCCCGCATGAGCGAAGAGCGAGGCGCAAGAGCTGCTTCCCACTTTTGCTGAGCAAGGAGTCCTCGGTGAGGGTTCCTTCCACCATGGTGATACGGGTATTGCTGAAAGCCATCGCCACCTGATTATCCGCTGCGGTCCAACCAAAGAGCGCGTAACAGAAAAAAAGGAGAGTTGTGATGGTGATGATTGTTATCGTGAGGCTGTCATGGTGGCGGATAATGGCTAGGAAATGGAGGGCAAAACCGAGGAGGAGCAAGAGCATTGCCACAAGAAGGGGGTAGCCAAGCAACGAGCTCCCTATTGCTGATAAAAAAAACAGCAGGGGTACCACCGCTATGATACCAAGGCGAACATAAAAAGAACCACGCATGCCACCTAAGGCAGGGGCGTGGTCCTTTCGCTTCAGCCTACTTGTTCAGAAAGCACCACAGCGAGGGTCAGCAGGGGCAGGTCTATCTTCTGCTGCATGCTGAGATGGAAGATGCGCTGGGCAAGTCTCAGATTCGGCTTCTGAGACTGCCTGACAGCGCGCACCCTCTGCACCATGCGCCAAAGGCTCTTATTCCTCACCTTCAGTTGCAGCAGCAAGAGAGCGAGGACCTCCTCTGCCCAAGGCGCCTTCGAGTCTGTAAGAAGCGGCGCAAAGCTCTTCTTCTCAACCAGACAGAGGTTGTCACTTACATCTCGCAAATCCAGACTTGCAATATCCTGGAGAAACTCCTCAAGGGCAAAGATCCCTTCCTGCTCCTGGTAGTCCGTACTTCCTGCCGCTGCCTTGAGAGCGATCCTACGCCGTTGGGCGAGCGAGGAGCGGGTATCCCGCTTAGCCAGAGCTATCCAGCAAAATACGGTAAGAGCTGTGGAGATAAGCATCTCGTCAAGCATAGGGATGGGATCGCGAATAGCAAGGGACATGAAGAAGTATGTGACCATAAAGACAGCTGCACAAATAAGAAGCCTGGGAACATACTGCTTATCCTGGATCCAGCGGTCCACAGAGAAATCTATTGCACTGTAGAGAGCAAAGGAAGCCTCATCCTTCTGAGCCTTGGTGAGCATACCGCTACTCTTGAGCACCACAGGGGTATCAGCATCCAATGCTGCAACCTTCTCCGGTTTCAAGTACGGGCTGAGATAGAGGTTCGCTTTACTTTTTCTGAGCAGTGCATAACAAGTTATCATCTATAGGGCCGCCTTAAACATCTCTACGAGCTCCGGAAGGGACTCTTCCAGGGCCTCCCTACCACCTTGTTCCGCTTTGACAAAGAGGTAGTACTTGATCTTCGGTTCGGTCCCGCTTGGGCGAACCACCAACTTCTCCCCTGTGGTGAAGTGCATGATCAGGACATCCGAAGGGGGAAAGCCGGTATCCTTTCCAGGAAGCAGGTCACTAATGGAAAGAAGCGTCTTGGTTCCCAGAGCATCGCCGGCCTTAAGATTCCTTAGGGTAGCCATAATCTCTTCCATCTTCTTCTTGCCTGTAGGACCTTCATAGTCACGGGCAATGACCACCTCTGTACTGTAGCCGTACTCCTCATAGATCGCATCGAGGCGCTGTTGCAAGGTAAGACCTTGGGTAGCGTAGTAACTCATCATCTCCACAGCAACCAGGGCCGAGCTCACAGCATCCTTGTCCCTGACAGCGGGAACGGTGAGATAGCCGTAACTCTCCTCACAACCAAAGAGGAAGTACTCCTCCTCACTCTTATCAAGGGCTGCCATCTCCTCAGCGATATACTTGAAGCCGGTAAGAACATCCTTGCACCTGCCACCGTGGCTCTCTACAATCTGTTTGACCAGATCGGTGGTGACCAGGCTCTTCACACATACAGGCCTCTTCTCCCCCGCTGATGCATTCACCAGATAGTCGCACAGCAGGACTGCTATCTGGTTCCCCGTCAAAAGCTGGTAGGACTCCTTCGCACTGGTAAGAGGTATCGCTATTCCCAGGCGATCGGCATCGGGGTCGGTTCCCAACACAATGTCCGCTTTGCTCTCTACAGCCAAGTCGAGTACCATTTTCATAGCGTCGGGATTCTCAGGATTGGGCAAGCTCACCGTAGGAAATGCTCCATCGGGGTCTTCCTGCTCCTTTACTACAACACAATTAATACCAACCTCTTTGAGCAGATGACGGATAGGGATGTTGCCTGCCCCATGCAAGGGAGTAAAGGCAACCGTTATAGGACTTCCATGGACGAGGTCAGGCCTCTTCAGAGAAGCGAGGACCATCGCGTAGTAGGCCTGGTCCACCTTCTCAGGGACCGGGACCAAGAGGCCCTTGGAACGGGCACTTTGTTCGCTGATACTCTTAATGTCCTCAGCCTTCATGGCATTGGCACGATCAGCAATGCTATAGTCGTGAGGTGGGGTCACCTGACCGCCTGTACCCCAGTAGACCTTATACCCGTTGTATTTGGAAGGGTTGTGGCTTGCGGTGATGACGATGCCGGCTGTGGTATTGAGATAGCGAACAGCAAAGCTCAGCATCGGAACCGGGCGCAGTGCATTGTAAAGGAAGACAGAAATACCGTTTGCAGCAAGAACAAGGGATGCTTCCATGGCGAATTGCTCGCTATAGTGACGGCTATCATAGGCGATGGCTACCGATGGGTTGCTGGACGCTTCGTTGAGATAGTCGCTCATGCCTTGGGTAACCTTGCGAATGATAAAGGAGTTCATCCTGTTGGTTCCCCCGCCGAGTACCCCCCTGAGCCCTGCAGTGCCAAAGGAGAGGCTGGTGTAGAACCTGTCGTACAAGCCTTCCCAGTTCTCCTTTTCCAAATCCTGCTCCACCTCCTGGCGGAACACTTGCTCGCTTTCGCTTTGAATATACGCTTCAGCCTTATTTCTCAGATCTTTTTCATTGTAGGTCATTGATAGCCTCCTGTAACTCTTCTACTGAATCCACCAGAACGGATGCGCCCAGCAATGTGAGCTCCTCTCTTGGTCTGAATCCCCACGATACCAGAATATGTTGGCAGCCAGCTTGCTCAGCTGTCTGATAGTCTACTTCAGAATCACCCACATAGAGCAAACTTTCAACCGGCAGACCCTCTTTCTCTGCAAAATAGAGAAGACCCGCCCTATCGGGCTTCCGGGGAAAAGTCTCTCGCATGCCCCGCACCCAGGAAAACCGGATATGGGGGAAGAGGGTACGGACAACCTCTTTGGTCAGGCCGTCCTCCTTATTGGAGAACACTGCAAGGGGTATACCCCGGCGGTCGAGATCTTCCAGCAGGGGGATGATCCCCTCATATGGCTTGCTCTTGACGCAGTGGTTCTTGCGGTAGTACTCCATCATGGTAGCATACATCCGATCGATATGATCGGAAGCGAAGGGTTCGCTGTAGAGTTCCACAGCCCCGATGAGGGCATTACGCAACCCCCTTCCCACCACCTTCTTAGTCATCCCCACATCCAAAAGGGGAAGATCCTCAAGCTCAAGAGCCCTGTTCAAGGCATCCTGTATATCTTCTATTGTATCTACAAGCGTTCCATCAAGGTCAAACAGGATAGCCTGCACGGTTTTTTTCTGCATGCGTGTATTATCGGATATCCAAGAGGTACAAGTCAATAAACGTTTTGACAAAACTGC
>CAZPOJ010000127.1:0-8359 GCA_964588005.1 uncultured Sphaerochaeta sp.
TCAAAACCCCAGTTCGGCAGATCCATTTTTTCAAATAATCGTAATTGTGTTGCCAAGTCATTCACACTCGCCCCTACAGCCAGAGTGTTTTTCGACAATACCTCGGATTTGGCCATATTTCCAATCTGTACCTTGGCCTTACCTCCAGTATGGAGGATTGACTCTATTGAGAAACCGAAATCTGTAGCATCCTTTACGGTGAAGGTTCCTGAATCCAGCGTCTTTTCCGTTTCAAGATCTATGACTAGGTATGTGATTTCGCACTCGCCCGAGGCTTCCATAAAGAGTTTTTCTATCTTCCAGTCGGGTGCTGCTGTGACAGAGCCGTTGATAGGGCGGGTTTCTTTTTTCAAGTCTACCTGCCACGTCGTTACAGGCTGGAAATGCACCATGATATCTGCCTTATGTCCACGGGCAAAATTCTTTGCATCATGATCGTCACCTATTGGAGCGGCGTAGCGGGTAGGGGGACCTACTATCTCAATATAATCCATGGAGGAGAGCTGTTTTTCGACCATTGGTATCATCTCTACCCCATTCAATGCAAAGTTTGTATCAGGCCCTGTAAACACAAATACTTTGACAGTCGCCTGTTTGGTAGCTTGTTCAATGACAAAGTCTATCCCTGTATACTCGGGAGCGAGTTCCTTGACCTTTCTAAATTGTGACACGGCTTTTCGGGCATTCTCTCTTCCCCCCAATGCAAGAGTGGCAGAAGCTTCATCAAAATGCATTCCGGCCAGACGTTGCTGTGTCTCCAAAGCTTTTTGATGTACTGCTTCCCTATTTGGATTGAGTTCTGTTCTTCCTGCATCAGCTACTAATTTGTGGATGTTGAGTAGCTTGTTATATAGGGGGATGGCTTTCGCCAGTTCGCTAGCTGTACTTGCTTTCTCTATGGTAGCTATCTGTGCAGTCCACTCGTTGTTGGCCCTCTGCCATGCATCCCCAAGGACAGCAGTAGCTTCCGGGACGTCCTTACCTTTGTCGATGGATTCCAGGGATTTAACAATGGCAGAGGTGTAATCACCTGTATTCAAGGCCATAGTGGCTTGTTCGAACGTTGAAGCACAAGAGCTCAACAGTACAAGTGTAAGCGTCAAGCATGTCAAAAGACCTACGATTGGTTTTTTCATATCTTCTCCTATCTTGTATATGGCACCTGGAATCAACAAATTCAACAAAAGAATACTAATAATTCCACCTGCTATATTTTAGGGTATTGGACACTGTTTCTGTTGTCAATATTTTATGTGAGGGAAAAGCCTTTTTGGGTCTTTTCTGAAGTAGTATTTTTGAGCCTCTTACTGGAAGATAGAGAGTACAATGCATCGAATTGTTGTCTCTATCCACTACTTACTTTTAAAGGATTTTGTCCTGAGTAACACCCATCCAACAGCACTAAGGCCCAATACCAGCTGCAATACGTCCCAGAAGGTGCCTACCGGCCCTGTTGAGAGGATCAGGGGGCGCGAAGGCAGGGAGGAGTTAGTGTAGTTGCAGATAAGGGCGATATAGAGGTTGTTTGCTGCATGGATGCCTATGGATGGCTCAAAACCCTTTGTCTTAAGGCTGATGAAGGTCGCTCCGAAGCCAAAGAGCGCATAGTAGAGTATGACAGCACTCTTCTGGCTCGCATGCCTCATCTCCTGGTTTGCGAGGTGGGGCAGGGTGAAGAGAAGCGCGGTGAAGAGGCTGACCAGGATGATGCTCTTTGTTGTCCTGACAAGCTTTCCCTTCTTGAAGAGTCTTGAGGGGATTGCTCGCATCAATAGCTCTTCACTTGTTGTCTGTAGGGGGGTGATGATGAGTACTAGGGGTACCATCTTCAGCAGTTGGTTCATATCTCCACTGTAGAGTTGGAACTGTCCTGGCTGTACTATGGCATGAGCCAGGGTAAAGAGTGCGGCTACCCCTAGGTAGGCGCCACCGCTCTTGAACATAACAGGCCAGTCGATCTTTTTCTTATCGGTTATGATCGCCTTGAGTGTGGTGCGCATCAAAAACCGTATCGACAGGAAAAGCCCGAATGCCATCGCAAAGAAGGGTATGTTTGCAACCAGGTAGGCTTTGAGGACCTCATCAGCGAGCGGTACCTTGGTGAACTGATAGGCGAGCATCGGTCCGAGGTTCAGCCAGATATAGACGCTCAACAGGAAGGAGAGGGCCCCTGCAAGAGGTGGAAAGCGCCCTGTTTTTATCTGGTTGGATTTTTCACCCTTATCTGGCATAAGCATGGGTAATCGTACACACAATTGTGGTATACTGCAATCTATGAGTGAGACGAAACGAACCTATGTGCATGCTGCCTTTGAAGCGGGGTATCTCTGTGTCTTCCCCACCGAAGTGGCAGCAAGATGGTACTTGGTGGACTATGCCCTCCATGGGAAGAACAAGGCTATCTTGGCCGAGCAGGCGATCTCCTATGATCTGTTCAGGGCCCAGTTCCTACCCAGGCAAGAGGACGCACAGCCCGCAAACCCCTTGATACGCCAGTTGTTTGCCCGAACGTTGCTTGAGAAGGACCACGGGCTTTCCTATTTTATCAACCCGGCTTTTCCTGAAGCCTACAGTCGCTTCAGCAAATACCTCTCCTCCCTGTTGCCCCAGCTGGGAGATGCCTTGGATGAGGAGATCCTCGCCCTGATGCCGGAGGCTATGCAAAGCGATGTGAAGATCCTCTATCACCAGTATGTCTCCTTCCTTGCTGACCATCAGCTTTTCGAGCCAGCCTATGAGCTGCCCTCCCTGCAGTTTGCCGATGAAGCGGTGTTCTCCAAACAGTACTGTATCCTCTTTCCCTCCCTTATCGCAGGCCTCAATGGTCTTATCGAGAGTTTGGGATCTCCTTCCTGGATCCTTCTCAAGCCAATGCCAAGCTCTCGTGGTCCTGCTGCCTCTTTGGAACTATTTGACAACCATATCGAAGAGATTCGCACAACACTGCGCAGGATCCGCCACCTCCTCGATGAGGGAGTCCCGACCCGGGACATCCTCATCGGGTGTGCCAATCCTGCAACCATGTTGCCGTCCCTTGAGCAGGAGGGGTGGCTCTACGACATTCCTTTGGTTATCCGACAAGGGAAGTCTCCCTTGCTCTATCCCAGTGGAAGATTCTTCTCCCGCCTCAAGGAGGTCTATGAGGAGCGTTTCAGCCTGGAGAGCATGAAGGCCCTCCTCTTGGACATTGGCTTTCCCTGGAAAGACCTTGAGACACAGCGTGCGCTACTGGCCCTAGCGGTCGACCGTGCTGTGGTGCAAGGATCCCTTTGGGGATCTGACCAATGGACTGAACAACTGAGAAACACCTCTATGACAGCTTGGTACAAGGCTTTTAAGGATAGTGTTGTTGGTATATGCACAGCCAAGGACATCGAAGAGCTCAGAAAGAAGCTCAACCACTTCCAGGATACCTACTTTATAGAGACGCAGTGGACCGGCACACAAGGGGAGGACGTCTACTCCTTCTGCCTTGATGCCATGGAGAGCATTAAAGGTGCAATGACTTCAACTGCGATGGGTTCACACCCCTCGGTCTTCAGCTTTTTCCTCGACTTCCTGGATACCAAGCTCTATGTGCCGCAGATGCGTGAGGAGGGGATACAGGTCTATCCCTGGCCTCTGACTGCGCCCTTGGAAGCTGAGCACCACTTTATCCTCTCTCTTGACCACAGCGGATCTGCGTGTCTGACAAAGCCGCTCTCCCTGTTGCCCCAAACGGTAGAGACCAAAGACCGTCGTGAGGAGGACACCACTGTCGCCACCTTGCAGGCAGCTATAATGGCAGAGGGGAGTCTCCATCTCTCCTACCATACTTCCAGTTATGAAGGGGAGGCCCTGCCTCCCACCTATTTCCTGGAGCAAAACCTGATAACAGAGAAACGCCTGGAGGTGGTAGAATCGCATGACCCCTTCATAGGTGAAGGCGAGGTATGGAGGGGAGAGATTCCTGTTTCAAATGCTACCAACAAGCAGCAGTGGTGGTTTGCCCAGGCTATACACACCTCCCTCTCTCCCAAGCGAAGGGACTTTGCCCGTCATCTCCTTCCCTTGGAGTGGGTACCGCTGCTCAAGCATGAGGGGCGCATCCATCTTTCGCCGACCGGCCTCGATCTTTTTGTCCGATGCCCCTATGCCTGGCTGTGCAAATACCTCTTTGAGGTTGATGAGACAGATTACCAGGTGTTGAATGTGGACCACCGCCTCATAGGATCCTTCCTGCACGCAGTCTATGAAGCCTTCTTCAGAGAGATAGAGTACTTCTCCCCCCTCAAGATGGAGGAGTATAGGGCTTTGTTGCTCTCTCTGTTCGACCAGAAGCTCATCGAGTACTTTGGAGAGGGCGGACCCAACCCTCCCACCCAGGCTTGGATAATCTACGAGTTCAGAGAGCGTTGCACGTGGATTTTGGAAGCGGAAGAAAAACTTTTTGCGCATACCCGCTCGATCTTCTTTGAAAAGAAGCTCTCCTTCGTCAATGAACTGTTCTCCCTGGAGGGGAGGATCGACCGCATCATCTGCCTCGACCCCCCAGAGGGGAAGCACTATGCAGTGATCGACTACAAGAAGGGCAAGGCTCCCTTTACCAAGATCAAGGAGAAGATACCCTCGTTCCAGCTCCCCTTGTACAGAAAGCTGGTAGGAGAGACCTTGGAAGCCGATGTGGTGAATGCCTCATACTTCAGTATCAAGGATGGCTCCTACAGTGCCATCTGGGATAGGGAGCAGTACTCTATCATGGAATATTGTGACATGGCCTTGGAAGAGGCCCTCCAAAAGATGGCTACCTCGATAGAAGGGGGCCATCTTGAGGCAACCCCTTCCAAGGATAACTGCCAGAAGTGCATCTACCGCCCGATCTGCAGAAGGAGGTTTGCAACCCGATGATCAGCTTTGAAGACGTATTGAAGAAGAACAACAGGCGCCTGGATGAGAATCAGCTCAAGGCAGTCTACTGCGACCAGAACTGTGTCGTGTCGGCAGGGGCGGGTTCAGGGAAGACCACAGTACTCTCCTACCGGTTCCTGCGCCTTGTCCTTGAGGAGAAGGCGGATTGTGACCAGATTCTTACCCTTACCTTTACCCGCAAAGCGGCGCGTGAGATGCGCGAGCGCATCCACCGCCAGCTGCTTGATTTCAACGATGACCCCTATATTGCGCAGCAACTTGCCAAGTTCCCCGATGCAACCATCGCCACCTTGGATAGCTTCTGCTCCACCATCCTCAGGTGCGACAGCACCTCCTACGGCATAGCCGGTGACTTTGCCATTGATGATGACCAGAACACTAAAAGTGCCGTCAGATGTGCCAATGCCCTGATGGAAGAGCGCACCTTCAGTGAAGGGGCGAAGATCCTCGCCCAGCTCTATACCCCCGACAACCTGGTGGAGAACATGCTCGTCCGCCTTGTTTCAGACCACTACTATCTTCCCAGGAAGGTAGAGGAGAACCTTGCAGAGAAGCTCCTTGATATTGTGCGCGAGCAGTTCTATGACCTTCTGAGCAGCTTTACGGGCCTGCTGGAACGCTATGCTGCCTTTGCAGAGGCTCCCAAGAGCCTCTTGCTGGTGCGTACCATAGCCCATACGCTGCTTGAGGAGTTTGGCAAGGGGCTCGGTGAACAGGAGATGTTCGACCTGCTTGCAAGCAACCAATTCTTCTTCAGAAAGCCAGGTGCTGGAAAAGGGGATGACTTTGCCTTCCTGCGTGAAACCACCGAGGAGTACAAGAGTCTGCGAAGCAAACTCTGTGTAGCGCTCTCTGTTCTGTTGCACCAGGAGCAGCTCGCCAGTGTGGTGACCTTTGTACGCGAGTATGTGCAATCCTACCAGAGTGAGAAGCGCAAGACAGGTATTCTTACCTTCAGCGATGTCTCTTCCCTTGCTGTGGAGATACTCAAGAACAACCATGCATTCCGTTCCTATTTTAAGAACAAGTTTCGCTACATCATGATCGACGAGTTCCAGGATAATAACGAGCAGCAAAAAGAGCTGCTCTACCTACTTGCGGAGAAGGAAGAGGAAACCAGTGAGGGTATTCCTCTTCCCTCTTCGCTGAAGAAGGACAAGCTCTTCTTTGTAGGAGATGAGAAACAGTCGATCTACCGCTTCCGGGGTGCAGATGTACGCGTATTCAAACATCTGAACGAGGAACTTGGCAAGGTTGGAGGAGAGGCCCTCAGCCTTGATACCAACTATCGTAGCGAACCGGCCCTCATTGAACTATTCAACAGGATGTTCCCCTTTATCATGAGAAATGAGGGTGAGTCCTACGAGGCAGACTTCACCTCCTTGGGTTTTAGAAACCCGACAGAGGGTATCGAGCCAACCTGCACGGTGCTGGTGAAGCCTCTGAAGAGTGATAAGGACAAAGAGGTAGGGGCAGAACCTGGAATACCAGAAAAAGATGAAGAGGAAGAAAACGCCGCCTCTTCCGATGCAGAAGCTGTAGCAGTAGCCACCTTGATGGTGCGCATGTTCACCACCGACGAGTACCTCATCCCTTCTGATGATGGCCCTAGAAGACCAAAGCCTAGTGATGTAGCGCTTCTTATGCGCTCTACAGGCAATCAATTGAGCTTTGAGAAGGCTTTTAGAAAGTACTCCATCCCCTATACCCTGCAGGCTGCCCGGTCCTTGATGCTGGAAGCTCCTGCAAACGACCTCTACGCCATGCTGCAGCTTACCCTCTATCCAGGGGATAAGCTCTCTTACATGTGTGTCTTGCGCTCCCCCTTTTGCAACATCTCTGATGAAGGGGTGTATGCAGCACTCTCGTCCTACGCTTCCAATCCCCCATTCACTGATGTTCCTCTCTTAGATGATGAGGATCAAATTCGGTACCAGGGATGCTCCCGTTTCTTTTCACAGTTGTGCAAGCGGGTGGAGACCGGGACCCTTGATGAGATCATGCAGTTCCTGTGGTACGAGAGCGGGTACTACCTCTCCTTGGCCGCAAGGCCGGAGTACCAGATGTATCTGGAGCATTTCACCTTCCTGTACCGGTTGGCCCAGGTTAAGGAGGAACAGGGGATGAGCCTCAGCGAATTTTTGGACTTTATCCGCTCTAACCTTGGCCTGAATGAGCGCCTTGATGACCTAGATGTCCTTAAGGAGAAGGGGGAAGGGGTCCAGATCATGACGGTGCACAAGTCCAAGGGACTGGAGTTTCCCATCGTATTCCTGGGCAACTCAGGAAGTGTGGGAAGGGGAGGATTGGGAGGCACCATCATGCCTTTTGGCGAGGTGATGCTGCCCTCCTTCATGTCCAGTTCTTACCATATCTCCGAAACAAAGATCGAAGAGGCGACCAGTGCCGCCCTTCTATTTGCAGAGGAGGACGAGAAGCTGTTTGAACTGGCAGAACTGAAACGCCTGCTCTATGTCGCCCTTACCCGAGCAGAGACACATTTAGTGATAAGCGGGTACTTTACCAAGACAAATCGGAACCTCACGGGGAAAAGCCCTGATAACAACCACCTGCTGATGTGCTGTAATACCCTTGGCATTGATATACAAGATCCATCTCTTCAGGATGGCATGCTTCGCTCCTATGAGATAGGGGATATTGCTGAGCACTCGCTTTACAGTGGCATCGTTAGCGATGAGAATTTGCACATGGGTGGGGCAGCCCGCTGGTATGGCGATCCTGCCAAGGAGGCAGATGTGAGGCCGCTGCGCTATGCAGCAACCTCTCTCTATGAGCAAGAACACCGAGAGGGTGCTCTGTTGCCCTCTTATGCCAGTGACGACATCCTAGCAGAGATTGAACAGCCCTCATTCTCCGTTACAGCTGAGTTTGGCACCTTTGTTCACGCCCTTTTGGAGGCGATGTTGCTCAAGCAGCAGATAGAGGACGAGTCTGCCTTGATGAGCTTGCGCTTGTATCATCTGCTCAGTGTCAAGCAACGGAAGGTTCTTGTTTCTGATGCACATGCACTGTGCAACAACTTTCTCCAAGGTGATATCTACAGAGGGTATGTAAAGGGCAATACCCCTCGGTGTGAGGTGAAGTTCTTCTCCTCTGTCGAACATGAGGGAAGAGTCGTGGTAGCTGAAGGCTCCATCGACCTCCTCCTTGAAGTCGAGGATAAGGTTCTTATCATCGACTTCAAGACCGACCGCTATCGCGCCCCTGATAGGCATAAGGCCCAGCTCGATCTTTATATGCAAGCGGCACAGAGGATCTATGACAAGCCTGTCCAAGGGTGCGTTACCTATCTTCGCTCCCCTGGAGGGGAAGTGTGGTGGCAGCTTGAGAAACCGTAATACCAAGCAGAAAAGAGCATAATCATACGTGGTTACTCCTTGTACCAGGAGTACCACGTTCACTCCATAGCCCCTTGAGGGGGGTGTTTTTG
>CAZPOJ010000128.1:0-8339 GCA_964588005.1 uncultured Sphaerochaeta sp.
ACAAAGACCTCCCTGGGATGGACGAGGGTCCTGTTTACCAATCCGACGGAGCAGACATTGACCGAAAGGACCTCGTGGGCCCCGTTGAGCGCTATGCTCAGGAAGTGCTCCTGCATCCGCCCTGCATAGTGACTTATCAGGGGATAGATATCTCCAGGAGTTGATATCTGCCGCTTTTTTGCAGGGAGTCTTCTTCTGCCCAGTTCCAGAGACGCACAGATCAAGGTGGTCTTGGCCATACCGAGCCCTGGGATATTGAGCAAGTCCTGGTGCTCGATGATAGCTTTCTTGTCCAAGACCTCCAGCAGTTGCTTGGCAATGGCATTTACCGGGCGTTCCTTGCTGCCACTGCCTATAAGAATGGCCAGCAGTTCAAGATCTGAGAGGGACTCTGCCCCTCCTGAAACCATACGCTCTCTGGGACGGTCATGAACTGCCATGTCTTTGATGCGCTGGTCACTTGGTGTGTTGATAAGGTATTTCATACTAGATAAGGAAGGGATGTAGGTGATTCGCTTGAGCCTATTCGGTTCATCTACTCAGGAAAGATTAGTGTCCTTGGATATTTCTCAGTATTACCAATGTTCGTCAGCTAACAAAGAATGCAGTGGTGTACTGCACGCGTGGCAGTTCACTGTGGGAACCCTGTGTGCCTTGCCAGGATTTGTTGAGATTTTTTAGCTGGGTGCTCTCCCTTTCCATGATATACTACGTCTAATTTCACTGTTTTGCTTAAAATGGAGGTTCTGCAGGTGACCAAACACAACAGTATTATCATCGTTGGAGCAGGAATATCCGGTCTTACGGCTGCAACTTCACTCGCTATGCGAGGACACTCTGTGTTGGTGTTGGAGAAGCTTGCTACCTGTGGAGGCTTGGTAAACTCGTTTGTCAGGGATGGGTTCCTCTTTGATGGGGGCATCCGGGCGGTTGAGAATGCCGGTATGCTCAAGCCCATGCTCAAGGAGCTTGAGATTGATCTTCCATTATTGCCGAGCAAAGTCTCCCTTGGGGTGGAGGATAAGATAATCGTCGCTGATAACAAGGAGAGCCTTGCTGCCTACGAGCACCTTCTGAAGGAGCTCTATCCCCAAAGTTATGAAGATGTGGAGAAAGTTATCAAGGTCATTGCCAAGTTCGATGTCTATATGCAGGTCCTCTTTGGAAGTGATAGCCCTTTCTTCAAGGATGCCAAGCGTGATATACGCTACTACTTCAGTACGTTCATCATCTGGTGTATCCGATTCTTGGCTACAGGGGCTGCTGTCATGCGCATGCAGATGCCCATGGAGCAGTTTCTCAATAAGCTGCTAAAGAATGACTCCTTGAGGGATATTATTTCCCAACACTTCTTTAAGAAGACGCCAGCCTTCTTTGCGATGAGTTACTTCTCTCTATATCCAGATTATTTCTATCCCAAAGGGGGAGTGGGAAGCATCCCCAAGGCACTCAGTGAGCGCCTTGCTGAGATTGGGTCTGAGGTGAGGACCAATGCCGAGGTGGTAGAGCTAGATGCTCTGCATAAGGTTCTCCGCGATGCTCAGGGGAATACCTATACCTATGACAAACTCATTTGGTGTGCTGATATGAAGAGCCTATATCAGAAGGTCTCACCTGAACCCTTCCCCCACACAGTACAGAAGGGGATTCTCGCTGAGCAGGAGCGTATCCTTGCCAGCCGTGGCGCTGAGTCGGTATTCACCCTCTTTTTGGCGGTAGACCTGCCTCCTGAGTACTTTAGTGCCCTATCTGAAGGACACTTCTTCTATACTCCATCGAAAGAGGGGCTAGGGGAACTGCACCGCTCAGACCTTGCTGCCATGCTCGATACTTGGGACACCCTTGATCGAGGAACTTTTTACACTTGGATGGAGGCTTTCTGTAAGCTCAATACCTATGAGATCTCCCTTCCGGTCCTCAATGATAGCAGTGCAGCCCCAGAGGGTCAGACAGGCTTGATAGTCAGCTTCCTCTTCAACTATGAACTGACAAAGAGAATCGAGGAGGATGGGTGGTACGATGAGTTTGAGAAGCAGATTACCTCGTATATGATCAATGCTCTTACAGATTCAGTATACGCACAATTACAGCAGAATATCCTCTTCTCCTTTACTGCTAGTCCTTTGAGCATTGCCAGGAGTGTGGGCAGTTCTGAGGGGGCCATTGTGGGGTGGTCATTTGAGGAAGATGTGCCCATTTCAGCTGGGATGTTGAATATGAAGAAGGCTGTTCTCACCCCTATCCCTGACTTGTACCGTGCAGGGCAGTGGACGGTCAGTCCTGCAGGGTTACCCACCTGCATCATGACAGCAAGGATGGCTGCAGATGTGGTGCATGCTGAACTGAAGTAGAGTCCTTGCCTATATTCTTTCCCAAAGCAGAAACGGTACAAGCCATACACCCTTATGCTGATCTCCCTACAGAAGCAATTAGGTCCTGATTTGCCTCTTCGGTGTATGACGCACTCAATGAACTCTCGGTTGAAGATTGTTGGGATGCCTCGGGAAGACAACGGGGAGGAGGGTATCGTGATCAATATGAGGTTGCCGATGAGATGATTGAAGAAGCTTTTTCCCCCTTCACCTATCAAATCGATGCGTTTCACCAAACAGGTGAACATGTTTCGGAACAGATCTACATCCAGGGGGTACTATTGGGCCTCTACCAATTTCAAAGGGAATCAACTACTGATTTTTTTGACTATGCCCAGGATTACCCCGAATCGTATACAGAGGATATACTTGCTACTTGGAAGAGCCGTCATCCAGATGATACCTCTGGTTTGCAAATGCTGCTCAGCTTTCTTCAGGAGCACTGTCCAGATTGGAGTGAAGAACCAAACACCTTGCCCTAAAACTGAAGGTGCTTCCGTTACTCCTGTGTCAGCGTATTGGCCATCCTTTCCAGATATCCTTCCATGGTATTCCACTCCTCATCGGTGAGAGGGGAACGAATCTTCTGAATCCATGCAAAGGCAATTGCCTCTACTTCAGTGCGAACCTGTTCTCCTTTTTTCGTGAGGGTTATCAGCAAAGCGCGTTTGTCGACTTCAGACCTTTCCCGTGTTACATATCCCTGCTCCACAAGACCCTTGATAGCCCTGGTTACATTCGCCTTGTCTACTTGGAGCCGCCGGGCCAGCTCATCCTGCATGATGGATTCATCGGGAAGGAGGGTCAAAAGATAGGCTTGTTGTCCAGGTCCTATATTGTAGGGCTTCAACCTGCTTGCAAAGTAGCTTTGGGCCGCCCTGTTGATGAGGGAAATGTGCTTGCCAAAACTGTTCTCATTCATCTCTTTCCTCCAAATAGGACCATATGGTCAGTTATGTAAGTATCCAGGCTTATGGGTGGCCTTTGGAGAAGTTCTTGTGTTGTTTCGGTGGTAATATCACCTTTGCCGAATCTTACTACCGTGTAGAGTGCCAGCATGACCAAGATCATGGCAAGTTCTTTCTTTTGCTCTAGATGAAATGCTATGAACCGAAAAGGGTTTGCGTTGGTGAAAGTGACGGTGAATCCTAGGCCCTGGCTTAGATGGTCAGCTACCTCCTGATAGGAGTAGCTCTTTGCCCCTGTCACCGTATAAGCCTGGTTAAGATGCTTTCCGTCAAGAAACATCAGGGCGCATATCTGCCCTATATCCCGGGTGTCGATAAAGTTGGTCTTCCCTTTTCCTGCTGGGACCATCAGAATATGGTTGTCACGGATCTCCTTAAGGTGGGTAGTATTCAGGTTCTGCATGAAGAAGCTGGGCCTGACAAATGAATAGGGCAATCCAATCTCCTGGATATAGGTTTCAATCGTATGGTGCGGGACTATCTTGTTGGTTTCAGCTCCTTGTACGGAGAGAAACACCACCTGACTGATCTTCTTCTTTTTCAGATAATCCAAAAAGGGAAACATATCCCTTTTGGCCTTGGATATATGCGGAGGACGAATGAGAAATACCTTGGTCACTCCCTGTAGGCAAGCCTCCCATGTTGTCGGATCAGTGAAGTCAAATGGCAGATACGTGAGGTCTTGGCTATCTTCCCTTTTTGAAGTTGCACGCTTTGAGGCGATGACTCTCTGTCCTCTTTCAAGCAGGTGCCTGACAACCTCCTTGCCAACATTTCCTCCTGATCCTGTTACAAATATTGTCTCTTTCAGATGGGTGCTCCTCGGTACGCAATGGGGTAGTGCTCTTCTGTCCTATAATTTAGTTGCGTACTCAACTAAATTATAGGGAGGTGCCTCTTTTGTCAACTATCACCTTGTTGGTACGAGGGAATATCTTGGACTTTTACCCTGCCTGCCTTGAGCAGTCACCTGCACTGTGGTACAACGTTTGCTATGGAACAGTACAGGATTGGCGAGTTGGCAAAGAAGTGCAAGGTAACGGTGCGGACCATCCGTTACTACGAATCATTGGGCCTTTTGAAGACCCAAAGCCGCACCGATGGGGGACAGCGTCTCTACACTGATGCAGATGCTGTCTATATCAAGCGGATTACCGAGCTGAAGGAACTTGACTTCTCCCTAGAGGAGATCGGGACCATCATACGCATGGGCTTTGATGATGCAACAGGGCAGAAGCGTCGCCAGGAGCTGCTGCGCCAGTATCGTCATAAAATGGATGAGACGATGGGAAAACTCTCCCTGCTGGAGAAGCGCTTGGAGAATCTCTCCTGGCATATCAAGCAACTGGAAACCAATATCGACTTCCAAGAGTGTCCAGGAGAGGGTTGCAAGGAGTGTCTTTTCAAGGAGCAGTGCCGCTTCCTTGAACTCTGATCCACCACTTGATAGAGCTAAGCTTCTTATTGGCTCATCCTTATATAGTCTTGAAGGTAGGTGTTTATCTCTGTTTCCAGGCTCTTGCTGGTCTCTTCAGGACTCCTATCCTCAATGAGCATCCTCAGGATGCCTGTTTGGAATGCGTAGTAGATCTGGTAGGCACTGGGTATCCACACTCCCTGCAATCTAGGGTCGCTCTCCTTCAGCTGCCTGATGGCAACCCCATAGAGGGGGTTCGCCTCTAGATGGGTATGGAAACTCTCCATAGTGTAGGTCTCTTCATTGACCGGGAAGTACCCGGTTGCGATGTGCCACGCCAACTGCTGTTCCTTTGACGTTGCAAACTTGACGAACTGCCATGTCTCGTTTTCATTGCCGGCTCCATTGTCAAGGGCATAGAGGGCGCCCCCTCCGACATTGACCCCGCCAATGGCCTGTTCATCAACCATCGGGAAGTTGGAAACCCCCAATTCAAAGCGGTCGCCTACCATCTGAATGACGGTGCTGAGATTGCTTGTCGATCCTACCATCATGGCAACCTTGCCGCTTGCAAAGGCTCCGTTGACATCACTGGTGAGGTTTTCCAGTGAACCTGTCGCATAGAGCTGTTTCCATTTGGTGAGGAAGTTCACCATAGTCCCGTTTTCATGGAACAGCACTCTTGTGGGGGTGCCTGTATGTCCGTTCTCTTCATCAGTGAGGTAGCTTACCCCCCTCTGGTGGCCAAGCCAGACTATAAGCTCATAGGTTGTGGGCACATTGGCAAATCCCGAACGTAGGACCTTGCCCTTGTTGTCTGTTGTTTTCAGCTTGGCTGCCGCCTGGGTGAGCTCATCCAGGGTTCTTGGTGGCATGAGTAATCCGACCTCTTCGAAAGCGCTCTTATTGTAGTACAGCATGATCGTCGAGCTGTTGAAAGGCATGGCGATCATGTCGTGTTTGTAGGTGACTGAGAGCCTGGCGCTTTCGAGGATGGTGGTGAGGTCAAAAAGGTCTTGGTTTGCCAGATCATCCATATGTATAAGGAATTCGTTGTCCCTGATGTCCAGCACCCCTGAGCCATCGAGCTGTACCAGGTCGGGCAGGCCTTTGTTGGTCCCGCTTTGCAACACTGCCTTGAGCTTTGTCAGGACATCGCTGGCCTTACCTTGGTAGACAGCTTTTACTCGGATGTTTTTTTCCTTTCCAACTGTAGCGTTGAACTCCTCCACCATTGATTCTACAGCAGTGCCTGCAAGGCCACTGCTGTAGTGCCACCAGGTTATGGTTTTTGGCCCTTCTACAGAAGGAGTCTCCTTTTCGCCCCGGGCGAAGAGGGCTGAGGAGAGAAGAATTGCCAGAAGGCATAGGAGTATTGTTGTTTTTTTCATAGTTACCGTCCTGTGAAGCGTGTGCTTACGCTCTCTTTGATCTTTTTGTTCAAGATGATGAAGGCGATAAGGATCGGGGTCATCAGCAACGTTATTGCTGCAAACTGCGGTCCATAATCCAAATTCTCTGAGAAACCGAGCATAGTAATGCCCACCTGTACTGTCCTCATGGCTGCGTTGTTGGTTACCAGAAGGGGCCAGAGGTAGTCGTTGAAGATGCTGGTGAAGGACTGCAAGGCCAGCGTGATGACCACGCTCTGGCTGATGGGTATCAGCAAGGTGGTGAGAAACCGGGCATCAGAGCACCCTTCGATGATGGCGGCCTCACGATACTCGCGGCTGAAAGTCTTGAAGTACTGGCGTAGGAGAAATAGATGCACCGGAGCCAGCAAGGAGGTGCTGATAATCCCCAGATAGGTATCGGTGAGGCCAAGGGCCCGTATGGTGATATAGTTCTCGATCAGCAGCGCATCGCCGGGCAACAGCATGGTGGCTATAAGGATGACGAACAGGAGGTTTTTCCCCTTGAAGGTGTAGAAGGCGAAGACATAGGCAGATACTATGCTGATGGTCATCCTTATCAGGGTTCCCAAGGTTGCCGTTATCAGGGAGTTGGCAAAAAAGCGCGCAAGGTTTGTTCCTGCAAAGGCCCTTGTGTAGTTGGTAAGGGTAGGGTGGGCGGGAAACAGCCTTGCCGGAAGGGCTGTGAAATCGGAGAAGGAGAAAAAGGATGCGCTTATCGAATAGAAGATCGGGAAGACCACTACCACCGAGAGGATGGTTGCTGCAAGGGGAACGAGCTTTTTCACTGGTAATACACCCTCCTCTGCTCGAGACGCAACAACAGGAGCATGACCACAAAGGTAAGGGCGAACACCACCGTCGCTATCGCTGAACCCAAGGCATAGTTGCCGCTCTTAAATCCTTCTAGGTACATCTGGTAGACCAAGGTCTGTGTCGAACGGAAAGGACCCCCTTCAGTAAGCAGGAGGACCGGGGCACTGATGAGCATCGCATCCTTGATGCTGGTTACAAGGACAAACAAGAGGGTGGGGGCTATGAGCGGCAGTTGCAAGGTAACAAAGAGTTGCCAGGGGTTGGCCCCTTCAAGGCGTGCAACTTCGACCAGATTGGTTGGGACATTACGCAGTGCCGCAAGTAAAAGCAGCACGTTAAATCCAATATCAAGCCAAAGTCCTGCAATGACCAAAAGGAGCATCGCAGCCTTGGGGTCGTTAAACCATTGGATATTAGCTCCCAGGAGGGAGTTCATGATCCCTATGGATGGATTGAACATCATCTTGAACAGCATCATGGAACTGCTCAAGGCAACAGCCATGGGCAGGAACAAGAAGATTTGGTTCAGCGATGCCAGTCTGCCCTTACGGTTGGCAAGCATCGCAGCCCCTAGGCAAATGATAATGTTGGCCGGAACAAAGTAGAGAGTGAAGCGCAGGGTGTTTGAGAGGCTGTCCTGGAAGGAAGCACTTGCAAAGAGCCGGCTATAGGTATCCAAGCCTACAAACGAGAGGCGTTTTCCCATGATGGAGATGGTATGGAGGGAGTTTACAATGGTGCGAAAGAGGGGCCGGTATGCAAACAGAAATGCCAGCATGAGAGCGGGTAACAGCAGGAGGTAGGGTTTTGCTTTGGTAATTGAGTTCTTGTTCATTGCACTTGCATCCTTTGGAGAGGATACCGCCATTTTTCAAATGATTGCAAGGAAAAATAGGCCTAGATTCCTATTTAGCAAAGAAATATCTGACGTAAAGAATAATACGTTAGCTTTTTTGAGCATGGAAGTGACAGGCCAAGAGGTTTATCTCTCCTTGCCTTTTGCCAAGGTATCGCACACAATAGGGTACTATATTTGTAGGGAGAGTGACCATGAATCCAATACAACATCTGGATGAGCAACTGTGTTTTGCCTTGTATCTCTGCTCGAAGGAGATTATACAAAAATATAAGATCCTGCTTGAGCCCTTTGGCTTGACCTATACCTCCTACATTGTCTTGCTTGCCCTTTGGGAAGAGGACGACCAGACGGTAAAGGAACTGGGACAGAAGCTCTATCTCGATTCAGGAACCCTATCTCCTGTGCTGAAGAAGCTCGAAGAGGCTGGGTTTGTACGAAGGGAGCGCAACAAGCGCGATGAGCGCAGCGTATCTATCACCCTCACCCCCAAAGGGC
>CAZPOJ010000129.1:0-8280 GCA_964588005.1 uncultured Sphaerochaeta sp.
GCGAAAGTAGCTCAGTGGTAGAGCTCCACCTTGCCAAGGTGGATGTCGCGGGTTCGAATCCCGTCTTTCGCTCTTAGGCAACTGATTACAACACTGTAATCAGTTGCCTTTTTTATGTCTTGTCACTTGTCCCTGTTGTTTTGGACTCTCTTCCCTCCCCTAGACCAAACCATAAATACTTGGTATACACAATAAGGTTCGGGTATAAGGGTTTTTATCCCATTTTTCCTTCTGCAGGGTGGTCGCTTCCCATGGATTGTAGTATACTCCAAGGGTTCGTATTATGAATAAGCTACTAAATGGCATAGCCTAGATATAGAGGTCCACAACGGACCGAAAGGATGAGGATAGCATGATCGCTGAAAAGAGTATTAAAGAACTGGAGAATTCCTCCGTCGCGCTGACGGTCACTGTGACCGCTGACACCATTGAAGAAGGCTACAAGGCAGCTCTTAACAAATATGCAGCTACCATCCAGCTCAAGGGTTTCAGAAAAGGTAAGGCCCCTCTTTCCGTAATGGAGAGCAAGTTTGGCAAGGAAATTCGTGAAGAGAGCACGTTCAACACCATTGAAGAGGCACTGAAGGAAGCACTTGCAGACGTAGAGACCCAGTATAAGCCCCTGCCTTACAGCACCCCTGAACTGCAGGACGAGGAGAATCTTCTTCCTTTCAAGAGTAATAGCGACGTGACCTTTACGGTCAAGTATGATGTAATGCCCGTCTTTGAGTTGCCCACATATACCGGCCTCTCGGTTGCCGTTCCCACAGTTGCCCTTCCAGAAGATGAGGTCACCAAGGAACTGGACAAGCTCAGAGACCAGAATGCAATGGTCATCGACAAGGAAGGCGAGGCTGAAAAGGGTGATATTGTCACCATTGACCACGTCGAGCTTGATGAGGAAGGCAATGAAGTTGCCTCCACCGCTCGCATGGATTTCGTCTTTACTATCGGTAGTGGCTCCGACTTCTATGAGATTGAAGAGGATATCATCGGCATGAAGGTTGGCGATGAGAAGACCATCACCAAGACCTATGCAGAGGACTCCACTGTAGAGGGATATGCCGGTAAGACCATCAAGCTCAATGTAGCCCTCAAGGCTCTGAAGTTCCGTGATGTCCCCCCCTTGGATGACGATTTCGCCCAGGATGTGAAGGACGAGTACAAGACTGTTGACGACCTGGTAGCGGCAACCCGCAAGAAACTTGAAGACGCTCTCACCGCCAAACTGGAGAGTCTGAAAGTAGAAGCCCTTACTGAAGAGTTGCTCAAGGGAACCGAGATCAGTGTTCCTGCAAGCATGATCGATATGGAAGTCGACCAGTCCTGGAAGCGCTATGTGCAGCAGACCGGTCTCACTGAAGAGCAGGTCGAGCAGTTCCTCAGCTTCCGCCAACAGACCAAGGAAGATTTTACTGCTCCTTGGAGAGCGAGTGCAGAGAAGAATCTTCGTGTGCAGCTCATCATGGAAAAAGTGATGGAGAAAGAAGCATTTACCGCCGATGAGGAGGAAGTGCAGAAGGTCATCGACCAGCAGCTGGCCAATGTAACCGATGAAGCTCAGATCAACTACTACCGCACCATGCTGGAAGATGATCTGAAATTCCAGAAAATTGGCCCATTCCTCCTGGAGAATAATACCTTCACTGAGGGTGAGGCAGTTGACTACCACGAGTTTATGAAGGATTCCTATGGTGAATAACCTCCTTTTCTTGCAGTAGTCAGTGTTGTGAAAAGGCGGTTCCCATCTAGGTTCCGCCTTTTTAATCTTAAGAATTATAGGGGGCTTTTGCCATGAATATTCATCCTGCAGGGATGCAATCAGTCATACCGATGGTAGTCGAACAGTCTGGCATTGGAGAGAGGTCTTACGATATCTTCAGCCGGTTGTTAAAAGATAGGATCATCTTCCTCGATGGACAGATCAATGATGCGTCGGCAGACCTCGTTGTTGCACAGATGCTCTTCCTCGAATCAGAGGATGTAAAGAAAGATATCAGTCTCTACATCAACAGCCCTGGTGGCAGTGTAACTGCAGGTCTGGCCATTTATGATACAATACAGTACCTGCAAAGTGATGTGCAGACCATCTGCATGGGGCAGGCAGCCAGTATGGCAGCCCTGTTGCTTGCTTCAGGAACTGCAGGGAAGCGGTATATCCTACCCTCTTCGCGCGTCATGATCCACCAGCCCTGGGGAGGAGTACAAGGCCAGTCAACTGATATCTCCATACAGGCAAAAGAAATTGGAAGGCTGAAGAAACTTACCATTGACATTTTCGTCGAGCATACCCATAAGAGCCTCGAACAGATAGCCAAGGATGTTGAGCGTGATTTCTTCCTCAGTGCCGACGATGCTGTCGCCTATGGCCTTGTCGATAAAGTAATGAGAAGGAGTAATTAATGGCACGAAATGCTAAAGTCTGTTCCTTTTGTGGCAAAGGCCAGGAAGAGGTAAAAAGACTCATAAACGGTCCCGGGGTAGCCATATGCGACGAGTGCGTCAAAGTATGCAACGATATGCTCGCCGGAGACCCCAACTTGAAGGAGAGCCCTGTGGGCTTGCCTGAGATCATCCCCACTCCCCAGGAGTTGAAAGACTATATGGATGAGTATGTCATCGGCCAGGAAGGCGCTAAGCGCGTCTTGGCTGTTGCTGTATATAATCACTACAAACGCGTAAAATACCAACAGCAGATCACCGACCAGGGAGTTGAGCTCGACAAGTCCAATATCCTCATGGTTGGACCTACCGGAACCGGTAAGACGTTGCTTGCATCCACCCTTGCTAAGAAGTTGCAGGTTCCCTTCGCCATTGCCGATGCCACCACTCTCACTGAGGCCGGGTACGTCGGTGAGGATGTAGAGAACATCCTGCTGAAGCTGATCCAGAACGCCAACGACAACATCAAGGCTGCTGAGTTCGGCATTATCTTCATCGATGAGATCGACAAGATAGCAAAGAAAGGGGAGAACGCATCCATCACGCGTGATGTCAGTGGAGAAGGTGTACAGCAGGCTCTGCTGAAGATTATCGAAGGGACAGATGCCACCGTCCCCCCCCAGGGAGGAAGGAAGCATCCTAACCAGGAGATGCTCAAGATCAACACCCGCAACATCCTGTTCATCTGTGGTGGTGCATTTGTCGGTCTGGACAAGGTCATCGAGAAGCGCACTTCATCCCATGTAATGGGATTTGGCGCAAAGATGACCAATACCGCCGATAAGAACTTGAGTGCCCTCTACAACGACCTTATGCCAGACGACTTGGTGAAGTTCGGCCTTATTCCAGAATTTATTGGAAGACTGCCGGTGCATGTTGCACTGAACAACCTTACCAAGGAAGACCTTATGCGCATAATCGTCGAGCCTAAGAACTCCATTGTGCGTCAGTATGAGGCATCCTTCAAGCTTGATGGTATAGACCTTACCTTCAGGGAAGATGCCATCGCAGCTGTTGCCCAAAGGGCTTTTGAGCAGAAGACAGGTGCCCGTGGCCTGCGCTCAATCGTTGAAAAGATCATGATGGGAATCATGTACGACCTTCCCTCGCTCACAGGAGTGACCAAGGTGATAGTCGGAGAAGAGAGCGTGCTCAATGGAAAGGAGCCGGAGATCATCCGGGGAGCCTAGTATGTTCTTTACCTACCCTCCCATTGACGAGGATATTCTGCATGTCCTGAGAAGTAGAGAGGAGTTTATCGTCATTGGCCATGTCAGTCCCGATGGGGACTGTCTCTCCAGCCAGTTGGCGGTAAAGGCTCTGCTGCTGAAAATGGGCAAGCGTGTCCACCTTGCCAATGCAGGGCCGTTTGACCGCTCGGAGATAGCACACCTGCGCGCTGACTTTCTCAACCACATCGATGAGGAGCTCTATAAGCGTAACCCCACCGTCATCGTGGTGGATTGCTCTGCCCGCGAGAGGCTTGGACATCTGGGCAATGAGATAGAGGGGCTGACCACGGTGATATTCGATCACCATAGCAGCGGGGAGCAGTTCGGTACCTACCGATACATAGAGCCCCGCTCGGTCTCCACCACCTTGATCATCATGCACCTGTTCAAGGCACTCTCCATTGAGATCAGCAAGGAGATTGCCGAACACCTTTTCTTCGGGTTTGCCACCGACACAGGGTTCTTCAGGTTCATCAATGCCTACAGGGGTGAGACCCTTCGTATGGCAGCTGAACTTGTCGACCTTGGTGTCTCGCCAAACATGATGAATAACCGGATGACCGGTGGTAAAAACCTCAGCTATGTAAAGTATCTGGGCAAGCTCATAGATCGAAGCGACTCCCATTTTGAGGGGAAGCTGATGAGCAGCACCAGCTACCTTGTAGACAGTGAGACCTATATCACCAATGACAAGCCCAGTGATGCACTCTATTCGATGCTTCTCTCCATCAAGGGAGTTGAGGTGGTGCTCTTCTTCAAGCAACTCTCTGAAGAGACTACAGAAGTAGGATTCCGGGCAAGTCACTTGAGCCATATCGATGTCGGAGCCCTCGCAGAGAGCTTTGGCGGAGGTGGGCATAAGAAGGCTGCCGGTGCCACCGTGCAGCAACCTCTGGCCATAGTTCGGGAAAACTTGCTGAAAGCGGTTGAGAACCTGATCTAGACCTAGTTGGCATACACATTGCATGTTCCTTGTGGAGAACACCCACAAGGAGCAAAACATGCATATCGCGGGCATTTCGGACACCCAGAGCGCCAGACTGACCAAAGCAGTCCTCTTGGCTCAGAAGCAAAAAGATAACCTGGTCTTGCACAACAAGGTTCATCTTATAACTCAACAGTTGTTGTATACCCTCCCCTCCAAACTCAGGCTTCTGCCAGAGGAGGAGTGTTGTGAGTTTTTATTCTACTGTTATGAGACCATCGAACACTACCTCACCTCCTACAGGGAGGGAAAACTGCCCTATGTCGGGTACATCACCGAGGTGGTACGCAAGCGTTGCAGGTACTTTATGGCGTACAAGCGTACCCAGAGAAATAAGGAGCGAGCCCTGCTGGAAAGTGAACGCAAAGGGTGGGATGAGGTTGACTATGAAGCTTGTGTCGCAGAGACAAAGAGCTATACCACTCTCTCTTCCAAAGCCACTGTGGACTACTCGGTGATGCCCTCCCTTTTTGACCAGCTGCTTGATGCTCCCCCATACCGTGGGTACGACCATATAGAGCTTGACGAGGTGCAAAAGCGGTTACAGGAAAAGTTGCGGCAAGGGGCCAACCGCAAGCGTTTTCTTATCATGCTTGCCATCTCACCCCACCTGACCAATCTACACCTCCTGGAGGAGATCGCCACCTTGCTGGAGGTCGATTCTTGCCTGCTCAATCGTTTTCTCTCCACAGCTGAACTGCAGTTGCAGAAAAAACAACAGTGCAAAATGCAGATGGAAGGGACAAGCAACCGCCACTTCCGCCGCATCATGGAGATCCAGGCAGAACTCAACGCTTGTACCAATGAACGCAAGCGTAAGGAGTTGATGGCCCTGCTCAATTGGACTGAGCGGGTGCATCGTGCTAAGGTCGAGCAGATCAGGAAGATGGAATACCACCTGAGTCACTCCCAGATCAGCTTGTTGCTCGGTATACCCAAGGGAACAGTCGCCTCTTCAGTACATTATATCAAGACTCTGATAAAGGAGTGTATGGACTAAATGAGGCGCAATGAGTATCTTTTTCCCTATGAACATACTATTGGCAACATCGAACAACCATAAACGGGAAGAGTTCGCAAGGATCCTCACCGATCATGCGATTTTCCTGCCTTCTGAACTGGGGCTGACCTTTGACTTTGAGGAGTCCGGGGAGTGTTTTACGGAGAACGCCCTGGGAAAGGCTTTTTCTCTGCTTGCAAACGCCCCCAAGGGGTATGCCGTCCTCGCTGACGACTCTGGCCTCTGTGTAGAGGCACTTGGAGGGAGTCCAGGCGTCAGGACAGCACGCTATGGGATGGAGGAACACGGGCGCCTTCTGGAGGCAGGGGAGCGCAATGCCTTTCTCCTGAAAAACCTTGCAAGCTATACGACAAAGGCAGAGCGCAAAGCTACCTTTGTCTGTGCCCTTGCCCTCGTTGTCGATCAATATAGAGTCTATACTATTTCAGAGTCAGTGGAAGGAACCATCACAGAGGAACCCGACGGTCATGGCGGCTTTGGCTATGACCCTGTATTCTTTGTCGATGAGGCGGGTTCCACCATGGCTGCCCTCAACGAAGGGGATAAGGATCTGTACAGCCACAGGGGACGGGCTACCCGTCTCCTGAATACCGTATTGGGAGAGATATAATGGATATTAAAAAACGATCGGAAGTCGCACTTGAGGACACTTGGGACTTGACACCCCTGTTCGCAGATGAGAAGGCATGGGAAGAGGGATTGAAGATACTGGAAGAGGAGATAGAACGCGCACCTCTTTTCAAGGGCAAGCTTGCCGAAGGAAAAGAGAGCTTCCTTGCAACCTTTGCATGGTACGAAAAGACCGGCATCCTCGCTGAACGCCTCTATAGCTGGGCATTTCTCAACTATGCTGGGGACGCTTCAGACAGTGCCAATGTAAAGCGACACTCCCTGATGGGCCAGAGCCTTGCCAAGTTGAGTGCGAACATGGCGTACTTTGACCCTGAACTGCTTGCCATCGACGATGAGACCATGCAGGGATACCTGGACGACCCCGCATTTGCCCCGTATAAGGTCTACCTGGAGAAATCGAGGCGATTCAAGGCTCATGTGCTCAGTGAGAAGGAAGAGCGCATCATGGCACTGCAAAGTGAAGTGGGTGCAACGCCGCGCATCACCTTTGGAGACCTCACCAATGTGGACTTTGACTTTGGCACCATAGACGGCAAGAGCCTTACCCAAAGCACCTTCAGCTCATTTCTCATGAGTGAGGACCGCGAGCTGAGAAAACGGGCCTACAAGCAGTTCTATGCTGTGTATGACCAGCATAAGAGCACCATCGCCCGTCTCTATGAGGGGCAGGTAAAACAGGACAAGTTCAGCTGCAAGGCACGTCACTATGAGAACTGCCGCCAGAAAGCTCTCTATCCAGACAATGTCCCCATGAGTGTGTATGACAACCTGGTAGCTTCTGTCCATGACGCACTGCCCTCCTTGCATCGCTACTACGCCTTGCGTGCCCGCCTGATGGATCTGCCCAAGCTCGCCCACTATGATGTCTACGTCCCCTTGGTACCCGGGGTGCAGAAGAACACCCCCTACGAGGAGGCTGTTGAGACAATAATTGAGGCGTTGGCTCCCCTGGGAGAGGAGTATGTCTCCATCTTGCAGAGTGGGCTGACCACCGAGAGGTGGGTAGACCGCTATGAGAACAAAGGTAAGCGCAGTGGTGCCTTCTCAAGCGGAGGCTACACAGGAGCTCCCTATATACTGCTCAACTACAAGGAGGACGTCCTGAGGGACCTTTTTACCCTCGCACACGAGGGGGGACACTCCATGCACAGTTACTACAGTGCCAGAAACAACCCCTACCTCCAGTATGACTATACTATTTTTGAGGCAGAGGTAGCCTCCACCTTCAATGAACAGCTGGTGGCAAAGCACCTTTTTGATACCGCTGAGGAGAAGAAGACCAAGGCTTTCATCCTGAGTAAGAGCCTGGATGACATTGTGGCCACGCTCTTCAGGCAGACGATGTTCGCCGAGTATGAGGATATCACCCATCGCCTGAGCGAAGAGGGAATCCCCTTGACTGTCGACCTGCTGAGAAGCGAGTACCGCAAGCTTCTTGAACTCTATTTCGGCCCTTCAGTGGAGTTTGAGGAAGAAAGTGACCTGGAAGGCTTGAGAATCCCACACTTCTACTCCTCCTTCTATGTCTACAAATACGCCACAGGACTCAGTGCAGCTATCGCCTTGAGCCAGAAGGTCCTCAATGGAGGAGAGAAGGAGAAGAGCGACTATCTTGCTTTCCTGAAAAGCGGAGGAAGCACCTACCCCATCGATTCGTTGAAAAAGGCGGGAGTGGATATGGAAAGACGGGAACCGGTGGAGATGGCCCTCAAACATTTCTCCTCCTTGTTGGATGAGTTTGAAGCTTTAGTATAAAAATAGCTGTCTAAGCCCTCTTTTCAAAAAAGAGGGCTTGACGCATTACCCTTCATTGTTGTACTGTACCCAAGGTTACCCCGTAACGGGAAACACCTAAAACCTCAGTAATGCGGTAGTGGTGGAATGGTAGACACGCTAGCTTGAGGTGCTAGTGAGCGAAAGCTTGTGCTGGTTCAAGTCCAGTCTACCGCAATACACTAGCCCCTTTC
>CAZPOJ010000130.1:0-8122 GCA_964588005.1 uncultured Sphaerochaeta sp.
TGGTAGACACCCTCTTTCTTGATGGTGTCCAGCATTGTCTCAAACTTGCGGATCAAGAGCATATCGTAGTAGGCGCGGATAAGGCGGTCCTTGCCGTAGAGCTTGAGCTCCTTCTTGAAATCGCTCTTGTAGTGGTTGACTGGAATGGAAGGTACAGCGATTGTCTGTTTCTCCCTCAGTTCTTTGGGATCGAAAGGTAATGTTCTTGCCATGTGGATAAACTCCTTATAGTTGTTCCTACAGTGTGTGATCGAGTGCGAAGCAAGCATCCTTGATGAGCTCGGACACACTTGGGTGAGGGAATACAATTTCCTTGACATCCTGGATGCGCAGCTCGGCCTCAATGATGGCCGCCGCTCCCCAGATTATCTCGCTGCTGTAGGGTCCCAGCAGGTGGACGCCCAATATGACGTTGGTCTCGGAGCTGGCGATAACCTTCACCAGACCCCCGGCACGCTTTCCATGCTCGGCAAGGAATCTGCCGTTGGAACGCATCTGCACAGTTTTGCTCTTGATGGCGATGCCCTGTTTTGCCGCATCGCTTTCGGTCAGGCCACAGCCTGCAGCCTCAGGGGAGGAGTAGACCGCCCAGGGGATGGCGTTATAGCGCATCCTCTGCCTTGAACTGCCAAAGATATTGGAAATAGCTACTTCAGCCATCCTGGAGGCACTATGGGCCAACAAGGATTTTCCATTGACGTCCCCGATGGCATAGACATTGGCAACATTGGTCTGCAGGCGGTCATTGACCACTACCCCACTCTTTCCAATGTCGAGCTTCAAGTTCTCAAGGCCGGCCACATTGGGCCTGCGTCCGACACTCATCAAGACAAGGGACGAAGCGAGAGTCTGCTTCTTGCCCTTTGCATCGGTGTAGACAACCCCTTCGGCAGTGATCTCTTCCACCTTGCATCCGAGCTTGAAGTCAACGCCCTTCATCTCGCGGCGCATCATCTTGGCAAAGTCCCCATCGACCATGGGCAGGATCTCGTCCATCATCTCGATGACGGTCACCTTTGTTCCAACCATGGAGAAGTACGAGGCAAACTCCACCCCGATGACCCCTCCTCCGATGACCGTCAGGCTCTCGGGCACCTTCTCGACAGAGAGGATTTCATCGCTGGTGAGTACGTGGTCCATAGTACTGCCGGGAATCGGGGGGACAAACGGCGAGGAGCCGGTGGCCACTATCAAGAAGTCTCCCTTGTACAGGGTATCGCCCACCTTGACGGTATGCTCATCTATAAAAATTGCTTCACCGAAGACGGTCTCCACCTTGGCTGCCTTCATCAAGAAGCCGATACCACCGCGAAGAGTCTCCACGGTGTCCTCTTTCCAGGCCATGGCCTTCTCAATGTTATAGCTCACCTGTTGTACATCAACGCCGAACTTTTCCCCTTCGAGGGCATGCTTGTAGTGCTTGGCACTGTTGAGCAGGCTCTTGGTCGGAATACAGCCCCAGTTGGTGCACACACCGCCTAAGAGGGCCTTCTCGATGAGCAGGACTTTTTTACCCAGGGCGCCTGCGCGTTCTGCCGCTACATAGCCTCCCGGGCCCGAACCAACTACTATAAGATCATATGTTTCCATCAGTATACTCCTACAATGCCAACAACAGGTCGATCGAAGCGATATTCTCCATCAGCGCCTTCAAGAAGCGTGCGGCATCAGCACCATCGACGGCCTGGTGGTCCATGGTAAGGGAGAGTCCGATATGCGGTACAAAGGAGACAGACCCGTCTTTCGCCTCAACAGGCTTGGGCACGATGGTACCGACTCCGAGGATTGCAACCTCAGGCACATTGAGCACAGGGGTGAAGGCCTCGATGCCGAAAGAGCCGACATTGCTGACTGTAAAGGTACTGCCGCTGAGCTCCTCAGGTTGAGCACTACCGGCAAAGCACTTGGCAACCAGGCGCTTCACTTCAACAGATATATCCTTCAGGCTCAAGCTCTGGCTCTCCCGGATGACAGGAACCAAGAGACCACGGGGGGCATCGGTTGCCATACCAAGATGGACAGAGGAGAACTGCAGTATCTTGTCCCCAAGGAAGTGTGCGTTGAAGGCGGGGAACTGGGTAAGGGTCCTGGATACTGCAAACAGCATCAGGTCGTTGATGGTAATACCGGTAAGACCAAGGTCTTCCTTGCTCGCCTTGAAGCCAGAGCGCAAGCGCTTCATGGCAGTTGCATCGGCAAAGGCGTGCAGCGTCAGCTGACACGTTCCATGAATGGACTCCATCATCCTGCGTGCGGTGACCTTCCTGACTCCCTTTACGGGGATCTCAGTAATGGTCTGCTCAGCTACTGGTGCGCTAGCAGCTGCAATAGCAGGAGCTGCTTGAGTCTTCTGCAGATCGGAGGAGAGTACGCGTCCTCCTATGCCACTGCCCTGCTTGGGGGCAAGGATGCCCTCTGCAAGGGCTGCCTGCTTGGCTGCAGGACTAAGGGGCTGTGAGGCTGCACTTTTCACATCGCGCTCAATAACTCGACCCTTGGGTCCAGTTGCAGAGAGGGAGGAGAGGGGGATGCCCAAGGAGGTGGCAAGGTTTCTTGCCCGTGGGCTCGAGCCTTGGACTTCAGCGGCAACCTCAGGGGTTCTTACTTCTTTTGTTTCAGCGACGGGTGCTTGGGTCTCTGGTGCTTGTTCCGGTGCTTCTTCAGCAGCCGAAGGAGCAAGCTCAACCTTTTCGCCTTGCTCTCCAATAACAGCGATTGCCTCCATGACAGGGGCTTCGTCCCCCTCTTCGAACAACAGGGCCAAGACGGTACCCTCCGCTGTCGACTCGACATCGATGGTTGATTTATCTGTCTCAGCCGAGCAGAGCACATCGCCGATGGCCACTTGGTCGCCGACCTTTACACTCCATTCAACGATGATACATGACTCTACTGTGTTTCCTTGCTTGGGCATTACAACTTGTTGCGCCATACTCTCTCTTCTCCTCTATCGGGCTATGATGACCTCTACACCGAGCTCTTCAAGCTGGGCTATGAGGTCTTGGGGAAAACCACTGTCTGTGACAATGGTATCTATATCCTGTACTGGCATGATCCTGACAAACCCCCTGTTGCCGACCTTGGATGAGTCGACACAGAGAACGCGCCGCGTAGCCTGGGCGCACATACGCTGCAGGACCTGGGCATTCTCTATAAGGGAGGTGGTAAGACCGTGTTCCAGCGTGATGCCGTCGGTACCGAAAAAGGCCGTCGACACGTGGTAGTTCTCTATCTGGCTAATGGCTACAGGCCCTACCAGGGCTTCTGCCTGGGGGCGGTACTCCCCTCCCACCAGGGTGATGTCCAACAGGGTGTTGGCCCTTCCATAGGGGAGCAGGAGCGTTGAGTTGGTCACCACCTTGATGCCCTTATGGCCAAAAAGATGTCTGGCGATGAGCGAGCAGGTGGAACCGTTCGATATCATAATGAAGTCGCCCTCTTTTACAAGGGCGGCTGCAGCTTTGGCAATGAGTTCTTTCTGGGGGGCGTGGGCAGAGTTTCGTATCGCTGACTGGGGAGAGGAAGCGGCAACTACACGCCCGTGGGAACGAACGACAAGGCCTTTGGAATCAAGGTCTCGCAGATCACCACGGATAGTGACAGCTGATACGCCAAGCTCTTCACTGAGCCTGGTTACCGGGTACTCCTTGCCACTGCGCAACAGTTCAAGGATTTTGGCTTCTCTGGGAGAAATTCCCACCACTTCATCACTCCTCTTTCAAATCTCTTTCATATCGCTTTCGATTGTATTACTTATCAGTAACAATTTCAAGGGGAAAGAGAAGGAACTTTTCAATCCATATGAAAAACTTCCTCCAAAGGGGTGGATACCGGACTGTTGTCCTCGTTGGTCTCCATAAGGGGGGCCATAGAGGCCCACCACCTCTGGACAATGGGCTCTGCTCCCAAATTTTGTGACCCACCGCCACCTCTAGTGCGTTGGAATGCAAAGAGGAGGTGGGTGCTCTCATCAAAGTATATGGAGTAGTCGTACACCCCGCTGGAAGAGAGCAACTCTTTCAGCTCAGGCCATATTTCAGCATGACGCTTCTTGTACTCCTCCTTGCACCCCTCTTTCAGCTTCATGACGAACGCTTGTCTTGTATCCATATTAGAGTCCTCCTTGCTGCATCTTGAGCTTACGGTTTGCCTTATAGATGTCCAGCAGCCTGGGCAGCAGAACTGCAATGATCAAAAGCGAGCCGATTACAATGGTCATCACCGTTCCGGAGAACTTGAGAAGTCCCATGCCGAACTTCAAGTACCCCACCAACAGCGATCCGATAAAGACCCCAAAGACCGAGCCCCGGCCTCCGGTGATGGCAACCCCGCCCAGCACTACCAAGGTAATGATCTCCAAGTCCCACCCTGTGGCGATGTTCGACCTGACCGAAAGGATGCGGCTTGCAAGCAACACTGCAGAGAGTCCGCAAAAAAGTCCGGTGAGGGTGTAGTTGAAGACCCGTGTCCTTTGGACATTGATGCCGGAGAACCTGGCGGTCTCGGCACTGTTGCCTATCGCATACAGACGCCTTCCATAGGCTGTCTTGTGCAGCACAAAGGCGAAGACCAGCATAAGACCCAGATAGAGGACAAAGGCAAAGGGAATGGTGGTGCCCCCGATGAACTCCTGGCCAAAGAAGCTGAAGCCCGGGGGGAACTTGGTACAGGCGTGCTCGCCGAGCATGCCTGTGGCGATTCCCCTGTAGATGCTCTGAGTCGCGAGCGTCACCGCGATGGCTGGCATATTCAGGCCCGTAATGAGCAGCCCGTTTATCAGACCCGCTAGGGTACCCACGACCAAGGAGAGCACGATAAGGGTGGGAATCGAAGCACCCGCCTCTGCTGAGATGCCGATTACGTAGGCACACAAGGCGATAATGGAGGCGATGGAGATATCGATATCCCCACACATGATGATAAAGATCATCGGAAGGGCCATGATAGCCTTCTCCGAGAACTGGAAGGTTGCGTTCATCAAGTTGAACCAGTCCAGGAAGTAGGGGGTCATGCTGGAGAAAAAGACGAAGATCACCACAAGGAGGAAGGATAAGATCACTTCCCACTTGGTGATGAGCTCCACCAGGCGGTTCTTCAGGGACATCTCGTCGATCAGGCGGCTTTGAGCCACAAACTGTTTACTTTCACTCATAGCTCTAAGCCCTCCTCTGCGCTAGCAGTTTTCTTGTTTTTCTCTGGTCACTGATAGTATTCAAGGCAAGCGCTATCAGGACGATCAAACCCTGTACAAAGGTTTGCCAGAAAACTGATAGGTAGATGACCGGCAGGGCATTGGTCACCACACCCAGGAAGAGCGTACCCAAAGCAACCCCGATAATACCCCCGGCACCGCCGGAGAAGTTCACTCCCCCAAGCACACAAGCTGCAACTGCCTGCATCTCAAAGCCGGTTGCCATCTCATTTACGGCAGAGGCATACCGGGCAGTCCATAAAGATCCCGCCAGACCACAGAGGGTACCTGAAATTAGGAAGACCACCAGGCGCGTGCGACTCTCGTTGACACCGACAAACTTTGCCGCTGTGGGGTTGCCCCCGATGGCATAGATCTCCCGACCTTTGCGGGTGTATCGGCTAAAGTAGTAGAAAAATGCTATGACAAGCAGGGCTATCCACAGCAGGTAGGAGACACCCAGGAAGGTGGTCCGGGGAAGAGCGATGTAGGAGTCTGTCATCTCGTGGGCAGTGACCCACGTCCCCTTGCTCATCAGGAAGGTCATTCCCCTGAAGATGCTCATCGTCCCCAGTGTGGTGATGATTGGTGGTATCTTGCCATAGGCAACCAAAACCCCATTGAACAAGCCCAACACTGCCCCTATTGCCATGCCGACAAACAAGAGCAACACGACAGGAACCTGGGGAAAGCTCTCGTTGATCATGCCGCAGGCCATGCCGGTGAAGGCGATGACCGAACCGACGGAGAGGTCGATACCCCCCGAGAGGATTACATAAAACTGACCGATGGCCACGATGACCAGAATTGCCATATCATTGAGGATGGTGCTGATATTCTTCGGTGAGAGAAACTGAGGCGAACGTATGGTGATGGGTACCAGCAGGACCACAAGCAAGATCATGAGAGTCGCCTCGCGTCTTGCGAAGGTCCTCCGTATAAACTGGGAAAAGGTATTTTCAGGCATGGGTGACCTCCTCTACTTCTTTAATGGCGTAACGCATCACCAGGTCCGCACTGAGATCCTTGCGATCGATAATCCCTGTCTGAATACCCTCATGCATCACCAGGACGCGATCGGCCATCCCCATCACCTCAGGTAGTTCAGAGGAGATCAGGATTACTGCAACCCCGCGGCCTGCCATCTCACTGACAAAATCATGGACTGCAGCCTTGGTCGCCACATCAATTCCTTTTGTCGGTTCATCCAAGATGAGAATCTTCGGTTCGGTGCCTATCCACTTTGCCAGGACCACCTTCTGCTGGTTTCCTCCAGAGAGCGTGTCGGCATCGACATGGTAGCCAGCTGCCTTGATCTCCATCTCGTTGCCCTGTTTCTCGACATAGGTCTTCTCACCCTTGCCCTTGGTCACCACACCCTTCCAGCAGAGCTTGGCAAGCATGGGAAGCGAGATATTGTGGGTAAGGGACATCTGCAGGATAAGGCCCTGCTTCTGACGATCTTCAGGAACCAGGGCGATACCCCTTTGCATGGCATCGCGAGGGCTTTTGGGCTTGTAGGGCGCCCCTTCGATGCTCATGGAGCCACCGCTGGCCTTATCGATGCCAAAAATGGTACGCACCACCTCGGTTCTTCCCGCTCCCACCAGGCCAAACAGCCCCAAGATCTCACCACGGTGGAGATCGAAGGTGATATTCTTAAAGGCTCCCAGCTGAGAAAGGTCCTTGACCTCAAGGATTTTCTCACCCTTATGGGGGATGTGCTCAGGGTACATCTGATCGATGCTGCGTCCGATCATCATCTGGATGATGGCGTCTTCACTACTGTCGGCAACCTTGCCTTCCCCTATATACTGACCATCACGCAGAACTGTGTAATAGTCACAAATTTCAAATATTTCAGCGAACTTGTGGGAGATGAACAGGATGGCCTTGCCACTGTCGCGCAACTCCCTCACTATCCTGAACAGGTCCTCCACCTCCCTGCCGGTCAAAGCAGAGGTAGGCTCGTCCATGATGACCAACTTTGCATCCAAGGAGAGTGCCTTGGAGATCTCAACCATATGCCGCTGTGCAACGCTGAGGTTCTTTACCAAGGTGTCAGGATCGATATCAAGCTTCATCTGGGCGAGCAACAAGCGGGTGTGCTCTGTCATCGCCTTCCAATCGAGCTTGCGTGTCTTCGCAGAGCGAAGATGATGTCCCATGTAGATATTCTCAGTAACACTGAGTTCAGGAAACATCGAGGCTTCCTGATGGATGGCGACGATGCCGGCCTCCTGGGCCTCAATCGCGCTTTTGAATTGGATGGGGCTACCTTCCAATTCAACGGTGCCACTGGTAGGGAAATATACCCCGGTGAGAATTTTAACGAGAGTGGACTTGCCTGCACCATTCTCACCAATGAGTGCATGCACCTCTCCGGGGCGAATCGACAGATGGACATCGTCCAGTGCACGAATGCCGGGAAATATTTTTGTCAGGTTGTGTACTTCCAACAATGCTTTTTGCATTGCTCCTCCTTCAGCCGATACGCTTGTTCGCAAGAGAAACTGCTCCCGCCCATAAATAGGCGGGAGCAAAACAGAACAGGGTTCTAGAAAATAGCAGCGTACTGCTCGATATTGCCCTTGTTGAACACATACGGGGTGCTCATGTAGATGAGACCATTTTCCTCAACCTTGACACTATTCATGCGTCCTGCAGGAATCACGTCGCCAACATTGCCCTTTGTGGTGCCCTCAATGAGTGCATTGAGGATGTAGGTGGAAGTATATCCAAGATCGATCGGGTTCCAAAGAGCCATCTGGCGGCAGGTGTCGTCAAGGATATAGCCCTTCATTTCCGAAGGAAGGCCAAGACCGGTAACTTCTACCACACCAACCTTACCAGCATCCTTGACAGCCTGGGCTGTTGCAAGCAGACCGACAGTTGTCGGGCAGATGATGGCCTGGAGCTTGGGATACTTCT
>CAZPOJ010000131.1:0-8104 GCA_964588005.1 uncultured Sphaerochaeta sp.
CTTCTTCACCATCGAGCAGTCAGGCATTGCCCTTGATCCTTCGCAGATGTTCTAGGCTGATTACAGAAATAGATTAGAAAAGATCAGTAACAACAGTTTTAATATACTTGGCGTTCAACCAAAAACTCATTGGTTTTTCAAATGTTCCCTGTGGAGTTTTTTTAAGCTCTCCTTTTACCCCATGTGGTCTCACATGAGCTACAGGTGAATCTTTAGTTTTGATAAAATTCGAATAGTCTCCATTGGTAATCTTAATTTTTGTATCTTCCCACACTCTATGTACTTCATTATAATCTTGCAAAGGCATATTCCAGAGTTTGACATTATGTAAATTGTAGCTATCCTGGTCATTCTCAGTGAAAACAACAAATACAAATTTTGATACAACTGATTGAAAAAAATCTGAATCCTCCCATTCTTCTTCAACAATCTCGCAATAATCAATAGCTTTAAATGACATGGCTTCCGCAGGGGAACCGTTTCTTTTTATCCTAATAGTTTTAATCTCTATACCTGCTGTTGCAAATTCATGAATCCTGTATTTTTTAAAATTGAGTTTAATAATTAATTTTACTAATCTTGCAAATTTTGCTTTATAGTCAGGATTGAATGTAAAACCAAGTAAGTCCGATATGCTTTCAGCAGACATACCAAAATATGGACTGAATATGTTGTGCACAACTTTTTCGAGTGATTCTGGGAATCCCTTTGGAATTAAACGAATTTCATTTTTAACTCTTTTAGTTTTTCTTTCAGTAAGTGTCGAAAATATATAGTTGATGTAGTTGGTTTTGAAGCAAAGAGCTCTTTGACGTGCTAATTCTTCAGAGTAGGGTTGCCGTACCATGCTTTTTAGTGCTGTGCTACCTTTTGTACAAGCTCCAAGCAGCAAAGTGTCACCTTCTGAAATTTCATGTGCTAGCCCCTTTTTTATTTTTTCTACTATAAAATCCCAATCTTTTTGAATTTGGTCCTTGTCTTCTTCAAGAAAATTCCAAATATCTACTAACTTGATTTTTAGTTTAGTTGACTCTATGTATTTATTATAAAGATAGAAAACTATTAATATGTGTTTGTTTTTATCAATGAAATGAGAATTATGAAAAGATTCTTGAATCATAGAGTTATAATCAATAATCCCTAAGACTAAGCGCTCTTTAACCCTAAGTTCTTGTGTGGTTTTTAAAGTTTTTAGAGGAGATGCCTTCAGTTCTAGTCCAGCTTCAATAAAATCTGGTTCAGAACGATTATTAATTGGAATTCCGAAATATTCTAATTGCAACTGGTTCCCGAATTTGCCTTTATCATTTATGTTGTCAGCATAAAGAGGTTCTATATCTGCTGCTAGGTCACTAGTATCCTTTCCAGCAAATGTTTTATAGTATTCATTAGTAGCCTCAATTGTTGAGTTTTCAAGCCTCCGAGCAAATTCTAATATCGAGTTTTTGCATTTTGGGTCATATAACAAAGTATTTACGCTCCATATTGAAAAACTACTGGATCTTTTGTACGAGATTCAGTATACTGTACTCCTTAAAGTACTCTACATTAAATTTTATAAGAATGGTAGGTTTATATGACCGGTAAGTATGACGTCGTTGAACTTTTTGCTGGAATTGGCGGGTTCAGATTAGGTTTAGAAGCAAGTAATAAATGGAAAGTTATTTTTGGAAATCAATGGGAACCAGGGAAGAAAAAGCAATGGGCGTTTGATTGTTATGCAAGCCATTTTGATTCTGGTATTCATTCTAATGAAGATATAGCTCAAGTTTCTGCAAACGATATCCCTGAACATACACTTTTAGTAGGAGGATTCCCTTGCCAGGATTATTCAGTGGCGGCAACTTTAGCCAAAGGTATCCAAGGGAAGAAAGGCATCCTTTGGTGGGAAATTCACCGAATAATTCAAGCCAAAATGCCGCAGTTTGTTTTATTAGAGAATGTAGATCGTTTGCTCAAATCTCCAGCTAAACAAAGAGGAAGAGACTTTGCGATTATATTGTCATGTTTAAACAGTCTAGGATATGGTGTGGAATGGCGCGTAATAAATGCTGCTGATTACGGTTTTCCTCAACGAAGAAGAAGAGTGTTTATTCTTGCTTCGAAACTAAATGCTAAACTTAAAGGGTTATACAAAAGTGATGCAAAGGGCATAATTTCTAAAAAGGGTTTTTTTGCTCAGACTTTTGAGGTAGAGAGCTGCTGTGAATCAAAAAACACTATAATTCCAAAAGATTTGGTTGAAATAACCAATGAGTTTCAACATATTATTGGGAATGCTGGATTCAGTATTAACCATAAAGTAACGTATTCTACTGTAATACCTAAAAGGTCTGAGGATGGGGAAACCCTCGGGGATATTCTTGAGCCGAAAGTTGATGAAAAGTACTATCTCAATGATCAAGACTTTGAAAAATGGGCCTATATGAAAGGTTCAAAAAAAGAAACTCGAAAAACTCAAGAAGGGTATGAATATATTTACTCGGAAGGGGCAATCCCTTACCCAGAACCTCTTGATAGACCCAGTAGGACACTGCTTACTTCGGAATCTTCTAAAAATCGTTCTACTCACGTAGTAAAAGATCCTCAAACAGGCCGCTTAAGATTATTGTCACCTAGAGAATGTGAGCGCTTAGATGGTTTTCCTCTAGATTGGACAAATACAGGCATGCCAGAAAGAATGAGATACTTCTGTCTTGGAAATGCATTAGTCGTAGGATTGATAGAAATGATGGGAAAAAAGCTAGTTGAATTTAATGAGGAGTACGGGGAAAAAAAATAGAATCAGACATGTTGGATTTTTTAAGTTGATCTTTCAACCTGTCAATTATCAGAATTAAAAAATTCATCGTATGGAATCTTTAATGATGGGCGTAGTTTTGATTTATAAGTTTGTGCAATTCAACCAAATAATGGCAAAATAGATTTCTCCTTAATTTGATTTTTGGATTTTTTTGCCCAAAAAATTGCTGCCTATGAGAAACCCACACTCTTCTTCAGCATTGAGCAGTCAGGTATCCCACTCGATCCTTCGCAGTTCTTCTAGGCTGAAAACAGCATACCCGCTTGTCTATGCCACAACCTAGAAAGGAAGCAAAAGATACATATCCCAAATATTCCAAGGGGAACCTATAGTTACGCAAACCCTTTTCTGTCACTTGCGTTCATTCTTGTCTTGCCTAGACAGTATACTTTTATAATGTACTTACTTATATATATCAGGTATGGTATACTTGTTATAAGGTGGTGAACCATATGGATACATATCATGTATGTCCAAAATTTGAAGATGCTTTCGGGCTTTTAGGCAAAAGATGGACTGGGCTAATCATAAGAACTTTGCTGAATGGACAAAATAGATTCTCAGAAATAACCGCCGCCATTCCGAATCTGAGTGCAAGGATGCTTGCCGAACGATTTAAGGAGTTGGAAAACCAAGGGATAGTTGTCCGCACTGTCTACCCTGAAACACCTGTAAGGATAGAGTATGAACTCACCGAAAAGGGAAAAGATCTGGGCAAGGTTATGGATGCTGTTCAACTATGGGCTGAAAAGTGGCTGTGATGCTGCTGTCCAACAGCTTGCTCTGATACTTGACATATACGCAACCTTTGGCTATATTAAATATACATAGTTACTAAAAGTAACTTGATGGATGAAGTTGGACATAGGGCAGTGAAGACCCTGATAGGAGACGATATGGTAAGGAAATTAGACAATAAAAACATGGGCAGATCGGATTTGGGGTGGCTGAGAAGCATTTTCCACTTTTCATTTGCAGACTACTATAATCCAGACAATATGAGTTTTGGTGCCCTGAGGGTGATCAATGATGATCTGATCAGGCCCAATACAGGGTTTGAAATGCACCCCCATAGGGATATGGAGATAGTCTCGTATGTTGTTGATGGTCAATTAGATCATGGGGATACCATGGGAAATAAGAATACTCTCACCCGAGGCCATGTGCAATTCATGACTGCAGGAACAGGCCTGTATCATAGTGAGCATAATTATGGGGATACAACCTCCAGGTTCCTGCAAATTTGGTTGCGCCCAGAGAAAAAAGGACTTACTCCAAACTATGGGGATTACAAATTCGATTGGGATGATCGCAAAAACAAATGGCTCCAAATAGTATCGGGCAGTGATGGCAATGCACCCATAAAGATCAACCAAGATGCCAACATACATGTAGTGGAATTGGATGCAGGCAGGGAGATTGATTTTACTGTCGGGGAAGGCAGGCAGGCCTATTTGGTGCAAATTGAAGGTAGTTCCAAAATACATACGTATGATTTGCATGCCAGGGATGCAATGGAAATAGTTGAAGAGGACATTACCATCGCCTCGCGTGAACTCTCTCATGTGTTGGTCATAGAAATGGCTAAAAACTGACATTCATCTTTTGTGCAGTGGAGCAATTGACCGCGAAGATGTTATGCTGAAGCAGGATTTTGAGGACAATGGTCAGGATTCTATCACTGCCCATTGTCCTTCTGGTGTGTTGCCCAAGCTTAATGAATACCTGCAGACACAAGCCTTCACGAGGGGAGGTGTAGCTCTTGCCAAATGCAATCCAAACCAGATAATTCAAACAATGCATATGCCTGGTTGAAGGTGTGCCCATTTCAGAGAAAAAAGCTATCTCAAAAAGAAAAGCCTTGAAAGAACAGAACCCTCTTGTAAATATTCACAAGAGGGTTCAGTTCTTTCAAATATTTACGATATACGCCCAAGAGTATGATACAGCCAGAGACTGTGAAGGTGTTCCACCCTCACTTCTCAGCGTCGCTAAAAGACCGATGAATTATCAGTGTTTTCCATGAAAAGGTATTATTATTGCTGATGTTTACGGGAACATTGCTCGTATATCTGTTAGCCTTATATCATTTTTTGCTTGCAAACCACTATCCTGCAATGGTTTGATGATAAGTAAGACTAGAACAACAACCACAATTCATGATGGTTCCCTCTGTCCGTCCTTAGCACGTATCCGTATTGTTCGTAAAACAATTCTGATATTTTGCACATTTTTTTTAGATATGTGAAAATCTTCTCCCTTTTTGACCTGCGTCAAATCCTTTGCCTCAGATTATGGGTATTCTACTGGTAGATAAAAAATATTCCAGGAGGAACGATATGAAAAACATTGTAATACAGCTAGAGACACTGAGTTGCCCCACATGTGCGGCGAAGATAGAAGGCGCTTTGAAAAAGACAGCAGGAGTTAAGAGTCCTGAAGTACTGTTCAATAGCTCAAGGGTAAAGCTTGCCTATGATGAGCAGGTCATAGATGTGGAAGGCATCAAGAAGGTCATTTCCAAGCTTGGGTATGGCTCCTTGTCAGTTAAGGAGACCTCATGATGAAGAAGCTCAGCAAAAAGACGTTAGTCATTATCGTGAGTGTCTTGGTGGGAATCTCGTATATCCTGCATAAGACAATTGCCTACCACCCCATCACGATAGCCGTCATGTTGGTATCTACCGCCATTGCTGGAGGCCCTATCTTGCGTAGGGCTCTCGCAGCCTTGCGTTACCGCATTGTCGGCATTGATGCCCTGGTGTCCATTGCAGTGATCGGAGCCTTGATCATAGGTGAATATTGGGAAGCGGCAGCAGTGACCTTCCTTTTCATGATAGGGGACTATCTGGAGAGCAGGACACTCGAAAAGACCCGGTCCTCCCTGAAAAGCCTGATGGCCCTGGCTCCCGATACCGCACGGGTCAGGATAGACGGTGTGGAGCAGACGCTTGCCCCTGATGAGCTGAAGAAGGGGATGGTCCTGGTAATCAAGCCCGGTGAACGTATAGCAGCTGATGGGGTGGTGCTGGAAGGTACGGCGTATGTTGACCAGGCAAGCATTACCGGTGAACCGGTGCCGGTGTTCAAAGAGGTTGGTGAGCGCATCTTTTCAGGTACCATCATCACTTCAGGCTACCTGATCGTAGAGGCTACCCAAGTGGGTGAGAGCACAACCTTTGCCAAGATCCTCCATCTGGTGGAGGAGGCGCAGGATGCAAAAGCCCCTACCCAGAAATTCATCGAACGATTTTCACGGTATTACACCCCCGCCATAATTGTGCTTTCCCTTATCACATACCTCATCAGCCGTGATGTCCATATGGCCCTCACCTTCTTGGTCATTGCATGTCCTGGAGCCCTGGTCATATCAGTGCCGGTCTCTATTGTGGCAGCAATTGGCTCCAGTGCCAAAAATGGTATCCTGGTAAAGGGCGGTGAGGTACTAGAAAAATTGAGCCGTATCCAGGCAGCTGCTTTTGACAAGACCGGAACCCTTACCGAAGGCAGACCCTCGGTAGTCTCGGTCCATGCATATGGAATGAGTGAGGAGGATATGCTGAGAATCGCGGTAATTGGTGAAGCATATTCAGAGCATCCCTTGGCTACCGCCATCATCAAGGAAGGCGCCAACCGAGGAATTGTCCCCAACGAGACCCCTGAAAACCCCGAACATATCCAGGGAAAGGGTATCCGCTTCACGTTGGAAGGAGAATCTTATCTCATTGGAAACAGAGCCCTTCTTGAAGAGAGTGGAATAGATATGGCCTTAGCCCTCAAGGATGTGGATCATGAGGAGCATGAGAGAAACACTGCAGTGATGATCGGGACATCTGATAGGGTGATCGGTCTCATAGCCATTGCCGACAAGCTCAGGGACGAGGCTTTTTCAGTCATCAGGGAACTCAAGAAATTGGGTATCAAAAAAAGTGTGATGTTCACAGGCGATAGCAAGGGTACGGCAGAAACGGTGGCAAACACCTTGCAACTGGATGAATTCCGGTATGAGCTGCTGCCTGAACACAAGGTTGAGGCTGTGAAGGAGCTGCAGAAGAACTACGGCAGTGTTGCCTTCATCGGTGATGGCATCAATGATGCACCCTCCCTTGCTACAGCAGATGTCGGGATAGCAATAGGGGCTGCAGGGAACGACGTGGCCATGGAGACAGCCGATGTGGTTCTCCTTGGTCAGAAGCTGGGCGCCCTTGTCGATGCCATCAGCATCAGCCGTATGGCGACCAGAAACATGAAACAGAACATCTTCTTTGCAATAGGTGTTGCGATCATCCTTCTGATCGGTGTGTTGCTCGGTGGTGTCACCCTCTCGATCGGCATGCTGGTGCATGAACTGTCCGTACTGTTGGTAATTATTAATGCTACTAGGATACTAAGGTTTGCGAAACGCAAAAAATATACTATCTTGTAGGGTATAAGGAAGGTGTGTATGCAGTGCTCTCATCATGGTTGTCTTCACGTAGTCCCATTATTTCAGAATCTGGATGGGGATCAGATGCGCTCTGTGGACGCCATCACGCACGAACACACCTATTCTGATGGGGAGCTCATCTATCATGCCGGTGAATCACACGGCTCGCTTCTTGTGGTACACACCGGCAAGGTGAAGGTCTATCGTCTTGATTCGGAGGGAGAACAGCAGGTTATCCGCATCCTGTCCCCCGGAGAATTTACCGGAGAGCTGGCTCTGTTCAGTAAAGAGCCGGTCCAGGATTTCGCACAGGCGATCGGGGAGTGCTCACTGTGCATGATCGATGGCGAGGAGATGCGGAAGATCCTGGTAACAAACCCTCTCATTGCTTTGAAGATCACCCAGGAGCTTAGCCGGCGTCTTTCGCAAAGTGATGCCAATCTCCACAGTGTGGTCAAAGGGACTGCTGAAGAGCGTTTGGCCGGCTATCTGTTTGAGCTGTCCCAAAAGAATCAGAGCGCTTTGGTGCATCTTCCTGTAAACAAAGGGACTGTAGCCTCGCTGCTTGCAATGAGCCAAGAGACCTTGAGCCGCAGGTTGAAAGTACTGGAGGAGGAAGGGGTCATCGAGATGGGGAAGGGGCGAAAGATCATGATCCTAGACCCACAAGCTCTAAAGATGAGGACCCACCAGTAAAATACACAATCATATAGATCCAGGGTATCAGGTTTTGCAAATCTGATGCCCCGGATGCTTAGTGTTTTATTGGTTTTTTGTTATTGCCATATTTATTGGTTGTTGTCTGTCTCTGAGTTATGTCACTCAAACACCTCTATCTCCACAACCCACTTCTCCTTAGGTCCCCAGTACCTATA
>CAZPOJ010000132.1:0-7916 GCA_964588005.1 uncultured Sphaerochaeta sp.
TTGAACGCAACTAAAATAATTTCAAATAACAGTTGCAAGCTTTCGCTTTTTGGCTTATTATAATTTATATGATGGATTTGTTCTGAAAAGCACCAATATTTTTACATCATTGTTGTATTACGCTATAGTTTGACTTTCATATGAAATACAGCATTAAGAGTTTCTACATCTGTTATATTGTCCTACTGCATTACGCCTAGATTGAGTTGTAATGCTAAAAATAGAAGAACCGGAGGAAAAATGATGAATCGAAAATTTGTTCTGTTGCTTAGTGTGTTGTTGGTACTTGGGGCTTTGGCTTTTTCGGCAGGTCAGGCTGACAAGGCGAAAGTCGATGGTGGTATGCCTAAAGTTGCTTATCTGCCTGGTGATATGGCCAATGAATCACAGGCCTTCTCAGCAAAAATGTTCCAAAAGTATGCATCTGACTATGGCTTGGACGTTCAGATCCTTGATGGCAAGGGTGATGCTCAAGTTCAGGCTCAGGTTGTCACCAATGCAATTGCACAGGGCTTGAAAGCAATCTATGTAAATCCAAATGATGTAAATGCAATTATTCCCAGCTTGATGCAGGCAAAAAATGCAGGACTCATCATTGGGATGTTCAGCTCTGATATCCCTCAGAGCCACAGTTCCTTACGTGACTTTTTCGTCGGTGTCAATGACGATATGGCTGGACAAGCATCAGCAAGGGCATTTATTGAAGCGTTCCCCAATGGAGCTAAAATTGTAGAAATTGGTGGACAGTCAGGACACGATGCGCAGCTCAAAAGACATGATGGGTTTAACAAGACTATTGCAGGAACCAACATTGAAGTAATCGATTATAAGGCAACTCAGCAGTGGGCTACTGCAGAGGCAATGGCGATTATGGAAGACATGATCACCAAATGGGGAAGTGAGATCCAAGGTGTTTTCTGCCACTGGGATAATGGTGCCACAGGTATTATCGGTGCGCTCAAGGCTGCTGGCATGAAGGATGTATTTATTGTAGCCGTTGATGGCAACCGCGCAGGGTTTGATCAAGTTCGAAGTGGTGAACAGAGTGTTACTATCATGCAGAACTTTGAAACCATGGTTAAAAAGTCCCTTGATATGACGAATACCTTGTTGCAAGGCGGTTCGGTTGAAGCGGTCAATTTTGTCCCCCTCGATATTGTCAGTTTGAGCAATATTGACGAGTTCACACCCCCTGAGTGGTAGAATCTATCATATCTGACCAAACCTGTCCTCGTCTAAGCGGGGACAGGTTTGCTTTTCGTTTGTCTAGAAGGATGTGAATAATGAGCAAATATGGAAAAGATAGTATTTTAACAGTAACTGATGTTACTAAAAACTTCCCTGGTGTGAGAGCTCTTGATAGTGTCTCTATTGATGTGCATAAAGGGACAGTGCATGCAATTGTGGGTGAAAATGGAGCAGGAAAATCCACGCTGATGAAAATTCTTTCTGGAGTGTATCAGAAGGATTCGGGAACAGTCGTATTTGATGGCAAGAAAATCGATTCCGTAACCCCGCTAAAAGCAATGAAAATGGGACTGAGCATTATTTATCAGGAACTCAACCTTGTGAACACCATGACCGTAGGGGAAAATATGTTTCTTGGTCGTTTCAAGGAGATGAAAGGCATGAGGGGAACCCATGCAGCCGCAAAAGAGTTGTTGGCTACAATTTCCTGCGAAATTGATACCCATATGATGGTATCAGAACTCAGTGTTTCGCAAAAACAGATGGTAGAAATTGCAAAAGCCCTCTCTTTTGATTCTAAACTTATCATTATGGATGAACCTAGCTCTAGCTTGACACAAGATGAAATGAAGGAGCTTGTTGACATAATCCATCATTTGAAAGCAAAGGGCATCTCCATTATATATATCAGCCACAAACTGGATGAGATATTTGAGTTTTGCGATGTTGTTACAGTAATGCGAGATGGCCTGGTCGTCGATACAAAACCAGTAACAGACATTACAAGAGAAGAAATGATCACCAAAATGGTTGGTCGTTCTATTGAGAATGAGTTCCCTGATCGCCCTAGGTGTGTTGGTGATGTCCTCCTGCGTGTGCAAAATCTAGAGACTAAAAAGCTCGATAACGTCTCTTTTGAACTGAAGAAAGGTGAGATACTCGGCTTGGTTGGGCTTGTAGGTGCAGGTCGGACGGAGATTGTAAGGGCTCTTTTTGCAGCAGACAGGGTGCAAGGACATACTGTAGAGCTTGCCGGGAAACCTGTCTCCATAAAAAATCCTAGGGATGCAATACGAGCAGGGTTCGGCTTTGTCCCAGAAGATCGAAAACTGCAAGGCTTAGTTCTCCCTTTCTCTGTTGAATCAAATATTTCTATGGCAAGTTTGGAAGCTATTTCACGTTTTGGATTTGTGGACAAAGCTCAAGAACGTGCAATAGCCGCTAAGCATATAAAGGCTTTTGAGATTAAAACCCCTTCTCCCAAAACACGGGTGAAAAGTCTTTCAGGGGGCAACCAACAGAAGTGCATTGTTGGGCGCTGGATGGAGTTAGATCCTACCATTCTCATTATGGATGAGCCCACAAGAGGAATTGATGTAGGCGCCAAATATGATATCTATATGTTAATGAAAGGGATAGCCGAAGCTGGGAGATCAGTCATCCTCATCTCCTCTGAATTACCCGAAGTCCTCAATATGAGCAATAGGGTCCTTACTATCTGTGATGGTAGGATTACAGGGGAGTTTGATCCTGAGAAAGCCACTGCAGAAGAGATTATGGAAAAAGCATTTGAATTTAAAAATAGGGGGTTAGGTGCATGCAAGGAAAAATAACATATAAACAGAATATTATGCATGTGCTCGGAGAGTACCTTGTAGTAGTCGCTATTTTTCTTCTGGTACTGGTTACCATTATTATCGAACCCAAGTTCCTTTCTTCGGGGAATATGACCAATATTATGCGTCAGTTTGGCCCACTGATTATGGTGGCTTTGGGCATGACCTTTGTAATCATAGGAGGATTTCTTGACCTCTCTGTGTCTGGAATCATGTCACTGGTAGCAGTTGTTACGTTGTCCCTCATAGAGCCTTTAGGACAGGTACCCGCGCTCTGCGTTGGGTTGTTGCTTGGTGCTTGTTGTGGCTATATAAACTCTATTTTGATCTTGGTCAGTGGGGCAGTTACGCAGGCAGAGGGGCTGTTTATCACCTATGGAATGAGTGTCGTCTACGGAGGTCTTGCGCTCATATTTACTGGTGGAGTGACAGAGCATATGTCCTATATTTCTCGGGACTACTCTCTGTTCACAGCAATAGGGACAGGGACACTTGGCATTTTTTCTGTCTCGTTTGTCATATTTCTTGGAGTTATTGCATTTCTCTACATATTTCATGAGAAAACCTACTTAGGGCGAACCATTAATCTGACAGGTGGCAATAAGACAGCAGCCAGACTTTCAGGGGTCTCAGTGCATAAAAGCATTATGATCATCTATACCATTTCAGGCATAATGGCTGCTTTAGGCGCAATTGTGCTGTTTTCAAGGGTAACTACAGCATCTCCTGTATTGGGAAAAAACTATGAAACGAATGCTATTCTTGCTGTTGTCGTAGGAGGGACGTCTCTTGCAGGGGGAAACGGAAATGTAATACGAACAGTCCTTGGTACTATGTTGGTCATTTTACTTGCCAACTGTATGAACTTACTTGGAGTATCTGTTTTTATGCAGAATGTCATGAAGGGCGCAATTCTTATACTTGCTATATGGCTCGATAACCTAAAAGATCGCTAGGAGGGAGTGGATGAAATCTCAAAAGAATAGAGTCCTATTTAATAAAATTGCTAACCATAAAGCTTCTATAGCTGTTCTGCTTATGCTGGTAGCAATGCTTTTTTTCGAAACAAACTTTTACACCCGGTTCAATATCTTTGATCTGCTTAATTCGGCATCGATTCTGTTGGTGCTTGCCTTTGGCATTACGTTTGTAATTATTGCCGGGGGTATAGACCTTTCGATTGGTGGCATCATGGTTGTCAGTGGTATAGTTACCATCAAGCTCATGGACATAGCACCTTTGTGGGTATGTATTGCAGGAGGCTTGCTGTCAGGAGTCCTGATAGGACTGGTCAATGGGTACCTTGTGGTATATCAAAGAACAGAACCCTTCATCATCACCTTAGGTATGGGTATGCTGCTTACAGGAGTAGCCCAGCAACTGACTGAAGCACACCCTATAGCTGCAACTAACCTCAGTTTTATGATGATTTCCAATGGTTTTGTCTTTGGATTTATCCCCAACCTGGTGTTAATAATGCTTGTTGTCCTCATCGCAGGTTTTAGCATTTTGCGATTTGCCCAGTTTGGACGCAACTGTTATGCTATAGGAGGTGACTATGAAGTTTCCCAGTACTCTGGCATCAACGTACGCCGGATTAAGACAATGACCTATGTTATTTGTGGTTTTGCAGCAGCGCTTGGGGGCATTCTGCTCTCATCAAAACTCAATTCCGGATCCAGCGTATACGGAGAAACTACAGCGCTCACGGTCATCAGTGCTGTTGTGGTAGGGGGCACCTCCCTAGCGGGAGGCATTGGGGGAGTTCCACAGACAGCCATGGGACTTCTGGTTTTTGGCATCATGGAAAATGCTATGAACATGTTGAGAATAAATCCTTACTTGCAAATGGTGCTCAGGGGGATGGTTATAGTCACTATCCTCTGCCTTGATAGTTATAGTCGAAAGAAGAGACGTGAAGCTGTCTAATGCCAAAGGGCTTGATCGGTGTGCCAATTGGGCAGCCAGGCGTAATACATTGTAGTGGAGAAAGAGATGAGAAAATATTTATGTGGTGTGGATGTAGGGGGAACCAAACTCTCAGCGGGATTGTTTGAAGAGGATGGTACGTTCATCGACAGTAGGATCACCTATGCTCACACGCATTTGGCGTGTGATGGAATTGTCGATTCGATAGCTTCTATTGTGCAAGAGCTTTTGAAAGCCCACACCTTGCATGAGAGTCAGCTTAGAGGCATTGGCGTTGGCATAGCTGGGCATATAAATACTAAAAAGGGCGTGATTATCACCTCGAGTAACTTCAAGAGTTGTTTTAAAAACTACCCCCTGCGCCTGATGCTTTCACGAAAGTTCAAAAGCAATATCATCATCGACAACGATGCCAATGCACAAGCTTTTGGAGAATTCAAGTTTGGCGCTGGAAAAGGGTTCTCCGATATTGTTTTTGTGACCATAAGCACTGGGGTAGGTAGTGGAATAATAGTGGATAAGAAGCTCGTCAGAGGTATGACTGGGACTGCAGGGGAGATCGGGCACACCATCATCGATCCTCACTCCGAGATCAAGTGCTCCTGTGGGAACAAAGGGTGCCTCATGTCCCTCTCTAGCGGGCACTACCTTCCCCAACTCTACAAGCGTTATCTCTCCTGTGGGGAGGTCTCCTCGTTAGGGATTACCCTTGAGACTGTCGATACCCTTGATGGCAGGATGTTGGAAGAAGGGGTCGTAGGGGGTGATGCAATCTCCAAGAAGGTGTTGCTGGACTCTGCCAATGCGGTGGGCACCGGCCTATATAACCTTTTCCAGCTTGTTAACCCTGAAGTCTTTATCATTGGGGGAGGACTGGTGAATATGGGGCCTATGTACACCGACTTGATCGAGAAACAATTTTATGCACTGGTGCATGACATGATGTATGACAGAGTTGAAATTCGAACATCCGCACTCGGGTGTAATGCCGGATTGCTTGGGGCAGCTGCCCTTACCCTTGAGTAAAGAGGGAAAGGCAGCTTTCCCCTAGGTATTCTCTCTTCTGGTTGTACCTTGTTACCGTTAGTCACTGAGTTGTTTGAGAGAAAAGAGTTTTTCTCATTGGTGTAGCTGAACAAATGTGGTAGTGTTATAAACAAAGTACTCACTGGGAGCCTAAGCTTTTCTGCTCCTACAATGGAATAACGATGACAAAAAGACACCGACAGATTTTGACCATACTTTCTGCACAAAAAAAAGTAACAGTGACTGATTTGGCCACTGAGTTGAACGTATCACAAGCTACCGTCCGACAAGACCTCACCTCGTTGGAAGCTAGTGGTTTTTTGAAACGGGTACATGGAGGGGCCATCCTTGATGAGAGCGATGACATATCGCATAGGATGGGGATTAAGTATGACGATAAGCTCAAGATAGCAAAGGCAGCCCTTCGGTATGTGGGGGAAAATGAGACTATTTTGATCGAAAGCGGATCTATAAATGCCCTGTTTGCCCTTGAAGTGGTGGAACATCGCAAAAATGTCACCATAATCACTTCCAATGCGTTTATCGCCAGACAGATCGGCAAACAGGCTGAGAATCGAGTAATTCTGCTTGGGGGAATCTATCAACCTGAGAGTGAATGTGTGGTAGGAAATCTCGTAAAGGACTGTTTGAAAATCCTTAACTTCAGTAAGGCTTTTGTGGGAGTTGATGGATTTACCGAGAGTACAGGATTTACTGGAAGAGACATGATGCGAGCTGACATTAATATGACCATTGCAGCGATCAGTCCACAAACCTTTGTTCTCACCGACTCATCAAAGTTTGGAAAAATACACCTTTCCAAGTATCTGGATGTCAGCGAAGTGGATTATGTAGTCACCGACAAACATATTCCCAAGGAATATCAAGAGTTTCTGACTGCAAAGGGTACCAAGGTTATTATTACCACATAGAAAACCCTCCCCAACAAGGGGAAAGACATCCTACACAGCCAGGCGATAGGAGAAGGTACACCCCTATCGCCAAGCTGTTTTTCTGTTCGTGTGAAATACCTATCATCTATCCAGCTGGTTTGGAAAAAGAAGTCATAAACAACACTCTTTTATTATCATTCGATTGAGAATCGGTTTCATATGTGATAGAATATATAATCATGTAACAGATTTACTACTGTTGAGAAGAGGGGAAGTGATGAAAGGGAATGTATTTGATATAAAGAAATTTGCAATTCATGATGGACCGGGGATCAGAACAACCCTGTTCCTTAAAGGATGTCCACTTGCTTGTGTTTGGTGTCACAACCCTGAAGGTATCGATTTTCAACCGCATCTTTGGTATTTTGAAAACAAGTGTATCCGGTGTGGAGCATGTGTAAAAGCATGCACGACCGGTGCTATTGGTTTTGGTGGCAAAGGGGAGCCCTTTATCAAGATACATGATAGTAGCTGCCAAGATTGTCAAGCCAGCATACGTGCGTGCCCCACAATGGCCCTTGCATATGATAGTTATCAGATGACCGTTGACGAGGCTGTAGCTGCTCTTTTGCAAGATCGCTCTTTTTACACGAGAAGTGGAGGAGGGATTACTCTTTCTGGAGGCGATCCTACTTTTCAGGCTGAGTTTGCCAAAGCAATTTTGCACAGGATGAAACAAGAGGGAATCCATACAACAATTGAGACCTCCATGTATGCCAACCCAACTATCTTGGAGTCTTTTTTTCCTTTGGTTGATCTGTTCATCGTAGATATAAAAATATATGACTCCCCCTCACATATGAAGTATATTGGCCAGGACAATACGTTGATTTTACAAAACTTTAAGAATCTCACTGCACAGAAAAAAGAGGTTCTCGTCAGAATCCCCCTTATCCCGGGGATGACTGCACTGAAAGATAACTTAGTAGCAATTGGCACGTTTGTGCTGGAAACCTCTCCAGAGACACCGATTGAATTGATCAATTTTAATCCCTTGGCAAAAGACAAGTACCTGGTGATGAAGAGAAGCCATGAGCATCTGGTGACTATGAAGCCTTATTCTGAGCAAGAGATGGATGATTTTTATGCAATCCTTACGCAACTCGGAGTGAATATCGCCCCTGAAATATAACATAGAGTGCTACACGCCTTGGCACTATTGCTTACTATACAAGCTGCATCTGAATTCAGATGCAGCTTGTAT
>CAZPOJ010000133.1:0-7876 GCA_964588005.1 uncultured Sphaerochaeta sp.
TTGTCCTCTATCTGATGGGTTTCTCGAGACTTTTGCTGAGAGAAGGTGCTTAATAGAGAGGAGAAAGCAAGATAAAAGAATGTAAAATGTTTTAATGTATATATTTATATGACAAGCTTGACAGGAGTTTGTTCTAGGCTGTATTCTGTTGCTATGAATACACTATCTAAACTAGCTTCTCGTCTTGTCAGCAAGATAGAGGCAGAAAGCCCAGGGATACTCCCTCTGTTTTTAGACAGAAGCCTCAGTGATACCGCTTTGGTAGAGGCCCTGCGTGATTACTACACCGAATATATGCAACTTCAGTACCCCACAGCCTGGGCATACTACACCGGCGAGGGCCAAAGCGAGCAGGACTACTACAAGCTTTCCGCCAGAAGCATGGCATACCTCAGGCTGATGGACTACCTCGACCATGAGGGAACATCCTTCCCAGATTGGAACCTGCATGGGCAGGAGGTTACTTCAAGGCCGATAGCCCTGTTGAGGCGGGTGCTTCTTGGTGAATGTGATGAGTGCAATCCTGACTTCCTGGAGGATATGGCTCACCTGTTCTCCCAGCTCAGTGAGGTGGAGCATTTCAACACCCCTAAGCGAAGCTTGGTTCAGGAGTGGATGGCTCGTCACAGCAGTGGACTTGATGATGAGGTTGTCCGATGGAGGGCTCACAATAAGGAACGCATTGTAGCGCTGCTTATTGAGAGGCTGAAGATCAGGAAAACAAAGGACAGGAGAACAAAAGGGTCTTTTTACCAGCTGAAAGAAGGGATGAGTGATAAGGAAATACGCAAGCAGGTACTCCTCTGGTGGAGAGAAGATCGCTTTCATCTGCACTTCGCCATCCGAAGTGCAGATGAGCTGAACCGGTATCTGGACCACTCCATGAGTGAAGACGAGCTCAGAGTCATGCGCGATGCTGAAAAGAAGGGCATCCCCATCTTTGCCACCCCGTACTTCCTCTCCCTCATTGATACCAGGAAAAAGGAAGAGCAGGAGAAGCCAGGAAGTGACCTCCCTCTTCGTACCTACCTGTTCTACAGTCAAGACCTCGTTGATGAGTTCGGCAGCATCGTTGCCTGGGAGAAGGAGGACATAGCAGAGCCAGGCAAGCCCAATGTGGCTGGTTGGATCCTTCCCTCCCATAATGTCCACCGCCGCTACCCGGAAGTTGCCATCTTTATCCCCGACACCATGGGCCGTGCCTGTGGGGGGCTTTGTTCCTACTGCCAGAGGATGTACGACTTCCAGGGGGGAAGGTTCAACTTCGAGCTGGAGAAGCTTCGTCCCCGCCAGAGCTGGAAGAAGAGCCTTGCAGTTAATATGGAATACTTCCGAAACGATCCCTACCTATCGGACATCCTGATCACAGGAGGGGACTCCTTCATGAGCTCTGTTGCCTCCCTCAAGCAGATCCTTGATGCTGTGCTCCAGATGGCAAGGAATAAACAGGAGGACAATAAGAGCCGAGCTGAAGGGGAGAAGTATGCAACCATGAGGCGTGTGAGGCTTGGGACAAAGATCCCTGTCTACCTGCCCCAACGAGTTACCAAGGAGCTTGTAGAGGTCTTGCGGGCCTTTAGGGAGGAGGCTAGGGAGGTTGGCATCAGTCAGTGTGTGGTGCAGACGCATATCTCCTCCGCTATGGAGATCACCCCCGACACCAAGAAGGCGGTTTCCAGGCTGCTTGGTGCAGGATGGGCAGTGACCAACCAGGAGGTCTTCACCGTTGCAGCCTCGAGGAGAGGCCACTCTGCAAAGTTGCGAAAGGTCCTCAACGATATCGGGGTATTGCCCTACTATACCTTCTCGGTTAAGGGCTTCACGGAGAACCGGGAGCTGTTTGCCACCAACTCCCGCTCCACCCAGGAGCAGGTGGAGGAGAGTTCCATCGGTCAGGTAGCCCAGCGCTACCATGCGGCCCTCAGGACGTTTATGAGCGATGCTCCCAACATGGTGGAGCTTATCGACTCCATCCGCACCTCCGATGAGATTCCTTTCCTGGCAACAGACCGCAACACCCTCAACCTCCCCGGGGTAGGCAAGAGCAATACCTATCGGACCGTAGGCATCACTGACGACGGTAGGAGAATCCTGAAGTTTGAGTTCGATCATACAAGGCCCCACAGCAAGGTCATCGAAGAGATGGGTTCGGTCATCATCATCGAGAGCAAGTCGATAGCACACTACCTGAGGCAGATCGAGGCGATGGGAGAAGATCCTAGTGAGTACGAGACCATATGGGGGTACTCAGCAGGGAGCCTGGCGCCAAGGAGTACGGTGTTTGAGGGTCTCAACCCGATACAAAAACCCGAGGAACATGTAGTGGAGGAGAGAGTATAAGCATCTGGATGAAGCATGATACAACTCTACTATGAGAATAATGCAAGACTGATAGCAAGAATGTGAGAATGATTGATAAGCATATGAGGATGCAGGAAGATTGCCCGGTGGGCAAACTTCCTGTACTCTTACTCAACCTTTCATAGGATGTAACCGATAGGAGAACCTTGATGAACCACACCATTGTAGTGCTTGATGGATATACGCTGAATCCTGGAGATCTCTCCTGGGATGGATTTTCTGGCCTTGGCGATGTGACGGTCTATGACCGTACTGATCCTAAGGATATTCTTTCCCGCATTGGTGATGCTGATATTGTCATCACCAATAAGACTCCCCTTACCAGAGAGACGCTAGAGAAGGCTCCTTCTCTCAAATACGTCGGGGTGTTGGCCACTGGTTTCAATGTGGTCGATGTCCAGGCAGCAAAGGCCCAGGGGATTGTTGTGTGCAACATCCCCACCTACGGCACCGATGCTGTCGCACAGTTTGCCTTTGCCCTGCTGTTGGATATTACCAGCCACGTTGCACATCACAGCGATGCGGTACAACGAGGACGATGGACAGAGAGTCCTGACTTCTGCTTCTGGGACAAGCCCTTGATGGAGCTGTTGGGCAAGACGATGGGCATCATCGGTTATGGAAGGATCGGGCAGGCAACAGGGCGTATAGCCAAGGCCTTTGGCATGCAGGTGCTCGCCTATGATACCCACCAAGGTGCCCATGCAGAAGGTGCGTATGTGTCGCTCGATGAACTCTATGCAAATAGTGATGTCATTGCCCTGCACTGTCCTCTCACCTCCGAGACTGAGGGTATTATCAATGCAAAGAGCATTACCAAGATGAAGGACGGGGTGATCATCCTCAACAACAGCCGGGGGCCCCTTATTGTAGAACAGGACCTTGCCGATGCCCTCAACAGTGGCAAGGTGTATGCTGCAGGTTTGGACGTGGTCTCAAGTGAACCCATCAAGGCTGACAACCCGCTTCTTACGGCAAAGAACTGCATCATCACCCCCCACATCAGCTGGGCTCCAAAGGAGAGCAGGCTACGTCTTATGGGTATAGCTGTGGATAACTTGGCTTCTTTCCTGCGGGGAAAACCACAAAACGTGGTGAATCAGTAAAAAGGCAATGGGTTTCATTATAATGAGTAGGCGTACTTTCATTGTGGAGTGATTGGTCTTGAGGAATTCTCCACCAAGAAGAGTTTGCTCTTTTTTGAAACCCCTGTCTATTATACAAACATATCCAATCGATCCAATACTCTGAGGTGTTGGTAGAGCAATAAGCCAAACCCACAGGGGAAGTGGTTCTCAGCATTAGTAAGATTTTTGAAAAGTAGGGAGAGATGACTTGTTGTTAGGGTAAAGGGAAACTCTCCTTTTTTGTATCCTGGAATGATATTTTTAGCAAACAAGGGAGTATAGATACTAGCGTGCATTGGAGATGAAAAATGGTTGTTACTTGCACATAGATGATCCCATGTATCAGAGAGCTCTTTTTCCAAATGGAGACTAATAAAATCCTCAAAATTCATCGTAGTAAAGAGAAATTCTGGAATACTCTTCGGTTTGTTTTGGTAAGAGGTCCAATTATTGGTGTCATTTCTTAGGTACGTGTCAAAATCAATACAAATATGAATCGAGGTTCGGGGGTTATCCTTTTTTGCCTTTTTATATGCACGCACTACTTTGCTATATTGGCCTCCATCACAAGATTTGTGAATATATACAAGTGGGATTTCTTTTTCTCTCAAAAGTTTGTTCAATTCTTGCAAGTATGCAACTTCAGATGACCCTTCACAAATGATTATATGTACTTCTTGTTGTCGTATTTCCATTTCACTATCCTAGATATAGGGGAAAGGTATGCCGGTAAATGAACCTCGCAAATATTGTTTCCTGAAATTTGTAACATTACGAACTCCTTTGAAATCGGAGACTCTCTTGATCGTAGAACCGCTCGCAAGTGTTTTGTTAATGATGCCGATTTCAGATATTCGAAGTAAATCATTATCAAGAATCTCTGTGTTATGAGTGGTAAAAATTAGTTGGGCATTAAAAATGTTATACCGCCGGTTTTTAAACAGCCGTACTAGTTCTGATGTGAGGACAGGATGTAGTGAAAGAGCTAGTTCATCGATGATCACAATAGTACCTCGTTCCAAAGCATATAGGAGTATACCGATCAAGGATGAAAGTCTTTGTGTCCCCTCAGATTCTTCATTAAAATCAAAACCAACTTCCTCTCCTTGAACATCTACATGATAAGAACGAATGGTGTCATAATATCCAGCCAGAGGACGGGTTTTTTTAATCATGGAGGATCTGTTAGGTTCAGCGGGAATGGATTCACCTGAAAACTCCTCACGGGCATGTTCCATTCTTGCAATATCAATATCAAGTTTTCTTACATTTTTGACAATTTTCTGAAATGCTTCATGGAGTTTTTCTTGGTCTTCAGAATCTGCTAGTTTATTCAAACAACTGGAAAATGTAGGTCGATGGGTAGAGTACACATCCATCTTTTTCGCTATGTACACGAAGGTTGAAGTTACCGCTTTAGAAAGACCTGAAAACCCTTGGCCAAGTACTGTAAGAAAGGGCTTTGTCTGGTGATTTTTTTCATCTAAGCACTCAACAATATATATTTCTTGTAGCTTTTTCATGGTATAGACTTCTGAGGTTATTGGTTCTAGAACATGTTTCTGATTTCCAATTTCATATATTATTTCTTGGTCTGCTATAAGCCTTTCAGCTACTATTTGTTCTACATCAAATTCTAGAAAATACGAATACACACTCTCTTCAAGATAAAATTCAAGCTCAAAGGACGTAGAGGTGTGTTTTGTATTGAGTCTATTTGGATTGAATGTATGAGGCTCTATCCCTTTGGCTATAATATTTTTGAAAGTAGAAAATGCCTGAATGATATTTGATTTTCCTGAAGCATTGGCACCAAAAAGAGCAAGGCAAGGGACAACTCGTTGCTTCCCTTTAGCTTGAAGAAATGGAAGAATTTCCATTTCTTGATACCCGTTTGGGGCTTTTTTCTCGGCATAGCTAAAGTCGATTTTCATATCAAGAATCGATTTGAAGTTTTGTATTGTAAAGTATGAAAGCATAGTGTACCTCCTTTGTAAGGACACAAGCTAAGGGTAATCCTGATTAGCAGAAATGTAAAGATAAACATAAAAAATGTTCATTTTGTAAAATATTCGCATGAATTAGGGTATATATCCCTATTTTTATATAATTTGAAAAAAAATATAGGATTATTACATAGAATTGTTAAAACGAGATCTTTCTTTGATGTAGTGCAAAAGTCTGGAATCATCTTGATTTTTCTAAGACTGGCATTCTTTTATCCCCCTTATACTTTTCAGTCTACGCTGCAGGCCTAGACGTAGCCCATCAAGGCTGACAACCCGCTTCTTACGGCAAAGAATTGCATCATCACCCCCCACATCAGCTGGGCTCCAAAGGAGAGTAGGCTACGTCTTATGGGTATAGCTGTGGATAACTTGGCTTCGTTCCTGCAGGGAAAACCACAAAATGTGGTCATCCGATAGAAGAATATATTGAGGAAGGAAAAAGGTAAGAAGAGAAAAGATCGGCTCAAGTGAGTGAACCTAATCACCCACTTGAGCCGTTACAATACATTTTCTCGGTATGAATCTACTCTACGAGTACCCCATTATAGTATAAGTTTCCGTTCGTCTTATCCTTGGTGAATCGTGAGAAGCACTCATTCCATGCAATATAGCACTCAGAAGGTAAGATCTGATGACCCTTGTCTGCAACTTCTACAAGTCTCATAACAGGGGTGCCGTTTTGCGAGTGGAACACATAGTTGGTGAACTCATCACTTGTGTAAGAACCCTGCTGTCCACCATGGAGATAGGTGTAATCACTCCAGTCCTCAACAGTGTTCAGGATATTGGTCCAATACGTTGCTGTGGCTTTAGCGCCATCACCACCGAATGCGCCGGGCCAAATGTCCTTCTCACCCAGGAAGGAGATGATCCCTACCTTGGAGTGATCGCGGTCATTGTTCATAGCTCCCATCGATCCAGCAGCAGAAACAGGAGCCCCTGCAGTAAAGATTTCTGGCAGGTACATCAGAGTTGCCCACGTCATCATGCCTCCGGAAGACTGCCCACTCACATAGACTCTTGATTCGTCGATGTTGTAGTTCGCCCTCATCCAATCGTAGAGGTAGCTTACAAACAACAGATCATTGGGACGGGTTTCAGTTGCAATATTCTCGGTATTCCACCAGACCTTGAGGATCTCCGGGGTCTGTATAAACCTTGCATTATTGACTCTGTTTATGTGTGACGCTGTAGGACTCACTACGATGAAGCCCTTGTCGTCAGCAACAGTTGCCCATCCTGAACGATCGAGCATTGTTTCGCCAACGCCACCGGCACCAGGGTATACAAATACCAGAGGAGCTGGCTTTGAGGTGTCTACACTCTTGGGAACATGTACGACCCACTCTCTGGTGTACTTGTCGCTTCCATCTTCCTTGAAGCCACCGGGAACCAGAGCTGTAAATTTCTTGACGCCTCTGGCGTAGATGTCGTCGTTCTTCCTCAAGGCCCCTGAGTAGCGAAGCACACCCTTGAACAGGTTGTGATAGGCTGCACTGGCAAACTCGACGTTGACACAATTTGCCCAGGCATCCTGGGAGTAGACTACGTTGGAACACCAGTGGTGGTCGTCATTTCCACCCTTTCTGGGGACATAGAGCTCATCGGCATAGGAGGTATTGGTAGATACATACTCACTATGGTTGGCTTGTTTCTGATACTCAACAAGACGTTTCACGTCAGGGGTTTTTTCATTGGAGACGATCCACATCGGTAGGGGGACTTGTGCGTTGGTTGACCCGGGAAGTGAGGACGGGGTGTTTTTCATCTTGGCCACCAACTCCTCACGAACTCCGGTAGTCCCTGCAAGTACCACACCCGACCAGTTTGTTGGATTGAGAATGCTGTACTCCTGCAGGATTGCAGTTGCCTTCTCACCATATGCAACAGCGTAGAAGCTGGCAGTATAGGTGCTGAAGAAAGGCTTGTTGTTGACGTCTGTCCTCAAGAAGTGCAGATACTGCATATCTTCAGCAAGGGTCTTCCAACCACCAATGCCTGGCTCACCCAGTACAATATTCACTTCATCGGTATCAGCTACAGCTTTCCACCCACTGTCCACGAGGAACTGATAAGGCTCAACTCCGTCTGGGATCATGACAAAGATAGTAGGTCGGTTGAGACCTGTCCCTGATGCCACAGGGATGTAGAACTTTGCCGGGCGGGTAACATCTTCGGTCATATACACAGCAAAGTCATAATACCCTTGGATCAGTTGTCGGTGGTAATTGATGGGATCAATTACCATATCTTCTGCCTTGGGCAGTTGTTTGGCGACTGCACTTTCAGGCAAGCCTTGAGCTGGAAGGACTGTCACAAAAACGAGGGCACACAGTACGAGGGCTACTAGTTTTCTTTTCATTCTTTTCTCCTATTTTT
>CAZPOJ010000134.1:0-7825 GCA_964588005.1 uncultured Sphaerochaeta sp.
AGGAATTTCGGGCCCTCTTCTTGCTTGCTTCTTTCTTCTTGCTTGCTTCTTTCTTTTTGCTTCTTGTATTCATAGGGGTAGACCCATGCTATCTCAACCCCACCAAAACCATTGCTTGCAAACCAAGTGAGCTGTTCATCAATAGCTTCATGGGTAATCTTCCCACTAAACCACCACCAACGTGCAAAAGGCTTGCTACTGATTACCATAGGGTGAGTATTGCTTAGCATGTGACCTGTCCTCTTTATTTTCTGTTTGTATTTCTTTTCTTCTTCTCCCTATAGGATAGAAAAAGCCTGATCAAGATCACTGATAAGGCTAGCCGGGTCCTCAAGACCAAGGTGAAGCCTTATCAGTGAAGGATTATTGGGACTACTGACGAGGGTCGGGAATACCAGACTCTCATACCCACCCCAGCTGACACCTATCCTGAACATCTCTAGGCGATTGACAGCCTCTTCAATCTTCTGCACATCCTTGGACTGTACCTCCAGGGAGAGCAGGCCACAACCACCGGTCATCTGCTCACTTGCCAGCGCGTACCAGGGGCTTTTGGGGTGCATGGGATAGTGTACCCTTGCTATCTTCTTGGAGTCATAGAGGTAGTCACAGACTTTAAGGGCCGAAGCGTAGTGAAAGGGAAGCCGTACATGCAGGGTCCTCATGCCACGCTGGATCAACCAGGCCTGGAAAGGATCGGGGACATGGCCTATGGGAAGGAACTCCGTCTTGAAGATCCTCCCTACCAGGGCTTTGCTTCCCACCACCGCACCACCTATTACGTCACTATGGCCACCAAGGTACTTGGAGGCCGAGTGAACCACCAGGTCTATCCCCATGGCAAGGGGATTCTGGTAGAGCGGGGTTGCCCACGTGTTGTCGACTATCGAGGTCAGGTTGTAAGCCTTGGCCAAGGCGGCGAGCTTGGGCAGGTCCTGCACACGCAGTTGCATAGAGCCCGGGCTTTCCAGATACAACACCTTGGTATTCTTCTGGATCGCCTGTTCTACTTCCTCAAGGTTTGTTGCATCGACAAAGGTGACAGAGACACCAAACCTGGACAGATAGGTACTGGATATATACTGAGCCCATACATAGGAGTCATTGCTGCAGACGATATGGTCGCCCTGCTGCACACAGGAGAGAATACTGCTAGAGATGGCAGCAACCCCTGCAGAGAACAGCTTGGCCTGCTCCCCACCTTCCAGGGCAGCGATGCGCTCCTCGACCAGCTCCACAGTTGGGTTGTTCCCCCGCGAGTAAAGATGGGTCTGTGACTCATCCTTGATGCCCTGCCTGAGCGCATCGACGCTGGGGTAGGTGAATAGGGAGGTCTGGTAGAGCGGAGCGGCTACCGGCCGCTCTACAGCAAGATACTCAAAGGTATCGTCAGTAAGAATATCAGCAGCGCGTTTCATAGATACTTCCTTATTTAGCATTAGCCTACAATGGGTTCAAAGACCACATCGTCCTCTTCGATCTCAACACAGATGACCTGGTCTATCTCGCCCTTCTCCCTGGGAGGCAGCTTGATAAGCCAACTGCTGTCCTCTTCGCACGTCATACGTTCCTTCAAGGTCAAGGGCAAGCCATCACTGAGCCTGTAGCAGCGCAAGGGCTTGTTGGCTATGTTGAGCAGGTAGGCCTCTTCCTTATCCTCGAAGACATGGATGTAGAGCTTGCCCTTCTTGGCAGTGAAATATCCCCAGTCAATATCATACGGATACAGAGGAAGCGCCTTTGTCCCGTAGATGCTCTCGCTGTTCTTCTCCATAAAGGAGCCGACCTCCTCAAGGATGGTCAGGGACTCCTGGGGAACGGATCCATCACCCCGGGGTCCGATATTCAGCAGGTAGTTGCCTCCCCTACTGACAACCTTGACCAGGGAGCGCAGGATCTTGGCCGTGCTTTTCCAATTCGTATCATACTTGTTGTATCCCCAGGTGCTGTTGATGGTCGCAGGAACCTCAAAGGGACGATGATAGGCTAAGGCGGGAATAAAATTATCTCCGGTGGTCATATAATCACCCAAGCCATGACCGATCCTTCCGCTTATCAGACAATCAGGCTGCAACTCTTTGATGAGGGTCTGCAAGGTCCTGGACTGCTCTTCAGTCATATACATGGGAGTATCGAGCCAGAGCAGGCCGATAGGGCCATACTCGGTGAGCAGCTCGGTGATTTGCGGTATGCACTTCTTGGTGAAGTAGGAGGAGAAGTCCTTTCCCTCTTCACTGTAGCCATCCCTGCAGGCATCAGGATCATCCCAGTCCTGGGCCTGCGAGTAGTAGAGGCCCATGACCAGGCCATGCTTGTCGCACGCCTTGCGCAGCTGCGCAACCACATCCTTCTTATAAGGGGTGGCCTTTACACTGTTGTAAGAGCTCGCCTTTGAGTCATACAGGGCAAAGCCCTCATGGTGCTTGGCCGTCAATACGACATATTTCATACCTGCCTGCTTTGCAAGCTTGACAATGGCATCGGCATCAAAGGAGGTAGGATTGAAGGAAGAGGCAAGCTTGCGGTACTCGTGTGCAGGAATATCCAGGTCATGCATGATCCACTCAGCAATATTGTCAGTTCGTTCGCCTTTGTACTCCCCGGCTAAGAGTGAGTAGAGTCCCCAGTGGATGAAAAGGCCAAACTTGCCCTCATCCCACCACTGCATGTTCGTGTTTTTCATTTGTTTTCCCTTTGTATTCATTCGTATCGGTAAGTTCATTCAGAACCTGAAGGTCATATTGAAAGATGTATTCGCTGGCGGCGAGGGCAAACGAGAGCTGACGTTGCTCAAGGGCCACAGCGATATCCATATGAAACGGTATAGTCCGTAACCAGATGTTGGAGACATCCCCAAGCATCTTCCCATAGCTGTTGAGGGAGTCCACAAGCGAGAGCACAAGCTGGGAGAGTGTAGGACTGCCCCCACACCCCAGCAAGGCAGTGTGGAACTCCCTGTCGAGCTCGATGGAGAACAGCCCCTGGTCGGCAAGGTCACACAGCTGGGTAGCCAAGGCCTTCAACTCCCTGATCTGCTCCTCAGTGGCGATATCCACTGCCCTTCGAATAGCCAGCTGTTCCAAATTGATCTTGATCTCCAGCAAATCCCTATAGTTGACCCGCAAGAGCTTGAGCTGGATGGAGTCAGCGGTGACCTCCTTCCTAAGGAAGGCCCCCTTGCCCACCAGGCGCTCAATGATCCCATCATCTTCCAGCTGGCAAAGCCCTTGGCGAACCGAGTTCCTGCCGACGGTGAGTTCAATTGCCAGCTGCCTCTCCCCTGGAAGCTTGTCCCCAAGCTTCAGGCCGTTCCTGTAGATGAAGCTAATCAAGGCATCGGTCACCTTCTCATGCACAAGCTCCTTACCAATGGGCTCAATTGGTTGTATTGTAGTCCCTGTTCCCATTGCTCCCTATCCTTTGACAGCTCCGGCTGTAAGACCCTCGACAACGAACTTCTGCATAAAGGCAAACATGATCGCGGTGGGCAGCAAGGCACACATGCCACCAGCCATCAGGACACCCCACTTCACATCATACTTGCCTATGAGGGACTTCAGTCCGACAGGCACCGTCCAGAGGTCGGAGGTGTTGATGAAGATGGTACCCGCTATCAGTTCGTTCCAAGCACCGATGAAGGCAAATACAAAGACAGCCACAATACCGGGAAACATGATAGGAAGGATAATGCTGAAGAGCGTCCTCATCTTCGAGCACCCGTCAACATAGGCAGCCTCCTCGAGGCTGTAGGGTATCCGCTCAAAGAAACTGCGCATGGTTATCACGCAGAAAGGGAGGTTCGCAATAAGATAGAATAAAAACAGGCTAAAACGGGTGTTTATCAACCCAAGCTTGGAGAATATCACGTACAAGGGGATGATGACCAGAATACCCGGGATCATCTGCGTGACCAGGAAAAACAGGAGCATCGTATCCTTGCCCCTGAATGTGTAGCGTGCAAGGCCGTACCCCCCAAATATCGAGAGCATGGTGATGCTCAACCCTGTAGCCACCGACACAAGGACACTGTTTAACAGCATTCCCTTGTAATCATACAGCTTGAACAGCTGAACATAGTTCTCCATCGTGAACTCATGAGGGTAGTAGGTAACCTCCTGAGCATTGATAATCTCAGAGTTGGTCTTGAAGGAAGTGATGGCCATCCAGTAGATGGGCATCAAGACCAGCATCATAAAGAACGCGAGCAGAAGAGTTCGTCCCAGGTTTCCCAGGTGTCGTTTACGTGCATAGTTCATTAGAATTCCCCCGCTTTGTTGTATTTCGTAACTTTGAGGAACACCGCCACATAGAGGACCAGTACCACCATCAGGACTACTCCCAAGGCAGAAGCCAAGCCAAAGTCATAGCTGGAGAAGGCTTTGGTATACATGTATGAGGGCAAGGTCTGCGAATAGTTGGCAGGCCCGCCGTTGGTGATGACCACTATCAGGTCAAACGAGTTGAAGATCCAGATGGTCCTCAAGAGGATCGTTATTACGACGGTCGGCTTGATAAAGGGAAGGGTAATCTGAAAGAATTTCCGCAAGACCCCGCACCCGTCGATAGCAGCCGCTTCATACATCTCGTTGGGTATGGACTGCAGCGCTGCAAGGATCATGATGGCAAAGAAGGGAATCCCCATCCAGATCATGGCCATGATGACTACCCCAAGGGAGAGACCGGGAGTCCCCAGCCAGGCTATCTTTTCAGTAATAACGGAAAGCTTCAGAAGAAGATCGTTGACCACCCCATACTCCCCATTGAATGCCCAGCGGTGCATGAGCCCGATGACGAAAGCTGAGAAGGACCAGGGAAGAAAGATGATGGCCTGATAGAGGCCACGAAAGGGGAAGCGCTTGTTGAGGGCCATCGCAAGGGTCAGTCCAAGCAGGAACTGCCCGGCAACCGAGATGATCACATAAGTAAACGAGTTTTTGACGATAAGGCCGATGTCGGTCTCGGTGAACAGCTTCTTAAAGTTGTCCAGGCCATTGAACGTAATATTATTGGGTGCCGTAAGCTTATAGTTTTGGAAAGCCATTACAAAGCTGTTGATCAAGGGGTAACCAAACATCAGGACCAGCAACAGCATGGTAGGAAACAAGAACAGGTATGGCTCGGCTTTCCTCTTGGTAACAGGGGAGAAACCCCTTCCACGCAATTTCTTCGAGTGCTTGCTCATGAACCATATCCCCAATCCACAGAGGACTGCAAGCAATACCAAATACAAAAATATCATCCCCATGGGTATTTCCTTTATTAGGAGAGGTGCTGCAGGGAGAACCCTGCAGCACCAGCCTAGATTTGATTAAAACAATCCTTTGGGCTGTTCGACAGCTGAACCAGGATTAGCAGCAAGGTAGGCCTTCATACGCTTTTCAAGCTCGAAAACCACATTTGTAAGAGAGGTTTCAGCACTCTGCTTGCCCAAGAGATACTTCTGCATCTCCTCGTGCATCATGCCCTGGTGCATATCGGTGAAGCCGAATGGACCAAACGCTACGGGAACAACCATAGCAGGATCATTCAACTGCTGGACAAAGGCAGCATAAGGACCGTCAGGACCATAGTAAGGGTCATCGCCCACTGCAGTCTTGATGGGGATCAAGCCAGTCAGCTTGCAGTACTCGATGTTGTTGTCGGGTCTGGTCAAGAACTCGATAAGCTTCCAAGCACCTTCCTTGTTCTTGGAGGTGGTAGAGATTGAATAGGCATAGGGTGAATTTACCGTGTTGTAAATCTTCCCATCCTTATCGCTCTTGGGCATGGGCATGACCATCCACTGCTCGTCTTCCATATTTTCCAGACAGGTTGCAGCGACTTCAGAGTCATTGATCAAGGTAGCGGTAAGACCACCGGTAAAGTTACTGACCATCTCCACAAAGCCCCAGTTGATAGCATCCTTAGGAGCGGCTCCATTAAGGTAGGTATCATTCCATCTCTTGTATGCATCAATGGCTTCCTGGTCGGCCATCAGGGTCGAACCGTCAGGTGCATAGGCAGATCCACCGTTGAAACTCTCAAGGTAGACAAACAAGGGATCGAAAGCACCACGGGAACCACGGAAAGAGGTACCATACCGATTCTTGGAAGGATCGGTCATCTTGTAAACTGCATCAAAGTACTCTTCATAGGTCCAACCCTTCTTAGGATCGAGGTTCAGACCAGCTTCCTTTGCCCAGTCCTTCCGTACGAAGACACCCTTTACCATCATTCCGTCAGGGATGGTGTAGATATTTCCATAGAGCTCTTTCTCAGCCTTCCAGACCAGCTGTGTCACGGTCTTGGCATACTCATCAGAGGTATCGCCAATATAGGGGCTCAAGGGCTCAACCCAGCCAGCTTCTGTGAACTGTCCAAGCCAACCTGCCCAGGTGGTCATAACGTCAGGCAACTGGTTCGAAGCACCCAAGACGGTCAGCTTATTGGCTGCATCATCCCAGGGAACACTTTCGTAGACTACGTCAATACCAGTCTCTTGCTTGAACTTGGCAAACGTATTGGTGAAATACTCCTGTCTTGTAGGACTGGGAGACACATCGATGAAGCGCAACGGCTTTGCTGCCTTCTCCTGAGCACCTGCTGCAGGCAGGACTGCCATGATTGCCACCAGGACAATCAAAACGAGCATACACTTTTTCTTCATTACAGAGCCCTCCTCTTGGGCAAAATTCTACGGTGAGGTAGAATTCTAGCGAAATACCTGTTAAATGGTCTATAAAAGAACCAATCACAGCAACTAAACTGATAAAACAACAACTAATTTGCATATAATGGTTCTAAAGAAGAACCACTATGCACCAATGATAGCATATTTATGCAGTCTGTCAACAAAAAACAGAGAATCTGAGACATAAAAGCTGCATACCCCCTATAGAAAGAATGAAGAGCCTCACTATCTCCCTTTACCTTACCACTTCTTTCTTATTCCTAACTTGTAACACAAGTGGCTTTTTGTATAGATAATTCCTATCTAAAAAATAGTATCAAAACCTCAAACATGTGCATAGCTTAAGAAATTCAATACCTGTTGCCATAAGCTAGCAACTACTAAATCAAAATAATTTCATATATATAAAGTGTTTATATATTTATACAATTATTATAAATCTCAAACCCCTGTTAAAGTGATATGTATTGACATAAGTCTTCTTAATGACTATTATACAGGTGTACTTCGGAAAAAGGTACAAACTTGCACAGAAGCAAACGCTTCTCATAGGAATAACCATGAAAAAGATACTGCTTACCACACTCATATTGCTTATCACCACATCGGCTCTGTTTGCCGCAACAGTTGACACCTTCACTGTTTCAACTGTTGTAGGAAACGTGGACCTGATGACCGTCTCAACCACCAAATATACAGGAACCACTACTGCTACCTTTGACAACCTCACCCCCTTTACCTCATTGGGCGTCTCCTCCGGTGGAACACAAACGGTCAACGCCTGGCTCTCCACCCTGTCGAACAACAGAAATGGCTTCAGTGTAACGATGAAAGCTTCTGCAATGAAAAGCTCTGTCGCAGGGCAGGCCAACGCCTACATCAACTTTACTGTCAGCAGCAACACCGCATCCGTTACAACAAACAACGCCATTGAGGTAACTGCAGCAAATCCTGTTGTAGCCTACCCCTCCCTGACCGAGGTCACCTCAACCTCCAGCAAGATCAACCTCACGGTAAACCAAGGCGATTTTGACAAGGCACTCTCTGGCTCCTACACAGGTTCAGTAACCTTTATCTACACAGCCAACTGATCGCTACACACACCCATATGTGCAAAAGGCCTCCCCTGGAGGTCTTTTGCTTTGTATCCCTTCA
>CAZPOJ010000135.1:0-7665 GCA_964588005.1 uncultured Sphaerochaeta sp.
TTTAGACTCAATCTCGCCCTTTCTTTTTTGCCTTTATAGCCAAGATTATTAAGAGGTGTCCGAGCAAATACAACATTCTCGTGAGCCAACAGCCACCGTGGTTTTTGAAGCTCAATTGCTTTCAGGATTTCTTGATGTGTGATGGAGCGGCTTGATGGGTCTTTGGGATTCTGACCGCTTCCATAGTTGGGCGTAATGATTCCGAGGAATAAATCGCAATCCGTCACAGCTTGCAGACCGTTTTCAAACGCGGTTCGATTAGAAAAAACGGGAACCGTTCCCTTGAGACATCCAGACCTCGTATCGGAAGGAGGTTAAAAGGGTATATATGCGATCGAGCAGTTCTTCTATTCCATATACAGTTGAAGACACCATTATCTTCAGTTTGTCTCTTTCTCTGTTCAAGTATCGTCTCCTCGTGCAACCAACAGGTGAAAATAATCATTCATGGGGTATAACACTGCATCCAAGCAATTCAAAAATCTATCCGGATTGGCGAGCAAGGCCCGCCAAATACTCCTACCCTACGAATCAACAAGACCAGATAACTGCAGGCCCAATGCCGGTAGCAACCCAGTAGATTGAATTAAGCACTAGCACCAACAGAGCCTATTCCTAAAAACAATTGACACAATGCACCTTTCAATTCGTAGGAGTAGTTAGATTGTACAACATTTTACTCAGACTATGCGATTTCTTTTAACTACTCGATGGAATCAACTAGAAGAAAGCCTCATAATGATGGTCGCAGGAAAATGAATAGACCAGAATGAAAACCTCTTATTTTGGAAGCTAATAGAAAGAATACACGAACCTTTCCTTCTACCATTTACCTCTGGGTTACTGTAAAAGTATACTCTTCGATTCTGCTCCCCATCACTAATTCCAATCGACAAGCCTAGATGGTAGCTCTACGATTTTAGAGGTGGATGTATAGTCCGCTTATAGTAAGGCAGGTATTTCCTCTCTGTTTCTTACAAGACAAAATACCCTATCCCTTCATGGTCATACTTCTTCTCAACCAGGGCTACAGCCTGCTCAATCCTTGAGAGCATCTCCTCCTGACAGTAGATGAGTAGGAGGAAGTTCTCCTCTGGCCAGACCTCATTGCCCAGCTTGGGATTGGTACTGCCCATGCCATGGACTGTGGGGATGAGGGTATATTTCATTGGCACCTCATAGAGGGCCAAGGCGTCCAGGAGATCCTCCTGGATGGCTTGGGCTGCGATTATCTCTACCCTTTTCATACTGTGTCTCCTCCTGCAAATGATTCCATACTCTCTACATCCCGCTTGTGTTTGTCGCTATTGAAGAGGGCATAGAGGACAGGGGTGAAGAAGATGGTCATGAGTGTGCTGATGGCCATCCCTCCTACTATTGTCTGCCCCAAGGGTTGTATCTGCTCTGCTCCCACGCCTCCGAAGAAGGCCAAAGGGATCATGCCGAAGATGGTGGTGAAGCTGGTCATCAGAATAGGCTTGAGACGGTTGCCTCCTGCCTCAATGCAGGCACTACGAAGGTCTATGCCACGCTTACGCAGCAAATTGATATAGTCGATCAAGACGATACCGTTGTTGACCACAATACCGGCAAGCACCACAACCCCAATAGCAGATATAAGACTGAAGGTCTCTCCAGTTATCAAATAGATGCCAACAACCCCAATTGCCATCAAGGGGATGGACAACAGGATAATGAAAGGATTCTTGAAGGACTCAAACAAGCTCGCCATAACCCCAAAAACCAGGACAATGGCCAACAGCATGATAATCGTCACATGGCGGAACATCGCACTCATATCGGCAAAGTCCCCGCCAAACTCGATGAAGACCTCATCGCTGACCACCATATTATCATCGATGAGAGCTTGTATCTCCTTCTCTATTTCTGAGGAGGCATAGCCATCGGCAAGGCCTCCCAACACATGCACAGCCCGTATCTCGTCTTCGCGGTTGATGGAGACAGGACCGGTCGAACGCTTCACTGTTGCCAGGTTGGCAAGGGATATCCTCTGGCCAAAACTGTTCTGGACAAATATTCGCTCAAGGTCCATCTCATTTGATCGGTCCTCTTTGGAGAGGGTGACCACCACGTTGGTATCTGTTCCACGGCTCTTCAGTTGGGTTGCGGTAATACCATTGAAGCTGTTGCTTATCTCAGATGCAATACCCTGCATGGTCAAGCCGTAAGCGTATGCCCTTTCGCGGTCGATCTCAATCTCAAGCTGTGGCAGTCCTTTGCTGAAGTCAGTTCTTGGCTCGGTCACCCCGCTTAGGTTCTGGGCAATGAGGTTGCGTATCTCTTCTGCGGTGGAAACTGCAAGATCCAGGTCATCACTTTTTACGATGACATCCACGGGGTTGGGATTTCCCAACCCCATGGAGGCGGTGGAAAATGCAAACGACACAGCTGGATAATCATCAAAGTAGGCACGAAGCTTCTCCTGCACGACAAACATGTCATCAACTTGCGCATCTGCTTCTGGTAGGGAGATCTGCAGTGTACCGCTGTTTCCAGCACCCCCGCCGAAGAGCCCTCCCCCTCCTATTGTTACAATGATATCCTTGTACCCTTGGATATCTTGTTTTGCCTTCTTCTCGATATCGCGCAGTATGCCCTCGGTGGCCTCAAGGGTCGTCCCTTCGGGAAGAGTCACTGTCAAGGAGACTGAGCTCTCTGCCATCGTAGGATACAGGGTCGTGGGCATAACGGTAAAAGCCTGCACGGTAATGACCATGATAAGGACGACCAGCAGAAGGGAGAGCCACTTGTAGTCGATGAGGACGGCAAGCACTCGCTTGTACCCCCTATCGAGGGCTTCGAAAGCCGCTTCCATCTTGTCATCGATTACCCGAAGAAACTGTATCCTCAGAGGCTTCTGCTTGCGGGTATAGACCTTCACATAGGAGGAGGTAAGAACCGGAATGAGGGTAAAGGAGACCACCAGCGAGGCTATCAAGGATATGATGATGGTAGCTGCCATGGGAGTAAGCATCTCCCCAAGCATCTCCAGATTGCTGCGTAGCAGCACTATGGGGATGAAGACGCATATGGTTGTCAGTGTGGAAGCGGATATGGCTACGATCATCTCCTTGGTACCCAAAAGAGCTGCAGTCTGTAGCTTGGAACCCCTTTCGCGATAGCGAAAGATGTTCTCAAGTACGACAATGGAGGAGTCTACCGTCATCCCAAGCCCCAAGATCAAGCCGGAGAGGGTCATCAGGTTCAGCGAGTACCCCATGAAGAACATCACCAGGATGGTCACCAGCATAGAGACAGGAATCGCAAGACCTATGATGAAGGTGGACTTGAAACTACGCAGGAAGATAAACAGGACCACCATGACCAACAGAACCCCATACGCCAAGGACTCATATACCGTAGAGATGGTAGACTCGATCATCTCTGTGGTGTCGATGGTGACGTACAGGCCCACTCCCTTTGGCAACTGTGTATTCAGGTCATCGATGACCTTGTAGATGTCCTTTGCAACCTGCACGCTGTTGGCATCAGACTCCTTGGAGACTGAGAGATAAACTCCACTCTCCCCATTGATATAGACCTTGGAGGAGGCATCCTGATACGCATAGGAGACCTTTGCTATGTCCTTGAGCTTCACAGAAACAGTGGAGCTTGGCACACCAGTGGCACTGTATTTGGGAAAGGAGGCTACCAACACATCCTCAATATCCTCAAGGGAGGTAAACTGGGCATCAGTACGCAACAGGTAGGAGACCCCGCCTTCAGTGATGGAACCTGCTCCTATCTGATAGTTCTGCGGACTTAAGGCCCTAGCCACCTGACTGAGGGTTACCGAATAAGCCTCCAGCCTGTTCTGGTCTACAGCAACCTCGATGAAGGTGTCCTGGCCGCCGTTGATGACCGTGGAGGAGACCCCTCCTACACGTTCAAGTTGGGCTTGAATCTGATCCTTTGTAATTGCCCTAAGCTCGTTGGCATCCTGCCCTTCAGTACCGATGACTGCGATGTTCATAATGGGAAGCATATTGGTGTTGAGCTTAAAGATGGTGGGTGTCGATGCGTCATCGGGGAAGAAGTCTGCAAAGATATTGAGGTTGTCGTTGATGGACTGGCTGGCCTTGTCCAGGTCAGTTCCATACTTGAATTGCAGCATCACCATGCTGAACCCCTCAGAGGAGGTGGAGTTTATCGAAACAATGCCCCCTACATTGGAGACTGCAGATTCAAGGTTCTTGGTCACCCGCTCCTCCATCGTCTCAGGGCTGGCCCCTGTGTAGGAGGAGAAGATGACAACCATCGGCAAGTCCATTTCAGGAAAGAGTTCAACAGCAAGATTGGGAAAGACCACTATGGCCAACACCGTCAACAGGGTATAGATGACGATAATGGTGGTAGGTCTGCGTACTACGGTATCTGTTACACTCATATGCTCTGCCTCGACTCTACTATCCTGACAGGGGTTCCATCAGTGAGCAGGGTCTGTCCCTGGATGATGACCTTCTCTCCTTCTTGCAGGCCTGAGAGCACTTCAGCCTTGTCATCAACTACAAGGCCAATCTCCACATACGTCTTGACTGCCAGATTATCCTTATTCACAACATAGACATACGCTTGGTTTCCCTCATAGAGCAAACTGGAGCGCAGGATGACAAGTACGTCAGTGAGTTTGTCGGTAAGAATGGTTACGGTGGGGAACATGCCGCTTTTTATCAAGCTGTCTGGATCGTCCAAGGAGATGCCTATCTCAAGGGTCCTGCTCGTCGGGTTCAATACCGGGCTTAGGCGTGTGACCTCACCGATAAACTGCTGTGACGGATATGCCTTGAAGGTCGCCACAGCACTCGTCCCCTTCTTGACACTGCCCACATAGCGCTCGGCAATATCCATCTCTACCTCCAGGTCCTCCAGCATGCCTATACGCAAGAGAGGACCTTGGGAGGAGACTGCGGCCCCCTTGGCATAATTCACCGCAAGGATGGTTCCTGCTACAGGAGCTTTGACCTCACTCTCCTTATAGACAACTCCAGCCCTAGAAGGGTCTATCCTGGCCAAAAGCTTATCCTTTTCCACCTTGTCCCCTACCTTGGCGTCAAGAAAGGAGAGGTTGCCCATAACCTCAACATAGACATCCAGAGCCTTGGGGTCAACGACATTGCCATTGCCTCGTATGTAGTTTTGCATCGTAGAGCGAACTACAGGTGCAACATTGACTGCAATGGCAACCTTCTTTGCTTGTTGTGAGTCTTCTTGAAGATCACTTTTCGCTTTTCCTATAAAGGCAAAAGGATTGAGGATTATGATGCCCACAGCGACCACTATGATTGTAAGAAGGACGACCAGGCCGACCCTTTTCTTCTTATTTGTATCTTCACCCATGGCTTTCAGAGCTCCTCTCTTAGTATGTTCATATCGGAATTCAGGTCGTACATAAGGTCGACCAGCACAGTTATATATTGGTACTGCAAAGAGAGCATGTTCTGCCCTGCCTTAAGCAGGTCTCCTTGGATCTTCTCCACCTCAAGGTACCCTACATACCCATTCTCGTACTGGGCCATCGTCATACCAAAGACTTTCTCGGTGAGACGAAGGTTGGCTTGGGCCAGTGCAAGTTGCTCAACGACTGCATTGAGGTTCGCTATTCGCACCAGAAGCGCCTGCTCAAGCTGCTTTTCAGTCTGCCTTCTGGTAAGAAGCAGCTTGTCTATGGCATCCTGCATCGAAGCCTGGGCGACCTGGGCCTGCGACCCTGTAACATGGCCATCGAGGGGGACGGTGACAGTGATGGAGTACTGTGTATAGTCACTCCATTTATTCGGAGTTGCCGGAGGTGCAACAGGCATGGCTGGATCGCTATACGAAATCCCATAGGAACCCACCAACGTAAAGCTCGGCATCAAGGAGGCCTTGCTCTGCAGCTTCTTGCTATTCTCCAGGGTCTCCAGGTTGAGATCCAGCAATGCAAGTGACTGGTTCTGAGCTAGTAGTGCCTTCAGTATCTTTAGATCCAAGTCAAATCCTGCAGAAGGAACCTCCCCTTCCAAGGTGATTTCTTCATCGAGGTCGACTCCGAGCAACACCTTAAGGGAGAGCAGAGCCGAATCATAGGAGTTCTTGGTCCCTGTATAGGAGGGCTTGAGGCTCTCATAGGAGAGCTGGGCTGAAAGAAGCTCGAGTTCGGAGGCAAAGGCGTTTTCATACTTGGTCTTGACCTCTTCGTACTGCTTCTTTGCAAGGGCCAGGTTAGCCTGCTGGAGCTGTAGGTTCTTCTCCTCCATAAGCAGGTAGTAGAAGGACTTGGTCACATCCCGTTTGAGAAGTGCACGCCCTTGCGCAAGGGTTACGCTTTGCACGCTATACGCTAGGTTTTTAGCCTCTATCTGCTCCTTCACCGAGGGGTTGATGGTCAGTGATGCAGAAAGGCCAAGACTGGTTGTATGGTTGACATTTGAAGCGCTTATAAAGGGACCAGTCTTTCCGGTATATGACAAAGATGTATTCACCTTGGGAAGAAAGATATTCCAAGCTGTATCAACATCACGTTGTGCACCCTTGAGGTCTATGTTGGTAGCCTTAAGGGAGAGGTTGTTCCTGTAGGCAAGCGAGAGCGCCTTTTCTAGGGTAAGCGATTGTGCATGCAGGGCAGGAAAGCCCAGCAAGCACAAGAGAAAGATTAAACAAAGCGGCACATTGTGTTTATGCATGGTACGAATTACTCCAAAAGGATAGCGATCAACCCTCTATAGGGGGTTCTGGAATGTAGAAAGATAGTTTACTTAATCGCCTAACAAGACCAGAAACCGGGAAGGAAGAAGAGCTTATAGGGTGATTCTAGTACTTTTCCTCTATTTATTCTAGGAAGGATAAAATAATGAGCAGAGAGTCAAAACTGTTTTAGTGCAAAAAAAGGACCTATGATTGTTAGTCCTATACCTATCTGCCTTGCCCTGTGTGTCGTTCCTGTCTATAAGCCCCTATTCGAATAAGAAAGTGTTTTGGTTTTGTTTTTGCCGGGCATGGAAGGCTCGTTTGTCTTCGTACATCAGATGATCAAGGACCTTGATGAAGGACGGGCTGTCTTTGGCCTGAGACGCCCCATACAGGGATGACCCCCTACTTGCAGTGAGGGGAAACGGAAGATTCCTCCTGGCATTGAACCGGGCAAGCATCTGATCAAAATGCGCCACGTCTTTGGCCAGGGACTCTTCAGATGTGTCATCACACAGGAGAAGAAACTCATCCCCCCCGTAGCGACCGATAAACCAAGATGAGCCAAAGCTGTCGATAAGCAGTTGGGCGAAATGGCGCAAGCTCTTGTCCCCAAGGTCATGGCCATAGGTATCATTGATCAGCTTGAAATTATTGATGTCCATCAGGATGCCACCGATTGCCTTGGTGCTTTTCCGCTGATTGACCAGGTTTTGTAGATACTGCTCGCTGATACTGCGGTTATACAACCTGGTTAGGTAATCCTTATTGGCCTGTGTCCTCTGCATCTGCAGATAGACAACCAGCAAGGTTATGGCCAACCCCACTCCCAATACTTCCATACCATAAAAACTGAACTGCAGCACGGCAGCGAGCATCACAGGAAGAGGGAAAAATAGGAATAGGGAGAAATTCTTGCCCCTAAAGCTTTGTCGATAGACAAACAGGTAAATAAACCCAAAGAACATGCAGATAAAA
>CAZPOJ010000136.1:0-7595 GCA_964588005.1 uncultured Sphaerochaeta sp.
GACAACTAAATTGAGAAAAAGACACACAAGAAGTTCTATGATATACTGAAGAAATGAACCAAACCTATAAAAAAGGCACCATATTCTGGTATGATCTTGAAACATTCGGCCTAGACAGCCGCCACGACAGGATAGCGCAATTTGCAGGACAGAGGACTGACTACGACCTCAACCCCATCGGTGAGCCCATAGTCCTCTACAACAAAATGAGCGACGACTACCTGCCCGATCCACTCTCCTGCCTCATCACAGGCATCACCCCCCAGGAGGTACAGGAGAAAGGGATGTGTGAAAGCGATTTAATAGAGCGAATCAACAACGAATTTGCCACCCCCAACACCGTTGTTGCAGGCTTCAACAATATCCGCTTCGATGACGAGTTCATCCGTAACGCCCTCTACCGCAACTTCATGGATCCCTACAGACGGGAATGGGAGCACAACTGCTCAAGATGGGATATCATCGATCTTGTCAGGGCAGCGTACGACCTCAGACCCGAAGGACTGCTCTGGCCACCTAGGAAAGAGGAGACAGGCAATCCAACATTCCGTCTTACCGCCCTTACCGAAGCCAACAACATCTCTCAAGAGGGGGCCCATGATGCCCTGGTGGACGTCAAGGCGACCATAGCCATCGCCCGCCTCATCAAGGAAAAACAGCCCAAGCTCTACTCCTACTACTTCAACTTGCGCAGCAAGGCAAAGGTGAAAGCCCTGGTGGAGACTCCCTTTGGCGATCCGGTACTCTATACCGCCTCTTTTTTCAGTAACAAGGAGGGGTGTTCACGCCTCATCACCCCGATAACGCACCTGAAGGAGAATCCCAACAGTATCCTCTGCTTTGACCTGAGCAAGGACACCACCCCGCTCCTGCAGGCAACAAGTGAGAATATCTTCAAAGTAGACGGGGTTTTCACCCTTGCGGTGAACAAGTGCCCCTTTGTCAGCCCCGCCTCGGTCCTGACCGATGCCTTGGCCATCAAGTTGGGTCTGGATAAACAGGCTGCACTTCTGCGTCACCAACAGATTATCAACCACACAAACTTATTGCTGGTAGGCAGGGAGATCACCGATACCTTTGAGTCGGTAAAGGATGTGGATTTCCAACTGTATGACGGGTTTTTCCCCAATGAGGACTTGAAGAGGTTCACCCTCATCCGCAAGGCTGATCCTGCGGACAAGCTCAAGCTCAACCTTGACTTTGAGGATGACAGGTGCCCACAACTGCTTTTCAGGCATGTGGCGAGAAACTGGAGTGAGGTCCTCACCGATGCTCAGAAGAGCAAGTGGAGAAGTTTCTGTGCAAACAGGACACTCAACCCACCGGGGACCATAAAGATAAACTGGAATTTTTTCAAACGCAAAGTAGAGGAGAACCTGGCAAGCATCTCTGTAAGCGCAGAGGACAAACTGGTGCTTGCCAAGCTGAAGGAGTATGGACAGGCCTTGGAGAAGAGGATCTTCTCCTAGATGATGCCCATCTCCTTTCCCACCTCAATGAAGGCTTTGACGGCAGCGTCAAGGTCTTCTTTTGTATGAATGGCTGATAGCTGGACGCGGATCCTAGCCTTCCCCTTGGGAACAACAGGAAAGCAGAAGCCGATAACATAGATACCGGCATCGAGCAGCTTGTCAGCCATCTCTACAGCCTTTACCTCATCGTAGATCATCACCGGGACGATGGCGGTATCGCCTTTGACCAGGTCAAAGCCAGCCTCCTCCATCTTGGTTCTAAAGTAATGGGCATTCTCCAGAGTCTGCGCTCCATTGACGTCCCCCCGTTCAATGATGTCCAACACCTTCAGTGTTCCGCCACAGATGGCAGGGGCGAGTGTATTGGAGAAGAGGTAGGGCCGCGCCCTCTGGCGGTAGAGGTCGACCAGGACCTGGCGCCCTGTTATGCACCCACCGCTGGCACCACCACAGGCCTTTCCGAAGGTGGTGGTGATCAGATCGATGCGACCTTCCACCTTGCAAACCTCAGGGGTACCACGCCCATGCTCACCGATATATCCGGTGGCGTGAGAGTCATCGACCATGACAAGCGCCCCGTAGGTGTCTGCAAGATCACAGATCTCCTCAAGGCGGGCTACATCGCCATCCATGGAGAAGACCCCGTCGGTAGCGATAAGGATCCGTCTTGAGCCTTTTGCCTCCATGAGACACGCTTTTAGATCTTGCATATCACTGTGCTTGTAGCGAAACCTCTTTGCCTTGCAAAGACGGATTCCATCGATGATGGAGGCGTGGTTGAGCTCATCGCTGATGACAGCGTCCTCAGCGCCCAACAAAGGTTCAAACAGAGCCCCGTTTGCGTCATAGCAAGAGGAGAAGAGAATGGTGTCGTCAGTCTTGAGAAAGCGGCTTATTCGCTCTTCCAGCTCTTTATGGATACCCTGGGTCCCACAGATGAACCTCACCGATGAGAGGCCAAAGCCCCATGTGTCCATAGCCGCCTTGGCTGCTTCAACAACCTCAAGGTTGTCGGAGAGGCCGAGGTAGTTGTTAGCGCAGAAGTTACGAACAGTTGTAGTACCCACCTCAATGGAGGCACCCTGTCGGCTTGTTAGAATCCGCTCCTTCTTATCCAGGCCTTCCTTTTTCAATTGGTCAAGAAATTCCTGCAGTTCCTTTTCTATCTGTTTATTCATTATTCTCCCTCCTTCTGATAGTATCGAGCATATCGAGAGTCATGGAAGCAAGGTCGTACTGGGGCTTCCAGTCCCACTCGACCCGTGCTGCATAGTCCTCCAAGGCATCTGGCCAGGAGTCTGCTATCGCCTGCTTGACCGGGTCAATCTCGTACGAGATGGTAAAGTTTGGGATATGGGTCCTGATATAGGCAGCCTGCTCCTCAGGGCAGAAGCTCATGGCGGCAACATTGAAGGCATTGCGATGACGCAACCTTGCAGGATCAGCTTCCATTATCTGGATGGCTGACTGGACCGCATCGGGCATGTATATCATATCCAAATAGGTATCCCCTCGTAAAAAACAGGTGTAGTGATTCTTTCTCACTGCCTCATAGTAGATCTCCACCGCATAGTCGGTGGTGCCGCCTCCTGGGGGCGTCAGGTTGCTGATGACCCCGGGGAAGCGGATACCTCGCGTATCCACATCGTACTTATGATTATAGTAGTCGCAAAGTAGCTCGCCTGCAACCTTGGTAACCCCATAGATGGAAGTGGGGCGCTGAATGGTGTCCTGAGGAGTGAATTTCTTGGGAGTCGTCGGACCGAAGGCTCCGATGGATGAGGGGGTAAAGACAGCACACCCTTCTTGGCGTGCTATCTCGAGGGTGATCATAAGACCGCCCATATTGATATTCCATGCATTGAGCGGATTGCGCTCAGCAGTTGCCGACAGGATGGCAGCTAGGTGGTAGATGGTGTCGATCTTGTGTTTCTTCACAATCTCATGGATAGTCTCCCCATCCCTGCAGTCAACCTTGTAAAAAGGTCCCCCCTGCACCAGAGGCAAGTTGATGTCATCACGGATATCTGTCAGTACGACATTGTCATTGCCATACCGCTTGCGACATTCGTACGCTATTTCCGAGCCAAGCTGACCAAGTGAACCTATTATTAATATCCGTTTCATAGTACCTCCAAAAATGCCTTTCCTTGACAATGGGGCAGAGCAATATTACAATATACATGTTCAGTATATTGAACAAAATTCACTATGTCAAACTCAATGGAAGGAGTCACTATGGAAATCACCCCTCCTGCAATAGGCAAGAACATACAACGATTGCGAAACAGCAGAAAACTCACCCTCAATGTACTATCAGAGAGGTCTGGAGTATCAAAGGCCATGCTCAGCCAAATAGAGAGCGATAAGGTCAATCCGACTGTCGCAACGGTATGGAAGATTGCACGCGGCCTCAATGTCGAGCTCAATGACCTCCTGGACGCACAAGGCGAACCCAAAAGGGTCTTCTCCATCAATCCTGCAGGCGACGAAGGACCAAAGCTGGAGACTCACGACAAAGGGGTCACCATAAAGATCCTCTCTCCCTTACATATGGTTGAAGACCTGGAGATGTACCTAGTATCCTTTGAGGGACACTCCAAGCTTGCCAGTGAACCTCACTACCCCGGCACTCAAGAGTACCTGACAGTGGTAAAGGGCTCGGTTGAAGTAAAGGTAGGGGATAATACTGCGGAGCTACGCAAGGGGGACTTCCTTGTCTACCACTGCGATATCGAGCACTCCATAGCTAATCTCTCTGCAACACAGGTAGCACAAGTACATATGGTGGTGAGGTTCTCACCAGAGAAGAGGTAAGAGACCAGAAAAAGAGGTTACAATGATGCAATATCATCACTACTATGGCTATTACAACTAATGTTGTGATGATATTTTGACAAACACCCCAACACGCTGTATAAAGAGATACCAACATAAGGAAGGTCCTCATGGTTAAGAAGCGTATCATGGCATCGTATGGGTTTGGAAAGTTCATCGCAGAGTTTCTTACAGGGGCCTTCGGTTCCATCGTATTCATGTTCTATGAGACTGAAGTGGGGCTGGCAGCAGGCTATGCCGCCTTGGCCACCATCATTTATTCACTATGGAATGCCCTCAATGACCCAATCATCGGGTATGTGACCAACAAGGGAGCTCCCTTCTCCAAGATGCTTGGACGGCGGTTTCCTTGGATCATCATAGGCCTGGTCCTCTCCAGCCTCACCTTCTTCCTTATATTCGCAGTCCCCCTACATTGGAATGCCAAGGAGAACCCACTCCCGGTCTTCCTCTGGATGGTCTTGACCATCTGCCTCTATGATGGGGCCTACTCACTGTGGGAGGTAAACTACCAGAGCGTATATCCGGATAAATTCAGAGAGCAGAAAGAACGCACCACCACAGCCGCCATAGGGACAGGTATCGGCGTGCTCGGAATAGCCGCAGGCTTCATTATTCCCCCTTTGGTATTCTCCTACGGAAACCGCCAAAGCTATATGGTCAGTGGCCTTGTAATTGCTGGTATAAGCCTTCTCGGCACTGTGTTGGTAAGCTACGGGGTGTTTGAGACCAAGGATATGGTCGCAAGGTTTGCCAAGCAGCAACAGGAGAGTGACGCACCATCTTTCTTTCACCAAATGACACATGCTCTGAAAGACCGCAACCTTCTCGCCTTTGTACTCTTTCTCTTTCTGTATCAGAGTGGAACCATGTGCATGACCAGCAGCATCAACTACGTGGTCAAGTATGTCCTGGAATTGGAGAGTAGCCAGGCAACCCCCATCTTTGCAGGGATGCTCGTAGGGGCCCTAATCTCCATCGTCCTCTGGACGCAGGTAGCGAAGCGGCTGAAGAACAACCAATTGATGCTTATCATCTGTGCCCTCTTCATGACGGTCTTCGCCATTCCGCTGACCTTTGTCTCAGGCCAAATGGCCTTCATCATCACTATGGTGCTCTGGGGCTTGGGCTTCGGAGGCTTCTGGACCTTTATGACTCCTGCGATGGCAGATGTGGTCGATAGCATGGTAGTGAAGCAACAACGCCGTGATGATGGGGTAATCCTGGGCATACGGGCCTTCTTCATGCGCTTCAGCTATGCAAGCCAAGCTATAGTGTTCTTTACCGTGCATACTCTCACCAAGTTTGACCCTGATGCGATGACCCCGCTGGCAAAGCTCGGCATCCAACTCCATATGGGAGTAATACCTGCAGCCTTCTTCCTTACTGGCGCCTTGGTCTTTGCAAAGATGAACCGCCTTACCCCTGCAATGGTAGCAAAGAACCATCTGGCTCTGGAGAATATGGACATCTAGGAACACGGTGAGGCTCAGAAAAAGAACCCACTGAAGAATTGATATGGTACCATATAGGTGCAATGGGCATGAAAGGATGGATTGGAATGATAAAAAAGATTCTTGTGGTACTACTTGCCTTACTTGTGATCATCGGTTTGTTTTTGGGTGGTATGACGCTCTTAGAGTATAGACCAAAAGATAGAGAAACCCTAAATACGATAGGAACAGCTACCAGTGCCTTGGTTGAAACCAACAAAGAGTACTCCATCACCAGTTTTAATATAGGCTATGGGGCGCTTGGTGAAACAGAAGACTTTTTCATGGATGGGGGGAAAACCATACGCCCCAAAGACAAGGCTCTCGTTGAAAATAATCTAAAGCACATCAAAGAAAAGTTAGTGGAGCTAGATAGTGATTTCTTTGTAATCCAAGAGGTTGATGAAGACTCCAAACGATCACACAACATCAATCAGATAGATGAGCTACTCCTTGATACTATGGAGGGCAGCTTTACCTACAACTTCAAAGTGCCTTATGTGCCTTTTCCCTTCCCACCAATTGGAAAGGTTAACTCCGGCCTGCTCAGCATGGCAAAATTCAAAATAGAAGATGCAGAAAGGGTATCCCTTCCCAATCCGTTTTCCTGGCCGCTGAGGACAGCTAACCTTAAACGCGCCATGCTCATAACCAGGTATCCTATTCAAGGCAATGAGAAAGATTTGGTAGTCATCAATTTTCACCTGGAAGCCTACGACAGCGGAGAAGGGAAAATAGCCCAGACCAAACAGTTGTCTGAGATCATATCCAAGGAGTATGAAAAGGGGAATTATGTAATTGCCGGAGGAGATTGGAATCAGACACTAGTAAAAGACCTACAGGTTGACCCTACTCTTCTCACTGAGTGGATAGCCCCTACTGTTGAGTGGGATAGCTTGCCCAAGTGGGAGATGGGGGTAGATCAAAACACTCCTACAAATAGATCGCTTATAAGACCATATGTTGGCAATAAAGAAAAACTGGCAAAGTTTTACATTGATGGATTTATTGTCTCTCCCAATATTCAGATCTTAGACACGAAGGTAGCAGCAATGGACTTCAGATACTCTGACCATGAGCCAGTGCATATGAGATTCATGTTGGTAGAATAGGTTGTATTGGATCTTTCTTAACCAGTGTTTCGATCCACGCACCCGTGAAGGGTGCGACAAGATGGTACAGTTCTCTGCAGCTTTTTCTATCGGTTTCAATCCACGCAGGGCAATCGCTTAAAAAGGATTTCGCATAGGGATTGACAAAAAACGACGTGGATGAGTTATTTTTACGGTTTTCCTTATATATCTCAGCAATTTGCCCTGGGCCCACGAATCGGAATCGCAGTGAAAGGACATAGGGACGCAGGACTGCACCATTGCTGAACCGGATCTGTTCGCAATCCATGAATTATAGCCAGTCGGGAAGGTCAGGACTCTAGATGAGTTCCTCGTGCCTTCTCGGCAGGATACCAAAAATCATCTTCTCACAGGATTCATAGCTGTGTCTGTAATGGATCTGCCTGCCTTTCTGGGAGCTCCTCGCCATCCTGGGGTCGTCATCAAGCTTGGCGAGATTCATCACGAGCTTCCTCAGAAGGGAACGGTTCTGCATGGCATTCCCCTTTCTGGCGGTGCACCGGTCCTCCATGTAGGCGGTATCAAGGGAAAAATGGAAAAGCTCGATTTTCCAATGCCCACGTGCGATTTGCATGAACTGCTCTGCTCCGATTGGTGCGCTCATGATATAACACACAAGCTCCTGTGACACTTCATCGGCGTTCACGATCTCTCCGGTC
>CAZPOJ010000137.1:0-7449 GCA_964588005.1 uncultured Sphaerochaeta sp.
CTCTCCTTGATTGCCCCTTCTCCCTGGTGATGGGGGAGCAAAAGGACAGGTGGGGACGAGCCACGCCAGTGCACATCAGAGAATCTGATGTGCACTGGCTGTGATGCATTGTTCCTTTCGCTCATCTTGAGCGAAAGGATGAAGCAGGACGGATTTTTTATAAGCGTGAACGCTGGTATACCTGATACAGATCAGACATACCACCCTATGTACAAGGTCCCTATCGCTGGCCCTTGTCGTAGGGGACACCGGAAGACCTGGGGGCAACACCCTTGCCACTGAAGACCACCAGGGCAATGATGGTCAGGATGTAGGGGAAGCTATCAAAAAACTCCAATGGAAGAGCAGAGAAGATACCCAAGTTTGATGAGTAGATCTTCAGCACCTGCGAAAGGCCGAAGAATAAGGATGCCCCTAGAATCGGAACAGGTTTCCACCGGCCGAAGATAACGGCAGCCATTGCAATAAACCCCGTACCGTGGATGCTGACAGAGGTGTATTGGATATCCTGGGTCAGGATCATCATAGCACCGCCAAGGCCACTCATCAGGCCACTGATGATAACGGCGATGTACCGAATCCTACTGACGTTAGCACCGACACTATCAACGGCATGCGGGTTCTCCCCTGCAGCCCGTAGCCTGAGCCCAAAGGGAGTCTTGTACAGCACATACCAACTGATGGCGACCAGGAACAAGGCAACGTACACCGTCGGATACATGTTGGAGAACAAGATGGGCCCGATGATCGGTATTTTTGATACGAAGGGGTAGGTTGTCTTGGTAAAGCTTTCACTGAAGGCGATAGTTCGCTGCTGGCCAAATATAATCTGCGAAAGGTAGATGGTGACCCCGATGGCAAACATGTTGATCGCTGTTCCGCTGATAACCTGATTGGAACGCAACGTGATGCACATATATGCATGCAGTACGGAAACCAACCCTCCAACAAGCATTCCTATAAGAAGTGCGACATACGGGCCGCTAGCGCTGCCCTGCACAAAATACATGACAGTGGCACCGGCAAATGCGCCGAACCCCATCAAGCCTTCAAGACCAATGTTCACGACCCCCGACTTCTCACAAAACATCCCGCCAAGGGCAGTTACGAGAATAGGAGTTGAATAGATCAGGGTAAGGGTAAGCATGCCATAGATTATATTCATTTCAACTACTCCTTGTTGCCAATCTTGTTCAGTACAGAGCGGATGCCGTTCTGCATAGCAACAAAGATTATGATTGCACTGGTGATGATGATGGCGATTTCACGGGGAATGCCGTTGGCCTGCATGATGGGCTGGATCGCTTGGAGGGCCCCAAACAGCAAGCCGCCCAAGACCGAACCGATGGCAGTGACATTACCGACCAAGGCTACAACGATGCCATTAAAGCCGTAGTTCTCAAAGGCCGGGATGACTCTGCCGTAATTGAACGTCCCGCATGTCAGAAGCGTACCTGCAAGACCTGAGAACAAGCCGGAAATTGTCATAGCCAATATTGCATTCTTATGGACGTTGATGCCAGCATATCTGGCGGCATCCTTATTGAAGCCAACAGCCCTCAGCTCATAGCCGAATGTTGTCTTGTTTATGATGTAGAAGAAAGCGTAGACGGCAATGATGACAATGATGAAACCCCAGTGAAGCCTTGAGTTATTGGTGATTCTGCTCAGAAAGTCGCTTCCAAGATAGGCAGCATCGGGGATCTCAGCTGTCCTGATAAGCGAGGAACCCGGCAAGGACTTGACCGTCAGATTCATGAAGTACAGTCCGATATAGTTAAGCATGATAGTGACAACCACTTCGTGCACATTGAAGCGGGCCTTCAGGAAACCTGGGATAAACCCCCAGAGAGTACCACCTAAGGCCCCTGCAGCGATGACCATCGCAAGCAGGACTATCTTAGGAAGGCCGGGAAACAGCAGGGCAGTCGCCATGCTGAATAGAGAGCCCATCATCAGCTGTCCTTCAGCACCGATGTTGAACAAGCCGCAGCGGTAGGCAAAAGAGACCGAAAGGCCAGTCAGGATCAAAGGCATCGAGGAGACAAAGAACTCACCGATATACCTGGCGTTGAATACCGCCCTTGAGGTTCCGATGAACTTGGTGTTTACTCCCAGGACACCACGCAGCAGTGCGGTAAACAGATATCCCGCGTTCAGGCGCGAACTTATCATAATGACAATACCGACAAGAAAGCCAAGGACAATGGCAATAAGGGGAATTAACACTCGCTGATGTCGTTCGTTGACTATATAGGCTTTGAAACTATTACGCATATTCTGGCAGATCTCCCTTCTTAGCACCACTCATCAAGAGGCCTAGTTCATTCTCAGTTGCATCCTTGGAATCAAGAATGCCAACTATCTCACCTTCATAAATGACCGCTATCCTGTCGGACAAGCTCAAGACCTCTTCCAATTCCAAGGAAAACAGCAGTATCGCCTTTCCCTTGTCCCGCTCAGCCTCAATACATCTATGGATAAATTCAATGGCGCCGACATCAAGGCCACGGGTCGGCTGGGCGGCGAGCAGCAGGGCCGGAGACCTGTCCAGCTCTCGTGCTATGATTGCCTTTTGCTGGTTACCGCCACTGAGACTGCCCGAAAGGGTATCAGAGCCAAGGCTGCTCCTGACATCATACTGCTCTATCAGCTTGTCGCTGTACTCCCTGATAGTATCCTTATTCAAGCGTCCCCTCGTGGAGAAAGGTTCCTTGAAATAGGACTGAAGCACCATGTTCTCCTTAAGGGCAAAATCCATCACCAAGCCATATCGCTGCCGATCCTCAGGGATATGGCCAAGACCCATCTCGGTCCTCTCCCTGATCTTGTTCTGCTGGATTTCCTTGCCAAGGAACTCAATGGTCCCCTCACAACTCGGGCACAGACCTGTAAGGGCCTGGATCAGTTCACTCTGTCCATTCCCATCGATGCCAGCTATGCACAGGATCTCACCGGTTCTGATGTCCAAGTTCAAATTCTTGACTGCAGGAAGGCCTTTTGCATCCTTGACGCTCAGGCCCCTGATCTTCATAACGGTTTCACGCCTTTCAATCTCTTTTTTTTCAATGAACAGATTGACCTTGCGTCCCACCATCATCTCGGCAAGTTCCTCTGAATTGCTTTGTGCCACGTCGACGGTGGCTATGCACTCTCCCCTACGCAGGACCGTGCACCTGTCGGCGATCGCTATGATCTCCTTGAGTTTGTGCGTGATCAGAACAATCGACTTGCCTTCCTTGATAAGGTTTCTCATTATCAGGATGAGGTCATCAATCTCCTGGGGGGTCAATACAGCAGTAGGTTCGTCAAAAATGAGGATTTCGGCATTGCGATAGAGCATCTTCAGGATCTCCACCCTCTGCTGCATCCCAACGGTGATGTTCTCGATCAGCTCATCAGGATCGACGGTCAGTCCATACCGTTTGCTTAGAGCGACAACCTCCGCCCTACCCTTTGCTAGGTCAACCTGAAGCCATCTGTTCCTAGGCTCAACACCTAAGATGATATTTTCAGTGATAGAAAGGTTGTGCACCAGCTTGAAGTGCTGATGAACCATCCCTATCCCAAGTTTTGTGGCAATGTTCGGGTCTTTTATATCGACCTTGGCTCCTCTGATGAAGATCTCTCCCTCTTCTGCCTGATACAAACCGAAAAGGACGCTCATCAAGGTGGATTTGCCTGCACCGTTCTCACCTAGCAGGGCATGAATCTCTCCCTGCCTCAAGGTGAAGTTCACACAGGAGTTAGCGATAATTCCAGGAAATCTTTTTGTGATGTCCTTCATCTCGACTACATTATTCATAGTATATACACGCTCCTACAGCTGGACTTTGATCCGTCTTACGCCTATATCACTGGCTAGTGTCCCCAGGGTATGCATGAACTTGTTGCTTGGTACCATCTCACCTATCAGGGGTGCATTTTTACTGCCTCTGGTATGGGCCTTGATGATCTTAAACAGGACTTCAGGATAGGAGCGTAGGATTTCAGCTACCTCACCCACCACCTGGGTACTATCAACCAAGGAGGTGAGGGCCACATGCCTGACCTCTTCCACCTTGTCCAAGCTCAACAGATAGGTCAGGTTCTCAAGGTTGCCCTGTACATCGACACCGAGCAGCTCCCTGGTCGCTGCCGTTGTCTTGACATCAAAGAGAAACTTGTCGGTGACATCTATCAGGGAAGCGATCTTCTCCCTGTCAAAATATCCGTGGGTATCTATATAGCAGGTCAGGCCCCTGGCATGCAGCTCTTCAAATAAAAGTGTAAGCGAGGGGGCATAGAGGGTGGGTTCGCCCCCACTTACCGTGACACCCCTGATATAGGGAAAGTAGGGCTCTATCTCCCTAAGCAGCTGCCCTACGGTGACCACCCTCTCTGCCTGGCCCCTATCCTGGGTTTCAGGGTTATGGCAATAGATACATCTGAGATCACATCCTTGGACAAATATGGATGTCCTATTGCCTATCCCATCAACATTGGCAAAGGGCAACACCTTGTTCAGGGGAATCTTACTTTGTAACTCTTCTCTCAAATACACTATTATTTTCCTCTGAACCTTTGCCAAACCACGTTGTGTTTTGTAGGACCACCTGATTGTTCTTTGCTTTTTCCACTTCTGATTTCTTGACCAGATAGCCTGTGACTCTGATCAGGTCCGAGTTCTCCACATAGGTTGTAATATACCTAGTACCTTGATGGAACGCTCCCTTGATGATGTCAAGCACAGCTTCCGGGTACTCAATATAGGTCTGGTCAAAGGGGTAGAGGTCCCCGGCTCCAGCATCAAAGTACCTATAGAATTTGGAGGCGTGGGTCAGATGCAGAGGAAGTATCGGCTCCTGGCCCACCTTGACCCTATGGGCTGGGGTGTTATCCATATCCTGAGGCATCAGCTGTGCACCAACTTGGGCATGAAGCAGGTAGTGCCCGCCTGTCCTCTCCATATAGGGTGCCTTGTGAGCATCATTGGTCTGTTTTATCCTGTCCAGGATTGCAAAGGCAATTTCATCACCTCGGGCCGAGGTACCGAACTTCTCTTTGCTCTGTTCTTTTTCAAGCAACGTATTGACTGCATCGGCAAGGCCAACAATAGCCACCATTGAGGTGAACTGGTCCCGAGCAATAAAGCCTTCCTTTGCAAGGAAGTTAGATTCGAAGAAGTTAGATTTCTCAACGACAAAGGCGATGCGTTCATCCATCATATGGTTCATGGATTTGCCAGTCTCCACCAGCCAGTTGTCAACCATGTCATCAAGGTCCTTTGCAGCCTTTGCTATCGTACCCAACCGGTAGCGCAAGAGGCCGAAAGCCCCACCGCCGATGGGCAGGGAGTTATAACAGCTGACGATGGCATGAGAGCCCACAACCTTACTGTATTCCCGTATGTTGGAGAAGGAGGGTTTGCTTACGCGCAGGCAGGCATCAACACAGGCTAGTGCAAACTTCTCATCAGAGAGATCCTCATCATAGTTGAAGGTCATGTTCGGTACGGGATTTTCAAGCTCGACAACAGAACGCAAGATCAGGTACCCAGCCCTTGTCGCCAGGGGGCCTATATCCGCATGGACAAATGCATCGGTGAACACCTTGTCGATGTGGTTGAGAAACCGTTTGATCTTAGGATACGCCACATCATCGCCTAAGGGGGCTAGAAACGGTTCGATAAGGGTATCCAGATTTCCAATGTAGACGGGAAAGGTAGTGACTGAGGGGACGTGTGCATACATGATCAACAAGGCGTCCAGCAGTTCATCCAGATCCGTAGGAGGGTCAATATCAAGAAAGTCACACCCCTTTTTCACCAGCTGCTGGTAATCAGGGACAACATAGCGGGGAGAATGAAGCAGGTACCCTTCATTCAGGTCACAGAGCATCCCGTTCTGCAAGAAAGCCCAATCCTGCTCGGTATAGTTGAGCAACTCCCTAGGGTCATGGAGCCGAATTGCGTCATTAGCCAATGCGGCTATCCTTTGCTGGTAGCTTAAGGTTATACCGGTAGCCGACTCAAATAGTTCTTGCTTGTCTGATAGCATATGTTTCTCCTTTATGAGCACCTGAAAGAAATAATAAAGAGAGGAGAGTTATCCCCCCCCTCTCTATACAATGTTATTGCAAATTTGGATAGCCCACTATAGTTATTTAACTCGTGATGGTACTGTTGGCACAACAATTTCCCCGCTAACAATCTTAGCAGTATAGGAAGCAACTGTTGCCAGGATATCTTCAGTGAGGTTGGGGTTCTGTTCAGGAAGTCCCACACCATTTACTGCAAGGTCAAATACAATTTCCTTACCACCGGGGAAATTCCCTTCGTGAGCCATCTTTGCAACATCATAAGCGGCTACGTCGACTCTCTTGAGGTCTGATGTAAGGATAATGGAGTTCTTCCCATCATAGAGGCCTTCGCTGAATTGGTCGCGGTCTACACCGATGATCCAAACATTCTGGCCATTGATCTTTCTGTCCTTGGCCTCTTTGATACAGCCGTTGCCGGTTGCACCAGCTACTGCAAAGATGACCGCTACACCTTCATCATACAGTTTGGATGCGAGGGTCTGACCCTTCTGAGTGTCTGAAAAAGAGTTGGGAATCTCTGTCAGCAAGGTAAGGCTCGGATCGATTGCATGGATGCCTGCCTCATAGCCAGCCTCAAACAGCTGCATAGTGGGGAAATCCATCCCTAGGACCAGACCGATTTTGGTTGCTCCCTCTTTCTTTGACTGCATGGCAGCGACGAGCCCTGCGATATAACCACCTTCCTCGGCTGCAAAGGTTGCACTGACGACGTTGTCAAACCCAGGGACCGCAACATCAATTACCAGGAACTTCTGATCGGGATAGTTTTTGGCAACTTCAGCAATGGCCTTGTCAAACAGGAAGCCAGGAGCTGTGATCAACGTCTTGCCCTCATCTGCAAAGGTTGAGAGGTTAGGGATATAATCAGCATCAGCTATTGACTGCAGATATTTGGCATCACCACCAACTTCGTTGGCATATTTCACAGAACCTTCCCAGGTGCTCTGGTTGAAGGACCTGTCATCGACCCCACCTGTATCGGTTACAATACCTACGGTAAAATCTGATTTGGCAGCCTTGCCAGTTTCCTTGGCACCACCAGCAAAGACAGAGGCACTCAATGCCAATGCAACAACCAACACAACAATCAATAGTTTTTTCATACTTCTCTCCCGGATAATATTTGTAGAATTCCTACGTTAGTAATACCGTGTATTATACCTTTTTTCTGAGAGAAAACAACAATTATTCCTAATTTTTCTCTGTTTAACAACCAGATATTTCTTATGCAGCAGAAACTTACAAGATGAGGGATCCGAGCCCCCATCACAGGGCAGAAGCAAATACAGCCAGTTGACCAAGACAACCATAAGCTTTATATGCTAGCATAACAGCCATGCATAGAAAGCAACTGGGTGTACTCTACAT
>CAZPOJ010000138.1:0-7436 GCA_964588005.1 uncultured Sphaerochaeta sp.
ATGAGATTCATTGGATTGGAAATCTGTCAATCTCTTTTTGATGCGTTTGTCCTGCTCGTTTGTTGCAATTATATAGAGAATCCTTTATCATACTGCATTATTACAAGGTAGGAATTTAGATGGCTCAACAAATTCAAGATTTGGTTGCTTCCATCCGTAAGGATGGCATTGAAGTAGCCCAGAAAGAGGCGGCACAGATTATCGCTGATGCCAAAGCCCAGGCTGACGAGATTGTCTCCCAGGGACGCAAACGTGCTTCCCAACTCATTGAAGATGCACAAAAAGAGATTGATGTACGTGACCAGAGTGCCCGTGCAAGTCTTCAACAGGCAAGCAGGGATGTACAGCTCTCCTTGAAAAAGGCCATTCAGAAGCAACTGGATGCCCTTCTTGTCGAGAAGCTTGAGAAAGCTTTCAGTTCGGAGGCGTTGCTTGCACTTGTCTCCTCTGTTGTTGCAGAGCTTCCTGGCAGTGCAACAAAGGAGATCCAGCTCAGCAAGAAGGATTTCAAGAAGCTTGCCTCTTCTCTTAAGAGTGATCTCAGCGAGAAGATCAAGGGCGGTCTGGAGATAAAGGCTGTGGATACTGTGCAAAGTGGTTTCCGCATTGCCGAAAAAGATGGATCTGGTTTCTATGACTTCAGTGCAGAGGAGACTGCCCACCTTATGGCCCCTTTCCTCTCCCCCGCAATTGCTGAAATTGTCTTCGCACAAGCGAAGTAAGGAGCAAAGATGGGTTCCTATTACTATCTGGTGGCGACGCTGCCGCTTTTGCGCCACGATGGAGACCTTCCGTTTAGCACGGACTTTTTCCTCGAGCGTTGCAAGGCACAGGTAAGCTCTCGTGATTACAAGACTCTTGCATCTGTCCTCGCAGGCAGAAAAGTTTCCCACCCTTTTGTGAAGAAGTGGCAAGCATTCTCACTCATGGTGAAAAAGGAGCTGAATGAGCAACGAAGCAAGAAGCTCGGCCTCTCTGCGACTTCTTATCGCAACGATGGTGACAAGGAGTCTCGCATAGCAGAAGTGGTACGCCAGGCGCTCGCCAATGAGAATGCCCTGGAAGCTGAACTCGCCTTGCTCGCCCTTAGATGGAAGTATCTCGATGAGATCTCAGCCTTGCACTACTTTGATGTGGAGGCTTTGCTCGCCTATGCTGTAAAGCTGCAGCTGTTGGAGCGCAAGAGTCTCTTTACCAAGGAGGAGGGCAATGCTGAATTCAAGCGCCTCTTCTCCAATTTACAGACTGAAATAGCTAATACGTAGTGGAGTTGGATATGGCAAATACAAGTGGACGTGTTATTGGCGTCAACGGCAATATGGTTTCTGTGGAGTTTGACAGCGCCATCTCAAAGAACGAAGTTGGGTTCATCCACCTAGGGGATGTCAGGCTCAAGGGTGAGGTCATCAAGATCAACAAGAACATTGCATCACTGCAGGTGTTCGAGATGACCGAAGGCATCAGTGTAGGGGACAAGGTGGAGTTCTCCCACGAGATGCTCAGTGTCGAGCTCGGTCCCGGCCTGCTGCAACAGATTTATGATGGTCTGCAGAACCCCCTGCCTGAACTGGCTGCACAGTGTGGCTTCTTCCTGCAAAGGGGAGTCTATCTGGACCCCATCCCTAATTTGGACTGGGAGTTCACCCCCTTGGCAAAGGTCGGCGATCTGCTCAGGCCCGCCGATACCTTCGGCACGGTGCCTGAAGGGCTCTATACCCACGAGATCATGCTCCCCTTTACCTTTGCGGATGTCGACTGGAAAGTGACCTCCATCAAGAAGAAGGGTACCTACAATGTCCGCGAGGAGATTGCCACCGTCGAGGATCCCAGGGGCAACAAGCGCTCATTGAGCATGGTCTTTACCTGGCCTGTCAAGCGCGCAATCAATCATTATGAAGAACGCTTGCGTCCCGATGAGACGCTGGTTACCAAGATTAGGATCATTGATACCTTCTTGCCTGTAGCAAAAGGGGGAACCTACTGTACCCCCGGCCCCTTTGGGGCGGGCAAGACAGTACTACAGCATATGACCAGCCGTAACGCCGATGTCGACATTGTCATCATCGCAGCCTGTGGCGAACGTGCAGGTGAGGTTGTTGAGGTGCTCAAGGAGTTCCCCGAACTTACCGATCCCAAGACCGGTCGCTCCTTGATGGAGAGGACCATTATTATCTGTAACACTTCGTCCATGCCGGTAGCCAGCCGTGAAGCCTCGGTATACACCGCGGTGACCATTGCCGAGTACTACCGACAGATGGGGCTGAATATCCTCTTGCTTGCCGACTCCACTTCACGGTGGGCCCAGGCTATGCGTGAGATGAGTGGCCGCCTTGAGGAGATTCCCGGTGAGGAAGCCTTCCCTGCCTACCTTGAGAGCCGCATTGCAGAGTTCTATGAGCGTGCCGGAAAGGTGAGGCTCAAAGATGGGCGCATTGGATCTGTTACCATCGGAGGGACAGTCAGTCCCGCTGGAGGTAACTTTGAGGAGCCTGTGACCCAGGCGACGCTCAAGGTTGTCGGTGCCTTCCATGGCTTGAGCCGGGAACGTAGTGATGCACGCAAGTATCCTGCCATCGACATCCTCAACTCCTGGTCCAAGTACGTGGGCATCATAGCAGGTACCAAGGTGGAATACGCCCGTTCGATCCTGTTCAGGGGCAATGAGGTCAACCAGATGATGAAGGTCGTCGGTGAGGAAGGCACTTCGATAGCTGACTACGTCATCTACCAGAAGAGCGAGCTCATCGATGCTTGTTATCTACAGCAGAACTCCTTCCATGAAGTGGATGCATCGGTACCAATCGAGAGACAACGCCATGTATTTGACCTTTTGTTCACTGTCCTTGCAGCGACCTATGATCTGGAGAGCAAGAAACAGGTTCGTTCCTTCTTCAACACGATCAGGCAGAATTTCCTTGACTGGAATGGCGTCGAGTTCAAGGGCGAGCGTTTCTCCCAGATAGAAGGGGAGATCAAGAAACTCTACAAGGGCAAGTTTGTGCAGTTCGACCAGGCTGCCGAGAAGTTGATGTAAGGGGTAGATGATGCAAAAAGTATATTCAAAAATAGAATCAATTGTAGGAAACGTCATAACTGTACGTGCACAAGGGGTTAGCAATGGCGACCTTGCAGTTGTAACCACCTCTCACGGAGACAGTTATGCAAACGTCATCAAACTTGACCAGGACTTGGTTTCCCTGCAGATTTTCTCTGGTGGCCAAGGTGTTTCCACCGGAGACCAGATTCGCTTCCTAGGGATTCCCATGCGGGTATCCTACAGCGACAACCTGCTTGGACGTGTATTTGATGGCACAGGAGAGCCCCGTGACAAGGGCCCTTCGCTCACTGAAAACATGATAGACATCGGTGGTCCGGCGGTGAACCCCGCCATGAGGATCATACCTCGGAACATGATCCGTACCGGTATTCCGATGATCGACGTATTCAATACCCTCGTTGAGAGCCAGAAACTGCCGATCTTCTCGGTAAGTGGTGAACCTTACAACGAGCTGCTTGCCCGTATAGCCATGCAGGCTGAGGTTGACCTGATCGTCCTCGGTGGCATGGGACTCAAGTATGACGACTTCCTCTTCTTCAAGGACACCTTGGAGAAAAGTGGCGCCATGAGCCGCACCATCATGTTTGTCCATACAGCCAGCGACCCCACTGTAGAGTGTATCCTTGTCCCTGACATGGCACTCGCCGTTGCCGAGAGGTTTGCCCTCGATGGCAAGAAGGTGCTGGTCCTGCTGACCGATATGACCAACTTTGCAGACTCCCTGAAGGAGATGGCGATTACCATGGACCAGGTTCCTTCCAACCGAGGGTATCCTGGAGACCTCTACAGTGCGCTCGCTTCCCGGTATGAGAAGGCAGTTGACTTTGAAGGGGCTGGCTCCTTGACCATCTTGGCTGTCACCACCATGCCCGGTGATGACGTCACGCACCCGGTCCCTGACAATACCGGCTATATCACCGAAGGTCAGTACTACCTCAAGGGGGGCAGGATCGAGCCCTTTGGTTCGCTTTCCCGCTTGAAGCAGCAGGTCAACAAGGATACCCGAGATGACCACCGTGCCCTGATGGATGGTATGATCAAACTGTTTGCCTCGTACAAGGAGTCAGTAGAGAAGAAGTCCATGGGCTTCATGATGACCGAGTGGGACGAAAAACTGCTCAAGTACGGTACCCTTTTTGAGCACGAGTTGATGGACTTGAGTGTGAACATCCCGCTTGAGCAGGCCTTGGATTTGGGCTGGGAGATTCTAGCCAAGTGTTTTGAGCCGAATGAGACAGGATTGAGTAGCGATCTGATTCTCAACCGTTGGCCGAAGAAATCGGTTGACTAAGGGGGAGCGATGGCCGTCAAACTGACAAAGAATGAGCAGAAACTGCAAAAGGACAGCCTCAAGCAGTTTCAACGCTATCTACCGACCCTGCAACTGAAAAAACAACAGCTGCAGGTGGTTATCCGCCAGATAGAGACTGAAGTTGCACAGATGCGTGAAAAACAGAAACAACTTGTCGAGTCGATGCAAGCTTGGATAGGTGTCTTTCATGAGAATACTGTCTTCAGTGAAGAACTGGACCTGGACAACCTTGTCAGGATAGATAGGGTTGTGCGCGATGTTGGAAATATAGCTGGAGTGAATATCCCTATCTTCAAGGAACTCTCCTTCCAGCCCATCGTCTATGACTTGGATGATTATCCTCTCTGGGTGGATATGGCGCTTGAGAGTTTGCGCGATGTTTCACGCTTTGATGCCCTTGTGGCTACCCTTGAACAGCAGGTAAAACTGCTCAACAAGGAGCTCAGGACAACCAGCCAGAGGGTCAACCTTTTTGAAAAGGTCAAGATTCCTGAAGCTAAGGAGAATATCCGCAAGATAGGCATCTATCTGGGTGACCAGCAGACCGCAGCTGTCGTGCGGGGAAAAATAGCCAAGAAAAAACTGATAAAGGAGGCCTGATATGATTGTTCCCATGAAAAAAGTATCTGTCGTTGTCCAGGCCCATAATAAGAAGTCTATGCTAAGGACCCTACGAAAAGAGGGAGTCTTGCATGTTTTTACCGAGGCAGTGCGCACTGAAAAGAGTGAAATCCTCAAAAAACAGCTTGAAACCCTCACGAAGGTACGCAGCATAATCCTTGACAAGACCGACTCCAAGAAAATGCCCGAACAGAAAAGTGTTTCTGAAGAGGTGTTTGTCGAGCTTCATGAACGGTATCAACAACTGATCCAGACACGGGACAAGCTTGAGGAAGAGGTCGTCAAGGACAACGCGAGCATTGAACAGTTGCGCCCTTGGGGTGATTTTGACCCCGAAGAGATAGAGGCCCTCGCTAAGGAGGGGGTTTCCCTTGCTTTCTATACACTTTCCAAAAAGGATTTGAAGGGACTGGATCCTGCAATCCCGTATATTGAACTCGCACCTATGGGCTCCTTGCAAGTGATAGCTGTGGTGGATACCCTGCTTGACAGCAAGGTGAGCGCCACACGCTTTACCATCCCTGAGGTGGGGCTCTCTACCCTTGAGAAACGCAACGCCTCTGCCAAGCAGCGCCTCATCGAGATCGATGCATCGCTTAAGGAAGCTGGTATGTATCTTCAAGCTTACCAGAACAGGATGGATCGCATCGAGCAGGCCCTTACCTTTGACCGTGTCAGTGAAAACGCCGAAGGGGGAGACGACCTTGCTTGGATTACAGGGTATATTCCTGCTCCAGAGGAGAAAAGCTTTAGCAAGTTCGCCTCTCACCAGGGGTGGGCTTACCTCATAGTTGACCCAAGCGAAGAGGACAACCCTCCGACCCAGATCAAATATGCTAAGGGAGTGGGAATCGTCAAGCCGGTATTTGATATACTCGGAACGGTTCCAGGCTATAGGGAGAGTGATATCAGCCTCTGGTTTTTGCTCTTCTTCACCCTCTTCTTTGCTATGATCATAGGCGATGCCGGCTACGGCCTGGTCTTCCTCCTAGCTGCCGGTGGCATGCACTTCAAGGCAAAAAAGGCCAATACCATGGTATTGCTCCTCTATGTGTTGAGCATAGCCACTATAGTCTGGGGGTCGTTGACTGGTACATGGTTCGGCTCAAAGATGATTCTTGAATCGATGCCCTTCCTGCAAAAGCTGGTTATCCCTTCGATATCCAACTATCCTGAGCTATTTGGCCTCTCTGCCATCTCTGCTCAGAACCAGGTGATGAAGTTCTGTTTCATGATAGGAACGGTACAGCTCTCCTTGGCCTGCGTGCTGAACATTGTGCACAAGGTTCCCAAGAAAGACCTGAGTTTGTTCGCTGATGTGGGTTGGATGATCGATGTACTGGCACTCTATTTTGTAGTACTGCAGCTGGTAGTGGCAGAACCGGTGAACCTGGCCTATGTCGGTATCGCAGTAGGTATTGGATTTCTCTTGGTGGTGCTCTTTGGAGCTCAGAAGCCCGGTCTTTCTTTTGGAAAAGGCGTACTGGCTGGCCTTGGGGACTTCTTCACTACGTTCCTGAATACCATCAGCTGTTTCTCTAATATCATGAGCTATATCCGCCTCTTCGCTGTTGGCATGGCATCTGTGGCAATTGCCCAGAGCTTCAACAGTATGGCAGGGGGGATGTTCTCAGGGTTTGCCGCAGTCGGCGGGGTACTGGTCTTGGTCATCGGGCACTCCCTTAACTTGGTTATGGGTCTGCTCTCTGTAGTGGTACACGGTGTACGACTAAATCTATTGGAATTTTCTGGACAACTCGGTATGGAGTGGACTGGAATCTCATATGAACCGTTCTCACAGACGGTACAAGAAAATTGAATCGTTGTTTAAGAACAACTAAGGAGAAAACATGGCTAATTTGGGATTTGTAGGAATGGCTTGTGCCTTGACCTTTGCGGCTCTCGGTTCCGGTTTTGGAACAGGTGCAGCAGCTCAGGCGGCTGTCGGCGGTTGGAAGAAATGTTATGCAGAGGGTAAGCCCGCTCCATTCATCATGGTTGCTTTCGCTGGTGCTCCCCTGACACAGACCATTTACGGATTCTTGCTGATGAATTTCATCGCCGCCGCTATTGCAGCTGGTGCTACTTCCATGCTTGCCCTAAGCATTGGAGTCTTCGGTGGTCTGGCCATCGGCCTCTCTGCCTTTATTCAAGGCAAGACCGCCGCTTGTGCTTGTGACGCCCTTGCAGAGACGGGGAAGGGAACTGCTAACTACTTTATCGTCATCGGTATCGTAGAGACTGTTGCACTCTTTACCTTGGTCTTTAGCTTGCTTGCTTTGCAATAAAAAGCTGTTGAACAACGGTTCTCATACATCAAGGAGCACTCCCGGAAGGGGGTGCTTCTTGTTGGTGGATACTGTCCAAGCAACACAGCAACTCTTTTATGGTAATTGTATGCTTACAGCATGGAGTAGATAAAAAAGAGTCTATATCACTTTTAAT
>CAZPOJ010000139.1:0-7393 GCA_964588005.1 uncultured Sphaerochaeta sp.
CCAACGTACCACCAGATCAGCTCAAGGCTGCAGAGATGCGTGATGATTTCCAGAAAACACCACAGCTTGCAACCTATTACTATGTCTTGCAGAACGAGAAGGCTCCTATCAACAACGTACTGGTCAGAAAGGCTCTTGCCCTTGCAGTTGACCGTGTAGCTCTTGTTGAAGGCGTAACTCAGGCTGGACAGCTTCCTGCATGGGGTATTGTACCAGAAATGGCTGGCTATGAAGCTCTTGAGTTCCCCTTTGAGGACCAGGACGAAGCCATTGAGCTTGCTCAGAAGTACCTCTCCGATGCTGGATATCCAAACGGCGCTGGCTTCCCAACTCTCAGTATCCTGTATAACACCAATGAAGCTCACAAGCAGATTGCAGAGTTCATTCAGCAGGAGTGGAAGAATAACCTTGGAATCAACGTAACACTTGAGAACCAGGAGTGGCAGACCTACCTATCCAACAGAAACCAGGGTAACTTTGTAGTTGCACGTGCTGGTTGGGTTGGTGACTATGCTGATCCTAACACCTTCCTTGATATGTTTATCACCGGTGGTGGAATGAATGGTGGACGCTATTCCAACGAAGTCTATGACCTGCTGATCAACGAATCTGCAAGAATGGATGCTGGCCCAGACCGCATGGGTACACTCAGAACTGCAGAAGATATCATGATCAACCAGGATCAGGGTATGATCCCCTTGTACTATTATGTTTCTATGAACATGATAAATACAGACAGATGGGGCGGTTGGCATAATAACATTATGGATTACCATCCACCCAAGAACATCTACCTTAAATAGTAGATTAGCCCATCAGTTTATCTGGTCCCCGAGTTTTCTCGGGGGCCTTTTTTGTAGACTGAAACCCATAACTTGGCTATAGTTGAGCAGATACCAAACAGGAGCGAAGCATGAAACGATACGACCTCAGAAGCGATACCATCACAAAACCCACCGAAGGGATGAGAAAGGCCATGTACCAGGCTGAAGTAGGTGATGATGTATATAGGGAAGACCCTACCACCACAAAACTTGAAGAACTGAGTGCCTACCTCAGTGGCAAGGAGAGATCTCTCTTCTTATCCTCAGGCTCCATGGGGAACCTCATATCCCTCTACCTCAATGGTGGCAGGTCCAACGAGGTCCTCACAGCATCGAACAGCCATATCATCCACCACGAGGTAGGCTCCATAGCTTCCATAGCAGGGGTCCTGCCGATTGCCATAGAGGCCCCTAGAGGAATCCTCTCCGCTTCTGATCTCCAAGGAAAAGTAAAGGCTGGCAATTACGACATGGCAACGACCTCCCTCATCGAGGTGGAAAACACCATCGGTGGCTACTGCTACCCCCTGGAAAACCTTGAAGGCATCAGGGATTTTGCAGATACCCATGACCTGAAGGTCCATATGGACGGTGCGAGGATTTTTAATGCCCAACAAGCTATGGGCATCCCGGTGAAAACCTATGCAAAATATGCCGACACCCTCACCTTCTGCCTCTCCAAGGGGTTGGGCGCTCCTGTAGGAAGCATGCTCTGTGGCTCTGAGGAATTCATCAACAAGGCTTTGACCGTCAGGAAGATACTGGGAGGGGGGATGAGACAGACAGGTATCCTCGCTGCTGCAGGCCTCTATGCCCTGGAGCATCATGTCGATCGTCTTGATGATGATCATAGGAGGGCGAAGGCCATAGCCCTCGCTCTCCAGGAGAGCTCTTGGGCCAAGGTCGATATGCAGGGAGTCCAGACCAACGTAATCTTCTTCACGGTCCCGGGCTTCTCTGCAAACCAGATTATTTCCCAGCTTGCAGAGGTGGGTATCCTTGCAAACAATGAAGGGCCAGTAGTGCGTCTGGTAACCAACCTGGATATAAGCGAAGAGGACACAAATGTAATCTGTTCACTACTGAAAACATTCAAACCCAGGAAAAACTGATGAAAACTACTATATTTTGCTTTTCAGGCACTGGCAACAGCTTTTATGCAGCGACCGCCTTGGGCGAGTTGCTCGGCGATACCACCGTGCGCATGATCCCCTCCTTGTGCAAGGGAGAGACCCTTGAGATGACCGAACGAGTAGGCTTTCTCTTTCCCACCTACAAGGGCTTCCCTCCCAACCAGATGAAGGATTTTATCCAGGAGGTCTTTTCCAAGCAGGAACTTCGGCCCATCAAGTATCTCTTTATGATTACCACCCGCTACAAGTTCCAGGCCTACAGCATGGTGGCGATGGAAGCGATGCTGCGTGAAGCAGGATGTGTGCACAGCTATGCAAACCATATAGTGATGCCTGACGGGTATGTGCCGCTTCTCGCCCCTCCTACAGAGGAGAAGGAGAAGGCCCTCTATGAGGCAGCAGATGAGAGTATTCGCCTTATCGCCTCAGATATTAAGGCGGAGGTGATCAAGCTCGCCGGTAGACGACCACTCAGCCGTCTTGCCGTAAACCGCCTTATGCCGTACATCCATAAATCCAGCAAACTGTTTGCCCGAAAGTTTGCTGTAACAGATGCGTGCACCTCGTGCGGCATCTGTTACAGGATGTGCCCGACAGCCAATATCACCATGGTGGAGGGGAAACCGGTATTTGGCGATGCTTGTGAGGGGTGTCTGGGCTGTTATCATCGCTGTCCAGTCGAAGCCATCGAATTGACAACAAAAGCATATGAGGGGCGGTATAGGAACAAGCGCTCCGGATATACCATGGAGTACAGAACCTGATGCAACAAGAGTATTTTTCTCAAGAAGTGAATCGTAGGGGGACCCTTTCGGTCAAATGGAACCCCAAGGCTATCAAGGGCATTGCAGCAACAGAAGAGGCAGAACCCTTCTGGGTAGCGGATATGGATTTCCTAGTCCCCCCTGAAGTGGTGGAAAAAGCTACCGAGAGTGCTAAAAGTGGAGTCTACGGCTACCCTTATGTCGAAGACAAGGAGGCGATTTTCTGCTCATGGGCAGAGAGGCGCCACGCTTGGAAGGTCGAGTGCAGGGACGTAGTCATCTGTCCGGGAATGCTCACCAGCATAGCCTTGCTCACCGAGTTGCTCACCTCTGAAGGAGATGGGGTAATCGTCCCCCTGCCCGCCTACCAGCCCTTTGTCAGGATAGTGCGCAACCTCAATCGGAAGCTTATGGCCTGGCCCCTGCTCTACAGTGAAGTAAATCACCGCTTCTCCCTCGACTGGGAGGCCTTTGAGGAGCTCTGCAAACATGCCAAGCTCTTGATATTCTGCTCGCCCCACAACCCCAGTGGCCTGGTGTTCACCGAGGAGGAGCTCACAAAGCTCTCCAGGATTGCTAAACAGCATGAGGTGGCCATCATCAGTGACGAGATTCATGCAGACTTGAGCTTCAAAGCACACCACCCCCTGCTTCCTATTGCAACTGAGGTGGGGTGTACGGCTGTAACATGCATGGCACCATCGAAGACCTTCAACATTGCAGGAGAGCACTTTTCTGTATCGCTCTTCAGCGATGATAAGCTCAGGCTCGCTTTCATGCGTCGCCTTGATCAGCTCTATCTGGGAGGGAACTCCTTTTTCTCCACCACCATCGCCCTAACTGCCTATGAGGAGGGAGGGCCTTGGTTGAAGGACCTTCTCCCCTACCTACAGGAGAACATCGCCTTCATGGAGGAGTTCTTCAAGGAGAGCCTTCCTTCCCTTACCTTTATCAAGCCTGAGGCCTCGTTTATCGCATTCATTGACTGCACTGCCATCATAAGCTTGGTAGAAAAGGATGCCCTGGCATTCCCTGAGCTCTACGATGAGAAGAAAAGCCCCAACGGGGGCCTGCTTTCGCGCTTCTTCGGTTTGAGGGCAAAGGTCGCCCTCAATGACGGGACCTGGTTTGGGGGGGAGCCTTATCGGGCTTTTGTGCGGTTCAACTATGGAACCAAGAGAGAAAAGATCGCCTCTGCCCTCCAAAGGATGGAGAGTGCTGTTTTATTCTTAGAAGAGCAGTACGGAAACAAGTAAAAGGGGCGCGACCTTTATGCTTTACATAAGATAGGGCTCAAGGGAGCGGGCATAGAGGGTGAAGCCCTTCTCATTCGGATGAAGAAATCCATCAGCGAAGACCTCTTCATCGTGGTCGATACAGGTGAGGCAATCGATAAAGGTGACCAGGGGGAAACCCTTGGCCACCTTTTCGATGGCCTCGCTCATCTCTTTAAAACTGCCCATCGTGCGCTCTATCTCCCAGTCCGAGCGCCACAAAGGAGAGAGCAGGAGGATCTCAGTTGTCGGGTAGCGTGCAAAAAGCCTGCCCAGCAGGGAGCTCACCACCTCCTGTAGTTCTGACAAGGAGGGCCTGAGCACCCAGTCATTGGTACCATAGCCCACAATTATCTTTGCAATAGGCAACTCTGTATCCAGGGCCTCTACCACATCAGGATTGAAAAGCGAGCCCATGAGACCTTGGTTGATGACCTCCTGCCCCGAAAGGGCAGCCAAACGTGGGGTCAGGGCAACAGAGGGACTCGGTGAGCCCACTCCCTGCACTATAGAGTCCCCCAGCACCAAGATAGAGGAGAGAGGGCGCTCCACGGCCTTTATGGGCTCGTTACAGGAGAAATCCTTGATGCCCACCTGATGGGTAAGGGGGAAGAAAAGTTCAACTTCAACAAGGCCTTTCTTGGGATTGTCCCACCGTGAAGTCACCTCTCCGGTACGAAGAGGGATTGATTCCACCAGGACCCCATCGACGACAAGATCAAAATAGTCACGCATCTGCATTTTCTTGCCATATAGACGGGGGAAGTCAAATGCAAGATCCCCATCCTTTCTCTGCAGGGACTGATTGAACCGCTTGCACCTGAAGGAGAGCGAGCTCCCCCGCGTAATAAAACGCAGTGAGCATCCACTGGATGTCTTGGCCATGGAGCGATAGAGGGCGTGGGTTCCCAGGCGACCTCGCTGGTTGTCACTGAAACGCTCCAGATGGAAATATCCGTCAGCATCCAAGGTGAGAGCGAGTGTATTATAGATAAAGGGTTTCAGATCCATCGCTATAGATCCAAGATGGTCTTATCGCCGTAGACCTGCTTCCAGCTTGTATGAAAGTCATCCACAGCCTTAGCGATGGAGGGCATATGCAGCCCTGTAGCCAACAGGGAGGGGGCGACGGTGCAACAGGAGGCACCCTGGGCATAGGCTGTGGTTATCTCACTGACATTCTTGAAGCTCGCAGCCAGCACCTGGCAATTGCCGGTGTTTGCCCAGAGCAGGCTGCTCAGCTCCTTGATGACCTTGGGGGCATCGATATCGATATTCAGCATCCTGTTGTAGTAGACAGCGATATAGCGAGCTCCACCGAGCATGGCCAGTATCCCCTGGATAGTGGTATAGACAGCTGTAGCGGTCACACTTACCCCTCGGGAGGTGAGGATCTGAATAGCCTTGAGGCCCTCTTCAGTGACCGGTATCTTGATGAAGGTCTCCTTTCCCAGGACGGAGAGAATCTTATCAGCCTCGGCAATGATGGTCGGACAATCATCGGCTACCACCTGGACGTGCAAACTGCGCTCATGTCCGATCAAGGTCCGGATGCTCTTCATATGGCCAAAGAAATCCTGGGCCCTCTCCTCCTTGATGATGGAAGGGTTGGTGGTGACTCCACTTATAGGGTAGAGGGCGAGTGATCGCTCTATCTCCTTGAGATTTGCAGTATCAAGCATTAGTTCCATACTAACTCCTTGGTACGTATAATGGCATAGAAGTGCGTGTAGGGGAAGATTCAAACAGGTAGCTGACTTGCTCTAAATAGGTATATCCTATAGTAGCTCAAATTCTTTTGGTTAAGACGCTCGACATCTCCTACAAACTCTGCTAAGGAATCAGATCATTGTTACACTGCTTCCCCACATATTGCTAGGTGCTTTTTCCTGCACAGCGCTTATACGCTATACTGTTTGCCCTAAGCAATTACGGGGTAGTATGAAATCAACCCTTATATATCATTTGTATGCTATACCCTATCCATGAAAAGAAAAGAAGAAGCATATCTGCAAGAATGGCATAAGAGTCCCCATCGTAAACCACGTATCATACGTGTAGCTAGGCAGATCGAAAAATCAACACTGGTACGAATGTTTTGCGAAAAAACGGTCTTCAGCTGATCGAGCTCAACTTCGAACAGACACATACCTTGAAAAGTCTTTTCACCTCTAACGAACCTAAGAAAATCATCCAATCCTTGGAAGTCCTGTATAACGTGAAAATAGACTTGCATACATCGGTTCTCTTCCTTAATGAAATCCAAGCTAATCCGGCGGCAATACTCTCCCTGCGTTATTTTTTCGAAGAAGTCCCCCAACTCGCGGTGATTGCTGCAGGATCCTTGCTTGAGTTTGCTCTCGAACAATATGAGCTATCCATGCCCGTCGGGAGAATTGAATACTGTTTCATGGGTCCCATGACTTTCGAAGAATTCCTTGTTGCAATGGGCTCTGATCAACTGACTACCTACCTACAAGCCTATACATTGGGAGAGGAAATTCCACAAGCCATCCATGAAAAGGCCCTGGAATATCTTCGGATCCACCACCTGTTGGGAGGAATGCCACAGGTAATCAAGGTCTACAGGGATACTTTTTCGTTGCTCGAAGCTGACAGAATAAAATACTCAATCCTCAATACCTACCGTGATGATTTTGCAAAGTACAAGACTCGAATAGACCTCAGTAAACTTCAGGAGGTGTTCGACAAACTGGGAACCACTGTTGGCTAATAAATCAAATATGTCGACATACTTGCTCAAGAGCGGAGTTCCGTTACCAATCGGATTCTGACCTTGTTCGAACATGCCCGACTTCTGTACAGAGCGTATCATTCCAATGCGAACAAGCTACCCCTATAGGCTGAGATAAACCGGAAAAACTCCAAAGGGATTCTTTTGGATATCGGAATCTATCTTGCACTACAAGGATTGTCGATCGCAGATATTTCCCAGGACAAGGAATAGTTTTTCTCCAACCAAGGGGAACTGGCTGAACAGTTCATCGGACAACATCTGCTCTATAGCCAACCAAGCTACATGCATCAACAGCTCCACTATTGGTCTAGAGAGAAGGCACAATCCAACGCTGAGGTTGATTTTATTATCCGGCAAGGGAATTCCATACTCCCTGTCGAAGTAAAATCAGGAAAAACAGGAACGCTGAAATCCTTGCATCTGTTCATGGAATTGAACACCTCTCTGTAGCTTTGCGTTTCTCAACGAATACTCCTTTGGTAGAGACCGTCACCTCTTCCCTACCTACAACCGACTACAGCTACACTCTGGTCACTTTGCCGCTCTATCTGGTTGGCCAGATCAGACGGTTGATGAGCTCATTTCAGTCGAATTGACTGTATAGGAAGGCCAAATCAAATCCGAGTTTCGCTTGATTCTT
>CAZPOJ010000140.1:0-7332 GCA_964588005.1 uncultured Sphaerochaeta sp.
TTGAGATTGCAAAAGCCGTATCCTATGATTCAAAGATCATTATCATGGATGAGCCCAGCTCATCCCTGACAGAAAATGAGGTCGATCACCTCTTTACCATCATTCGCTCACTTAAAGAGCGTGGGGTAGCCATAATCTACATCTCCCATAAGATGGAAGAGATCCTCAAGATTTCTGATGAGGTCTCCATTATGCGTGATGGAAAGTATGTTGGAACCTGGGAGGCAAAAGAACTTACTACAGGAATGATTATCAAGAGGATGGTAGGACGCGACCTTGTCAACAGGTTCCCTCCCAGAAAAAGCAATCCTGGCAGTGAACTGATGAGAATTGAAAACTATACCTCTCCCAACCCCCGTAGTTTCAAAGAGGTCTCCTTTACCCTGCATAAGGGTGAGATCCTAGGAATCGGTGGCCTTGTCGGTGCACAGCGTACAGAGGTCATGGAGGCTATTTTTGGCCTGAGACTGCATAGTGAAGGCAAGCTGTTTGTATCAGGGAAAGAGAAATCCTGTAATAGTGCCTATGAAGCCAAAAAGCTGGGAATGGCCCTGCTCACCGAAGAGCGACGTGCAACAGGAATATTCCCGGTCCTCTCAGTGCAGGATAACCTCCTCATCGCCAATGTCTCCTCGTACCTCAACAAGACTGGGTTGCTCAATGCGGCCAAGATGGCAACGGACACGAAGAAAAGCATCAAGGACCTGGATATAAAGACCCCCACCGCTAAAACCCTGATAAAGAGTTTGAGTGGAGGTAACCAGCAGAAGGTGCTCATAGCTCGTTGGTTGCTCACTACACCTGATATCCTCATCCTTGATGAGCCTACCAGAGGAATTGACGTAGGTGCCAAATATGAGATCTACGTCATCATGAGTGAACTCGCAGCCCAAGGAAAGGGTGTCATCATGATCAGCAGTGAGATGCCGGAGCTTATTGGTATGACCGACAGGATCGTGGTAATGAGTGAAGGGCGTGTCGCCGGTACGGTGGACAGCAAGAGTACAAACCAGGAAGAAATTATGGAACTGGCGACAAAGTATGTCGGCTAGGAGGGGAATATAATGAGTACAAATAGTTTGGTATATACACTATTGGGAAAAAGAACGGTAAAGCAGTTTGTTATGGATAAGGCAATTTTCCTCGTCCTGCTGTTGTTGGTTGTGGTCATAGCGATTATCAACCCTAGAATCTTGAGTGTCAGAGTCATGCGAGATGTGCTGATGATGAGCTCAACGAAAGTCATCATGGCTTTGGGCATGATGTTTGTCATCCTGACCGGTGGTGTTGACCTCGGTGGTGGACGAACTGTTGGTCTTGCAGCAGTCATCTCAGCATCCATGCTGCAGACTCCTGACTATGTGAGACGTTTCTACCCAGAACTTGGGCAGATTCCCATCCTGTTTCCCATCCTGATCGCAGTGCTGGTGGGTACTATGTTTGGTATGATCAACGGCATGATCGTTGCAAAGTTCAAGGTTCCTGCCTTTATCGCAACGCTCTCATCCATGCTTATCATCTATGGGGTTAACTCGATCTATTTCAACATGGCACCGAACAACAGCCAGCCCATCGGCGGTCTTCGTGCCGACTTCACCTACTTGGGTTCAGGCTCGATAGGGTTTATGCCGGTTATCATCATATTTGCCGCACTAGTCTCTCTGATCGTCTGGATTATACTAAACAAGACGGTCTTCGGTAAGAATGTGTATGCAGTAGGTGGTAACCCCGAAGCTGCCGCAGTTTCCGGTATCAACATCACCAAAACCCTGGTCGGGCTCTTCGGCTTGTGTGGATTTCTCATCGCCCTCTCTGGTGTCCTGGAAGCAGCACGCACCGGGGGCGCAACCAACAACTATGGAAGTGGCTATGAGCTCGATGCCATTGCCTCCTGTGTTGTCGGTGGTGTATCCACAACCGGTGGCGTCGGAACAGTCAGTGGTGTTATCGCTGGTGTTATCATCTTCTCCTTTATCAACTACGGTCTGACCTTTGTTGGGGTGAACCCTTACTGGCAGAACATCATCAAGGGTATGATCATTGTTTCTGCGGTATCCTTTGATATTCGCAAGTATGTAAAGAAAAACTAGTTCTTAGAACTTTGGGCAGGGGGCAGGAAATTCCTGCCCCTTCATTGCGTTTTCAGAGTTCTCTGGTTTATCCTTGCTCTATTAAAGGATAGTCTGGAACAGCAGCCTCTGATGCTGCTCGCTGAACATGGAGTCCTTGGTCACCAGGGCATGCTCGACCAGCTTCTCTGCGGGCTTGATGTTCTTGAGAAGATCGATAGCAGCCTTTACCGAGCGGTAGCCAAGGTTGAAGCTGTTGATGACCACCAAGGCGTCGATGACCTCCTCTTCCAGGAGCTGCACCTCAAACTGTGTGGTGCCAAAGGCAATGAGCCTGATATCCCTATCTGCAGGAAGGGCATTGACCACTCCATGGGCGGTATTCTCTTCTAAGGCAAAGATCATATTGACCATGGCATCGCTTGCCAGGGTATTCTCAGTGATCTTTTTCGCTATAGCCTCGTCGGTGAAACTGTAGGTGGCATACGCTATCTCAGCGTTTTGCTCTAGATTGAAAGCTGAGACGAGGCCGCTTACCACACTGGTCATCGACGTTGAATTGGGAAGCGAGCCCAGTATCAGGGCCTTGATGGGTTCTCCTTCATCAAAGAGCGAGAAGGCGTGCCTGGCCATCTCCACCCCTACCTGTTCATAGTCTGCGGTGATGAAGAGGTCTGCGGTGCTCTTCTCCAGCCGGGTGTCGGCAAGCACCACCTTGATGCCTTTGCTCCTTGCCTTCTCCACCACACCCTCGAGGCGAGAGGTATGGCTGGGTGAGAGGATTATTGCATCAAAATGTTGGGCGATAGCTTCTTCCACATATGCAGCCTGGGTATCATAATCAGCTTCATTGATGGGAGCCATAAACTCTAGGACTGCCCCTGTCTCAGTACGAGCGTTACGCGCCCCGTTCTTCAAAGCCCCCCAGAACTCCCCTCCTTGCATCATGGTGATGACCGCAATGCGGTAGGGATCCTCTCTCTCATCACGTTTGGTGCATCCGAGCAGGAGGCTGATCATCAGGATGATAAGGAACAGGGATATATGGTGTCTTTTCATTTTTGTACCCCCTTGATCGGGTGTATGCTCCCTCCCTCTGGAATTACTATACGCACCAGCGTCCCCTCATCGAGTTCGCTGGAGATCTCCAGTCCAAAGTCAGATCCATAGTAGAGCTGGACCCTCTGGTGCACATTGCGCACCCCTATACCACTGCCTCTGGGGGAGTGTATCCCGCTGAAGGTGAGGATCTTGGTCAGTTTCTCCTCATCCATGCCGACCCCGTTGTCCTGGATCTCCAGCACTATGGCTCCGGGTTTCCTGCGGTATGCCTTGATGGTTATATGCCCCATCTCTTGCAGATACTTGATGCCATGATATATAGCGTTCTCCACTATGGGCTGTACGATAAGCTTGATGGTAGGGCAGTCCTGTAGCCCCTCTTCCACCTGGATGGAGAACTCAAACTTTCCCTGATACCGAATCTGCTGGATGATGAGGTAGTTGTGCACATGCTCCAGTTCCTCGCTCAAGCTGATGACCTCATGACCCTTGCTCAGGGAGACCCTGAAGAGCTTTGCCAAGGCTGAGATCATGCGGATGACCCCTTGGGTATCATTTTGCTCGGCCATCCAGACGACAGAGTCGAGCGTGTTATAAAGGAAGTGGGGGTTGATCTTCGCCTGGAGGGCATCAAGCTCGAACTTGCGTTTCAGCTCCTGGCTCTTGACGATATCATCCATAAGAGTGCGGATGCGCAAGATCATCAGGGAGAAGGACTGGGAGAGGGCCTCTACCTCCTGGTTCCCCTTCACGGTGGGGGGCTCTGAGAAGTCCCCCCTCTCGACTGCTACCATCAAACGCTCAAGCTCCTTGATGGGCCTGCTTATCCACCCTGATACATACCTGGCCAAGAAGATGGTGATGACGATACAAAGGACGAGGATCAGGGCCATGAGCGTGGCAAACTGATTGAGCCCGCTCATCAGTTCGTCCATGAAAGCGACTCCGACGATTCTCCAGCGTGCATTGTTTACCGTATCGATGATGACCAGCCTCTCCCGTCCTTCAAAGGTGTTGGTAAACGTGCCAAAGATATATTCAGAGACAGAGTCGATATCTTCGTTGAAGATATTGGAGTTTATAAGCTGTTGTAGCGGGTGGTAGACTATCTTGTTGTTGTTGTCGATAAAGTAGACATAGCCGGTGGATCCCAGTCTGGCATTTTTAGCCAGGCTGCTGACAGCTGAAAAGTTCATGTCTATGAGCAGCAGCCCTTGCATCGTCTCCCCACCTTCTTTGGAGTAGCTGATCTGCTGGCTGTACGTGATGACCCAAGGGTAGGCACTGGTGGAGAGCTGCTGCACATGAGGCCCGGTAAAGTAAAAGTTTCCCTCGCCCCCAAGGGTTCTGCCGAACCACTTTTGCGCTACTATCTCTTCAGGTGCCCTGAAAGGTGTTTCGTTGGTGGAAAGGACAGCCTTGCCCTCAAGGTCAAACAGGACCAGGGAGACAATATCCTGTCTGCTGGAAAGGATAGTCTTGAGCTTGTCCTCGACCTCATCCTTTCCCAAGGTGTCTATCTGTTTGGCAAGGTCTTTTGCATATCCTGATATGGAGACGATGTCATTGATATAGTAGCTCAAGTTGGCATTGATCTGTCGCACTATCTCGCGTGTTGATACAGTGGCATTATCTCTGACTGTGGAGGAGAACTCGGAAAAAAGGATAGCGGAGACAATGAGGGTGAAGGTGATCGAGACCACAGCGATGGCTATGGTCACGATCGTCTTGATGCTCCAGTCCTGTGTTTGTCTTCTCATAGCCTACCTGTTTGCCTGACGGTACTGGGAGGGGGAGACCCCCTCATGCCGCTTGAAGCAGAAGCTAAAGTAGTTGGGCTCGGTATAGCCCACCGCCTGTGCTATTTCGTAGGTCTTCCCCTCTGATTGCGTCAAAAGCTCCTTTGCCCGTTTCATGCGTATGCTTGTGAGGTACTGCACAAACGAGATGCCCATCTCCCGCTTGAAGGTGGAGCTGAAGTACGAAGGGCTAACCCCGATGAGCTCGCACACCTGGTCAAGACCAAACCCGGCTTCGGTGTAGTGCTTGGCTATCAGGGATTTTGCATCTTGTACAAACTGTATATGGGAGTTCTCCCGCTGTCCGCTGATGGCAGTACGTATGGAAAGGGCAAGCTTTGTAAGCCAGCGTCGGGCTTTCCCCAAGGTGTTCAAGCTTCCCAGTTCAGCGAAGAAGGAGCGAGAATCACCCTCGAGACTGAGTTGGAAGAGGTTGTAGTTATAGTTTTCAGCAAGGCTGTTCAAGGAAGCGCTCAGCTCAAGGAGAAATGCCTGCAACCCTTCAAGGGGAAGGGCTGCAGCCCTTTCCCCGAAGAGATTGTTCACACTCTCCACCACCTGCTCTTCGGTACCGAGCTTTACCGCTATGATGACGTTGCTTTGCAGTTCCTGCAGGTGGCTCTTGTTCTCCTGGGTGTCAGGCTTCTCCAAGTCACTGATGACTAGAATCTGCTGCTCGGGATAGAAGGAGCTATAGTTCAGAGCTTCCAGGGCTTGTCTGTAGGACTGGGAGATGGCTGAGGGCGTATGCACCAGGTTTCCTACCCCAATGACTATGGGGAAGGGGAAGTACTTATCCAGATAGGCCTGCAGCTGCTCGATTTTCCTGAACGTCTGTTTGCGAAAGAGTGCGTCATATTGTCCTTCTCCATGGCTGTTGCCAGTAAAGATGATGACTATCTGGTTTTCAAATTGGAAGACGATGTTCTCCTCCTTCTGGAACACCTCCAGGGTAACTTCCAAGAGGGCCATGGCTTCCAAAGGGTCGTCCTCTTCATCATGGTTGGTCTCAAAGGTGGCAACGATAAACTCATCACACTCAAGGTTGAACCCATAATCCTTTGCCTTGGCGATAAGGCTTGCATTGGGGTTCTGATGTACAGGGGTAAGCAAGGAGACCAGGAACTTCTCCCTGATAAGGGGAAGGGCCTGGTTGTAGACACTTTTCAAACGCTTCTGGTCCTGCATCCTGATGATATCCTCATCCAGCAGCTTTGCCGTACGTTCGAGCAGGTTGCAGATATCCTCACTGGTGACCGGCTTGAGCACATACTCACTGACATCGTAGCGGATAGCCTGCTGGGCATAGGTAAACTCATCATAGCCGCTGATGATGATGATGGTTACAGGCGGGTGTGACCTGCGGATCTCCTTGATCAGCTCCATACCGTCAAGGTAGGGCATCTTTATGTCGGTAATGACCACGTCCGGGCGCAACTCCTCGATCATCTCAAGGGCTTCAATGCCGTTTCCAGCCTCTCCCACCACCTTGAAATTATAGCGCTCCCAGGGGGTACGGTTGCGTATCCCCTCCCTCACTGCACTCTCATCATCCACCAGTAATATTGTATAGGCCATATCCGGTATGGTAGTACGAAATGGGGGAGGGCGCAAGCTTCTTAGCTTTTACACCAGTGATCGAACATGACTTTTGTGGAGCGGTTCATCTCCTCCATAAAATCGCTTGTATGTTTTTTGAAGTAGTAGTGGTCTGCAATGCTTCCTGTATTGTTGAAGGGGAGGATCTTGGAATCTCTTCTTTGTGCTTCATGCTCTGCAAACGCATGCTCCAACTGCTCCAAGGTAGGCCTTTGGTAGCGATCTTGCATGAAGATTGCCTCTTGGGGACATCGTGGGGTCTGCTTTCCTTTGGGTTCTGTCTTGGGGTTTCCGAAGATCAACATACAGGCTGGCACGGTATAGTGATCAAGTTCCAAAAGGTCGCGCAAGCTTTCAAAGTTTTCAATGACGTCTCCGATATAGCATGAGCCTATACCCAGGGATTCAGCCGCCACTACAGCATTTTGTGCTGCAATGATAGCATCCTGCATGCAGAGGTGCAGATCGCCCAAACCAGGATCACGCCACAGGGCGAGGCCCTCTTCTTCACCCTTCTTCCTGGAGCCCCCTTCGGTAAAATAGGTTACCCACTTCTGCATGTCTGCAAGGAAGACCCAGACCAAAGGTGCTTTGGCTATCATGGGCTGGTTGTCACAAAGCTTGGCGAGTGCTTCCTTTTTCTTCTGGTCGTGCACCTCAACCACCGAGTAGAGAGCCATGTTCCCTGCCGTTGGGGCCCTCAGTGTTGCTCCCTTGATGAGGGAGATCTGTTCTTCTGTCAGCGCTGTATCACTAAACGCACGTACAGAACGTCTTTTTTCTAGGAGTTTTAATGTTTCATT